>DASPKS010000063.1:0-3995 GCA_035628035.1 Rubricoccaceae bacterium
AGGGGATGCCCTCCTCGGCGGCGAGCTTCACGAGCAGGCTCATCACCGAGAAGAAGAACGCACTCGCCGCGATGGCCCGAAGCCCCGTCGTGAGCCCGCCTACGCGAGACCGCTTCGCCGGCAGCGCGAGCGCCGGCGCGAGGCTGACGTCGGTGGGGGCGGGCGGCGCCTCGGGCGGCGCAGGAGGGGGGGCAGGCACCGACACGGACTTTCCTGGTGGGGGAAGGGAAGGGTCAAATATTCGTCACGGCGCCGGGGCTGTCGCAGGCATCTGTACTTTGCAGGGCTCCTCTCCCTCTCCTTTCTCCTTCCGGTGTTTGCTATGCGGCGGCGCGTGCTCTTCCTCGGACTCTGTCTCCTTGCCGCCGGTTCGGTTGCCGCGCAGCCGGCGCAGGAGCGGTACAGCGAGGTCCGTCTCCTCGTCCCCCCCGACGGCGATCTCGCCGGCCGCCTCGTCGCCCACGGGCTCGTCCTCGACCACGCGGCGCAGGAGCAGACCCCCCATGGTGCGGCCCTGCGGACCGTCCTGAGCGCGCGCGAGCTCGACGCGGTGCGCGCAAGCGGGATCATGTTCGAGGTGCTCGTGGAGGATCTCGCCGCCGAGGTGGCCGCGCGGCCCCCATTCACCGAGGCCGACCGCGCCGCCGCCCGCGCCCTCGACCAGGCCCGCGGCGGCATCGAGGGGAACGTGTTCGGCTCGATGGGGGGGTACCCCACGTACGCCGAGGCCCTCGCCATCCTCGACTCGATGCAGGCGCAGTACCCCCACCTCATCTCCACGCGCGACTCCATCGGGAACAGCATCCAGGGCCGCCCCATCTGGCTCGTAGAGCTCTCGGATAACCCCGGCGTCGACGAAGGGGAGCCGGAGGTGCTCTACACCGCCCTCCACCACGCCCGTGAGCCGCAGGGGCTCGCCACCGTGCTCTACTTCCTCTGGCACCTCCTCGAGAACTACGGGACCGACCCCGAGGCGACGCACCTCCTCAACGACCGCCGGCTGTTCGTCGTGCCCATCCTCAACCCCGACGGGTACATCTACAACCAGACGACGAGCCCGAACGGCGGCGGGATGTGGCGGAAGAACCGGCGGCCCGTGCCCCCGAACTTCCACGGCGTCGATCTCAACCGGAACTACGGCTACGAGTGGGGCCACGACGAGTCGGGCTCGTCGTCGTACCCCGGCGACGAGACGTACCGGGGCGCGTCGGCCTTCTCCGAGCCGGAGACGCAGGCCATCCGCGATTTCATGGAAGGGGGGCGCCACATCCGCCTCGCGTTCAACTACCACACCTACTCCGACCTCCTCCTCTTCCCCTGGGGCTATACGTACCCCGACCAGACCCCCGACCACGCGGCGTTCGACCGGTACGCCCGCGCCATGACAGAGGTAAACGGGTATGTGTACGGGCCCGGCTTCAGCACGATCTACCCCACCAACGGCGACGCCGACGACTGGATGTACGGGGAGCAGACGACGAAGCCGATGGTGTTCGCGTTCACCCCGGAGGTCGGCTCCACTGGCTTCTGGCCTACGCCCGCGGAGATCCTCCCGCTGGCCGAAGAGAACCTGCGCGCGAACTACCTCCTCGCGTGGTACGCCGGCGGGTTCGTGGACTCCGCCACCTCCGAGGTGGCGGAGGACGAGCCGGACGGGAACGGCCACCTCGACCCCGGGGAGCGAGGGCTCGTCGCCGTAACGCTCCGTAACGACGGGCTCGGCTCCGCTGAGGGCGTCCGCGTCCGCCTCGTCAGCACGAACGCCGCCTTCGTCCCCGCGTCGCCCGAGTTCGGCCCCCCCGTCACGCTCGCGCCCGGAGAGACAGTCGAGGTGGCCCCCCTCGGGTTCACCGTCGCACCGGGTACCGCGCTGGGGTACCTCGACGGACTCGCCTTCCAGTTCCGCTACCCCGACGGCTCGGTGCTCCAGCGCCCGCTGCCGGCCGTCCGGGTGGGCACCCCCGTTGCCCTGCTCCAGGACGACGCCTCCTCGTTCGCGCTGTGGCACCAGGAGGCCCCCGGGGGATGCCCCCAGCAGTACTCTTCGCACTGGGGGCTCAGCGCTACCGCCTATTCGCCCCCGACCTCCTTCGCCGACAGCCCCTGCGGGCCTTACACCTACCTCACGCTCAACCGGATCTACCTCCGGGACCGGCTCGACCTCGGCGAGGGCGGGCCCGTCTACCTCTCCTTCCGCACGCGCTGGAGCATCGAGACCGACATGGACTTCGGCGCGGTCGTCGCGTTTCCGAACGGGCCCCAGGGGGGATGGGGGCCGCCGGCAGCGTTCCTCGAAGGGCGTTACACGCAGCCCGGCTCCGGGGATGGGGTGCAGCCGGCCGGCCGGCCGCTCTTCGAAGGCACCCAGACCTCGTGGGTCGAGGAGGTGATGGACCTCACGCCGTTCGTTGGCGCCCCGGACTTCCGCCTCGCCTTCTACTTCTACTCCAACGTGGGGGTTGAGCTTGATGGGTGGTACGTGGACGACATCCTCATCCACCGGCTCACGGACGGGACCGTCGTGGGGGGCGAGCCCGCCGCGGAGGAGCCGCTCACGTTCGGCCTTGCGGGGGCGTACCCCAACCCCATCCGCGAGCAGGCTCGCATCCCCTTCACCCTCTCCGCTACCGCCGACGTGGAGCTGGCCGTGTACGACGCGCTCGGCCGGCGCGTGCGGGTGCTGGCCGAGGGCGAGCGACCGGCGGGCCCGCATGAGGCGGTGTGGGACGGCCGCGACGCGGCGGGTCGGCGCCTCGCCAGTGGCGTGTACGTCGTGCGGCTCGACGCCGGCGGGCGAACGGCCTCGCAACGCGTGGCGGTGGTGAGGTAGGGGCCGCGCTCCTCCATGCGCCCGCGTTTGCCCGGCCACGCATGTTTTCCCCTGAGTCGCGCGCCCGGCGGCGCACGCGCTACGCGCTGGCGGCGCTGTTCCTCGCCACGGGCGCGCTCCACTTCACGCACACGGCGGCGTATGCGGCCGTCGTCCCGCCCGGCTTCCCCGTGCCGCGCGCGCTCGTCCTCGTGAGCGGAGCGTTCGAGCTGGTGGGGGCGCTCGGGCTCCTGTGGCCGGAGCGGCGCGTGCGACGGGGGGCGGCCTGCGGGCTCGCGCTCCTCCTCGTCGCGGTCTTCCCGGCCAACATCTACATGGCGACAGAGGGCTTGGGCCTGGAGGGGGCACCCAGCCGCCTTCTGCTCTGGCTGCGTCTCCCGCTCCAGCTCCCCCTCATCGCGGCGGCGTGGTGGGTTGGCAGAGGGTTCACAGGACGGGCAGGGGAAGGGGGGAGGTGAGCCCTTACTTTTCTGCTAAATCGTCACGCACCCCGATGGCTCGTTCGCTCCTTTTCGCGCTCACCCTCACGCTGGCCTCGGCCGCCTTCGCGCAGCCCGCGCAGGAGCGGCACAGCGAGGTCCGCCTCCTTGTCCCCGCCGACGGCAACCTCGCCGGCCGCCTCATCGAACAGGGGGTCTACCTCGACCACGTCGTCCGCGAGCAGACACCAGCCGGGCTGGCCTTCCTCGCCACCCTTTCCGCGAGGGAGCTCGCCGCGGCGCGCGCCGCCGGGGTGCAGGTGGAGGTGCTCGTGGAGGACGTCGCCGCCGAGGTCGCCGCGCGTCCGCCCTTCACCGAGGCCGACCGCGCCGCCGCCCGGGCCGGCGGCCGCGTCGAGGGCAACATCTTCGGCACGATGGCAGGCTTCCCCCACTACGCGGAGGTCCTCGCCATCCTCGACTCGATGCGCGCGCAGTTCCCCCACCTCATCACGGCGCGCGACTCCATCGGGGCCGGTCACAACGGGACGCCCATCTGGCTCCTCGAGATCACCGACAACCCGGGGGTCGACGAGGGCGAGCCGGAGGTGCTCTACACGGCCCTCCACCACGCCCGCGAGCCGGCCGCCATCACGACGGTCCTCTACTACATGTGGTACCTCCTCGAGCAGCACGGCACCGACAGCCTCGCCACCGCGCTCGTGGACAACCGCCGGATGTTCTTC
>DASPKS010000064.1:0-33183 GCA_035628035.1 Rubricoccaceae bacterium
CGGGGATGAGCGCCGTCGTGATGACGACGTCGTAGCCGCCGACGAGGGTGGCCAGCTGCTCGATCTGGCGCTGCTGCTGGTCCTGGTCGAGCACCTTCGCGTACCCGCGCGCGTCCTCGGCGTCGGCTGTCTCGAGCGTGAGTTCGATGAACTGGGCGCCGACGCTCTCGACCTGCTCGCGCGCAGCGGGGCGCACGTCGTAGGCCGCCGTCACGGCGCCGAGGCGGCGCGCCGTGGCGAGCGCCTGAAGACCCGCCACGCCCGCCCCGAGCACGAGGACCTTCGCCGGACGAACCGTGCCGGCTGCGGTCGTGAGGAGCGGGAAGAACTTCGGGAGCCGATCGGCTGCGAGGAGGATGGCCTTGTAGCCCGCCACGGTCGCCATCGCCGAAAGGGCGTCCATCGCCTGTGCGCGGGTCGTGCGCGGGATCAGCTCCATCGCGAGGACCGTCAGGCCGCGCTCGGCCAGCCGCTGCGCCGTCTCGGCGTCGTCGAGCGGGCGGAACATCCCGACGACGACGCTCCCGCTGCGGAGGGCGTCGAGGTCGGCCGGTGGCTGGACCATGGCGACGACATCCGCTTGAAGCGCTTCGGTGCGGTCGCTTAGCCGGCAGCCGGCGGCCTCGTACGCCGCGTCCGGGTAGTACGCCGCGGTGCCCGCTCCGCGCTCGACGGTGATCGTGCAGCCTTTCTTGATGAGCCGCCCCGCGACATCGGGGGTGAGCGCGACGCGCCGCTCGCCGGGCGCGGTCTCGCGGGGGACACCAACGTGGAGTGCCATACAGGGAGGTTGAGGTTCGGGCCCCCCTTATGTACGGATCAGCGGGGAGACACGCAACGGACTTTCAAGCCGCGTGCCACCTGCCAACCGACGAAAACGCCCACATTTGCGCGGGGTCACCCCCTGCGTTCGCGCAGCCCGTTCACGCGGCGTGCAGCCGATGCACGCCGCGCACGATCCGGCTACGCCCTCCATCTCCCTTAGCCGTTTCGCGCCTCGAAGTGTCGCATGAAGTCCACCAGCGCCTCCACCGAGGCGAGGGAGACGGCGTTGTAGAGGGACGCCCGGATGCCGCCGACGGAGCGGTGCCCCTTGAGGGCGAGGAGCCCCTCGGCCTTGGCCTCCTTCACGAACCGCTCCTCTAGCTCCTCGCTCGGCAGCCGGTACGTCACGTTCATCTTCGAGCGGGAGGCCGACTGCACTGTGCCCCGGTAGAAGTCGGTGGCGTCGATCGCGCCGTAGAGGAGCGCGGCCTTCTCGTCGTTCCGCGTCACCATCGCCTCCACGCCGCCGTTCCGCTCCAGCCACGCGAGCACCTTGTCGACGATGTACACGGCGAAGACGGGCGGCGTGTTGAACATCTCCCCCTTCGCGTGCGTCCCGAAGTCGAGCATGGTCGGGAGGTCGCTCCTCTTCGTGGCCATGAAGTCGTCCCGGATGAGGACGGCCGTCACGCCCGCCGGGCCGATGTTCTTCTGGGCGCCCGCGTAGATGAGCCCGTACCGTGAGACGTCGATGGGCCGGCTGAGGAAGTCCGAAGAGGCGTCGCAGACGAGCGGGACGTTCGCCTCAGGCTCGGCGTGGAATTGCGTGCCGTAGACGGTGTTGTTGCTCGTGAAGTGGAGGTAGGCGGCGTTCTCGTCGAGCTGCCAGGTGTCCGGCTCCGGGATGTAGGTGTAGGCGTCGGTCTTGCTGGAGGCGGCCACGTTCACGTTCCCGCACCGCTTCGCCTCCTTGATGGCCTTGTTGGCCCACGTGCCCGTGTCGAAGTAGTCGGCCGAGGCGTCGGCGCGGAGGAAGTTGAGCGGGACCTGGTAGAACATCATGGAGGCGCCGCCCTGGACGAAGAGCACGTCCCACTCGTCGCCCATCCCGAGGAGCGCCTTCATTCGGCTCCGCGCGCGGTCCCAGATCGCGTCGAACTCCTTCGAGCGGTGGGAGACCTCCATGATGGAGGCGCCGAGCCCGGGGTACGCCGGGAGCTCCTCGCGGACCTCCAGCATCACCTCGTCGGGGAGCGCGCCGGGGCCGGCGGAGAAGTTGTGGAGGCGCTGGAAGTTCGGCGCCGTCGCGGCAGGGGCAGGTGCGGTGAGGGGCTCCATCGAAGGCAGGGGCAGAGGAGGGAAAAAAGATACGACGGGCGCTTTCAGGGGCCTTGGTTCATCGCACCGAGCTTCTGTTCCGCTTTAGGCTCGGCGGCGGCCGGCTGCACATCCACCGTCTCCCGCTCGGGCGCGGGTTCGGCCTTCCGCAGCGCCTCCAGCTCCTCGCGGACGAACTGCTGCATCCGCGCCTGCGCCTGCCGCGCGAAGCGGCGCTGGAGGCCGCGCCCGAAGAGCCTGAACCCGATCCGGTAGAACGGATTCCGGATGCGACCGGGCTTCGAGAAGGCGTGGACGCGGAACACCACGCGCCCCGTCGCGACGTACTTCCAGACCTCGAACGTGATCTGGCCCTGCTCGAAGTGACCTTCGAGGGTGGTGTAGCTGTACCCCCAAACGCGCGCCCGCTCGTCGCCTTCCCCCCGCTCCTCGTCGATGACGCTGTTGACGCGGACGCCGAACCAGAACGTGAAGAAGAGGAACCGCGCGCGGAGCAGCATCGGCCGCCCCTCCAGCGGCGTGTCGGGGACGAAGACCCCGGTGATGAGCCGGGGATCGGGGAACGCGTAGTCGTGGACGAGCTGGCGGGCGATGGCCCAGGCTCCCCTTGGGAGCGGCGGGCCTGGGGGCTCGGGAGGGAGTTCGGCTTCGTAGGCGTCGTGGTTCCATCCGCGCTCGCGGGTGAACGCGTGGTGCTGCGCGAGGTCGTAGTTCGGCTTGGCCTCCCGGAGCGCGTCGAGGCGAGCGCGGTGGCGCTCCCAGTCCGTGCGGAGCCTAGGCACCCTCATCCTCGTCGGGGGCCGGCGCTCGCTCAGTGACGACCTCGATATCCCCCCGTCGCCGGCCCCCGCTCGCCTCCACGATCCGCTCGCAGTAGAATGTCCACATCGCCTGCTGAGCGGTCCGGGCTACGAGGAGCTTGTCGTAGGCGAAGTCCACGAGGGCGTCGCGGCTACGCGCCCACGACTCGATGGTGAAGCGGAGTACGTCCGGATCGGTGAGGTGTGGCTTCAGCGAGAACCGGATCTGCCCGGCTTCGAGGTGGCCTTCGAGCGTGCAGAACGTGAACGAGGTCGGCGTCACGCGCGTCGTGCGGACGGGTCCGTTCCAGGGCGAGGTGATGTGGATGAAGAACTCGTCGCCGACGGCGAGCTGCCCCTCTTCCCCCTTTGTTTTTTCGAACCGCGCGATCTCGACGGGCGAGAACGCGCCGGGGTCAGCCTGCACCTTCGCCATCAGCGCTTCGGCGCTGAGCGTAGCCCCCTCGATGTCCACCCAGTAGCGCCGGTGGAAGGCAGCGCCGGCGCCGTCCTCGGGTGCCTGTACCGGGGTCTCCTCCGGCGGGCAATCCGCCGGCAGCGGCTCCGGCTGCCCCGTCAGCTCGTCCACCTCGCGGACCCGGTGGCGAACGGGGAACCCCCAGCGCCGCCACAGCCCCACCGCCAGCGCGACGCCCCCCAGGACGGCCAGTCCACCGAGCACCTGCCTCGATACGGGGCGGGGCGGCCGGCGGCGCCTCCAGCCCGGGCGGCGGGTGGGGACCCAGGAAGGGTCGAGGCTTCGGCGAGACGGGCGGGGGGGCATCGGCATGGGGGAGAAGGGCGCCGTAGTACGCCCAACGTGCGGCCAGGATCGGCCCCGGTCAGGGTTGTGCCTCTCCCGATGTCCCGATGAGGTCCGCTGGCGATCGCTGGAGCAATGCCCCGCGCTGCTGCTGGTCGCTATTGACCCGGCGGATGATCAGGTACAGCGCGATGGTGGCCCCGAGCGCCAGCGCCGCGTACACCAGGGAGAGCACGCCCACGGTCATCTCCTGCTCTGGCGTCAACGCGGGGCTATCCAGTCGCCGGGTGATCTGGCCCAGTACGTTCATCGAGATCCAAAGCCCCCACCAGAGTGGAAGGAGGGCGTCCGGTCGCTTCTCCTCGAGGTCGACGCGTAGCGCCCCTGGGTCGCTCCCCTCCCAGATCTCACGCATGATCTGGTACGGCCGCCAGAGGTTGAGAAAGGGGACGAAATAGGCGCCCGCCGCCCACCCTGGGCTGTGCGAGACGAACCTCGCCCCGAGCGCGGGGAGAAGCCGGTATGCGGCCACCTTCCATCGGCCCACGAAGAAAGCCGCGACCAGAAAGAGGAGGATGACGAACAGGTCGCCTGCGGCATACGCCTCTTCGAGCTCGAAGGCGCCGACAGCCCCTACCAGGATCGCTGTGGCGTACGTCATGACCATGGTCGCGCCGTACGCGACGAGCCCCCACCGCGCGTGACGCGACCGTCGGTCTACCTCGGCAAGTTGCTCGTTGGTGGGGACGCGCTGACGGGCGCCCTCGCTCGCCCTGGGTGGCCATTCCTCCAGGAGCGATGGGCTCATAACGCGAGGATGGTCGCGTTGAGGACGTGGGGGACGGCGCGGATGCGCTCCAGCGTCTCGGGGTCGGGCCGCCCATCGAACCGGATGCGGGCGCAGGCGGCCTCGGCCCCGGCGAAGATCACGTTCTCCATTTCCTGCACGTTCCATCCGGCCTCCCGTGCGAGGTCCAGCACGCCCGCGAGCACGCCCACACGGTCGAGATGGCGCACGGTGAGGAGGTGCGTGGCCGGGCTCCGCTCCGCGAGGTTGACCACGTTGGGGGCATGGCCCGTCTCGGCGTAGAGCCGCACGATCCGCACGGCCTCGTCGCCGATGGCCTCGGTGGCCTGGTCCGTCGAGGCGCCGATGTGGTGGGTGACGTACACGCCGGGGTGCTGGGCCAGCGGGTGCTCGAAGGGCCCCTCTTTCCCGGCCGGCTCGTTCGACGGCACGTCGGTCGCCACGCGGATCCCCTTCTCCTCGATGGCTCGGAGCAGGGCCGCCTCGTCCACGACGGCATCGCGGGCGGTGTTGATGAGGAAAGCTCCGGGCTTCATCGCCGCGAAGAACGCTTCGTTGAGGAGACCGCGTGTGCCGGCCGACGAGGCCACGTGCACGCTGACGACGTCGGCCTCGCGGGCGACCTCTTCGGGAGTGGCCGCGCGGCGCACGCCGGCTTCGGCGGCGACCTCGTCGGTGAGGGAGCGGCTCCATGCGATAACGGGCATCCCGAACGCCCGCGCTCGCTGGGCCACCTCCTTCCCGATGTGGCCCATCCCGATGAGCCCGAGCGTGCGGCCCTTCAGCCCGCGCGCCTTCGAAAAGCCACCCTTGTTCCACCGGCCCGCCCGCGCCTCGATGACGTTGTCGGGGAGGCGTCGGTCGAGCGCGAGGATCAGCCCGAACGCCAGCTCGGCCACGGCGGCGGCGTTCTTCCCGGGGCAGTTGGCGACGAAGATCCCGCGCCGGGAGGCGCCCTCGACGTCGATGGTGTCCACGCCAGCCCCCGCGCGGACGATGAGTTCGAGGCCGCGGGCGGCGTCGAGGTCTGCCGCCGTCACCTTCGTCGAGCGGACGACGAGGACTTGGGGGTCGTGCTCGGCGAGGGCGCGCGTCAGCTCGCTGCCCGAGAGCTTCGGGTCGTACACGACGGCATGGCCCGCCGAGCGAAGGGCGTCGAGCCCGGCGTCGGAGAAGGCGTCGGCGACGAGGACGGTCATCGGGCGACGGCGCTAGAAGCGGTGGACGAGGAGGCCGCTGCGGAGCTTCGGCTCGAACCAGGTGGACTTCGGCGGCATTAGCTCCCCCGCGTCGGAGACGGCGAGGAGCTCCTCGGGGCTGGTGGGGTACATCGAAAAGGCCACCTCGGCCTCGCCGTCGTCTACCAGCCGCTCCAGCTCACCGGTCCCGCGGATGCCCCCGACGAAGCGGATGTTGGGGTCGGTGCGGGGATCGGTGATCCCGAGGAGTGGCTCCAGAACGAACTCGCCAAGACGGGCCACGTCGAGCGTGGCGGCCACCCCATCGCGCTGGGTCTCTGGGAGGCGGAGGAGGTGCCAGCCATCGCCGAGGTAAAGCCCCACGGTACCGGGCTCCTCGGGCTCGGCGAAGTACGACTCCTCCAGTTCGAACCGATGCCGGAGCTGCTCGAGGAAGCGCTGCTTCCCGATAGGCAGGTGGACGATCGCGCGGTTGTACGGGAGGATCTCCATGTGCTCCATCGGGAAGAGCACGGCCATGAAGTGCTGAGCGCCCCCCACGTCGGGCAGGGCCTTCGCCGCGCGGCTGGCGGCGGCGCAGCGGTGGTGCCCGTCGGCGACGTAGAGCTTCTCGACCTCCTCGAACGCGCGCGTGACAGCCGCGGGGTCGTCCACCTTCCAGATGGTGTGGTGGACATAGTCCTTCGCGGTGAAGTCGTAGAGGGGGTCCGCCTCCGTCGCGCTCTCGACGAGGCCGTCGAGGTCATCGGTCCCCCGGTAGGTGAGCATGACCGGCTCGGCGTGGGCGCGCTGGGTGAGGATGTGGCGGAGGCGGTCGTCCTCCTTGTCGGGCCGGGTCTTCTCATGCTTGAGGATGGTCTCGTCGTCGTACTCGGCGACGGAGACGAGCCCGAACAGCCCCATCTGAGCGCGCCCGTTCATCACGAGCTGGTAGACGTAGATCGCTGGGGCGTCCTCCTCGAGGAAGACCTCGCTCTCGGCGAAGCGGCGGAGGTTCTCCGCGCCCTTCTCGTAGACCGCCTCGTCGTGCTCGTCGGTCCCCTCGGGGAGGTCGATCTCCGGCCGGATGACGTGGAGGAACGAGTGCGGGTTGCCGTGCGCGAGGGCGCGCGCCTCCGTGCTGTCGATGACGTCGTAGGGGACGGAGGCGACGGCCTCGGCGTGGTCGGGGTGCGGCCGGAGAGCCCGGAACGGGCGAACCGTAGCCATCGGCGGAATGCGGAGGACGGGGTCAGAGGAGGCCGGAAAGATAGCGTGAGCCCATCAACTGGCCGTGCGTGCGGGGCAGTTTCTTCACCCCTCTTTGACCCCGACTCTTCCGGCGTTCCCTATATTTCGCCCATCCACTGCGGGGTGGAGAAGTGGTATCTCGTCGGGCTCATAACCCGAAGATCGCGGGTTCGAATCCCGCCCCCGCTACCCCCAAGGGTCCCTGGCCGAAAGGCTGGGGACCCTTTCGGTTTTCTGCTGAGGCGGGGGTTGGAACCGTCAGGGCGGGGTGCGCTATTCAGGATCGCCCCTCTGTATCACCCCTCTCCCTGCCCTGCATGCTCCGCGTGTTTACCCCCGTCGTTGGGGGACTCCTGTTCCTTTCTGCGCTCCCGGCACTGGGCGTCTTGGCCCAGCCGGTCCTCCCTGGATCTGTCCACGCCGGGCCCCCACCCCCCACCTTCCTGGGGATCGAAGGGGACACCCTGCGCGATGAGGACTTCGGCCGGTTCGGGGGGTGGTTCGTCGGCGACCTAGCGGGCATCGTCACGGAAGCCGAGCCACGCGACGCCGCAGTGGTTCTCGCCGTCGGCGGGGGGGCCGCGCTCCTCTCCCTCGCGGATGAGCCGCTGAGCGAGGGGGCGCAGCGGTACTACCGCGGCCCCATCGCGGACGTCCTTGGGATCGCCAACGAGCTGGGGAACGTGCGTGGGCTCGCTGCTGTCGGGCTACTCTGGGCGGGAAGCCTCCTCACCTCGAACACCCGGCTCCAGGATGCCGCGTATACCTCCTTCGAGTCTGCCCTGATCTCCGGAGCCCTTACGGCCGGGGTGAAGGAAGTGGTCGGCCGGGCCCGGCCCGACACCACGTCGGATCCGTACACGTTCGACCCCTTCTCAGGCAACACCTCCTTCCCGTCCGGCCACACCGCGAACGTGTTCGCCGTGGTCACCCCCTGGGCGGTGTACTACCCGAGTGCGTGGACGAAGGGGCTCTTCGTACTCGCCGCGAGCACGGCCGTCTCGCGCGTTGCGAAAGAGCGGCACTGGCCCAGCGACGTGCTCGCCGGCGCGGCCGTCGGCACGCTCACGGGGTACCTCCTAGCCCGGCGGCACATCCGGCTGAGCGCGGAGGAAGGCGCTGAAGAGGACCTCCTCCTTGCCCCACCGGTCATCTCCGTCTCCTTCCGCTTCTAGGCGGCTTCGCCGTCCCACGTCTCGACGGGCGCGAAGATCGTCGCGCGGGTGCCCTGCCCCTCCGCGGACTCGACCGTGAGGCGGCCCCCGAGGAGCTCCAGCCGCTTCTTGATGCTGTAGAGCCCGAACCCCGCGCCCTGCCCGTCGCCCACGTAGTCGATCACCCCGGGGTCAAAGCCCCGCCCGTCGTCGGCGACGGTGATGGCGTAGGTGCCGTCGTTCTGGCCGAGTGTGATGCGGGCGTACTCGACCCCGGCGTGCTTGACAACGTTGAGGACGAGCTCGCGGACGAGCTGGATGAGGAGGACGCGGAGCTCCGGGCTTGGCACCGGGCACTCCTCCATCGTCTCCACATCGAGGGCGATGCCGTAGGTGCGGCCGAGGTGGTCGGCCAGCCAGCGCAGTGCGATGTCGAGGTCCTCGCGGTCGAGCACGGGCGGCGTCAGCTCGATGGCGAGCGTGCGCGTAGCCGTGAGGGCACGGGCGAGGAGGTCGTCCACTTCGTGGAGCCGCTCGCGGAGCCCTTCGGGCGCGTGCTCGTCGGCCCACACGCGAACGGGCCGGAGGTTCAGCTTGACGCCGAGGAGGAGCTGCTGGAGGTCGTCGTGGAGGAGCGACGCCACGCGGCGGCGTTCGCCCTGCTCCGCCATCGTAAGCGCGGAGGCCAACGCGCGGATCTCCTTGTTCCGCTCGCGGAGGACGGACGCCTGGTGGGCCAGCGCCCGCTGCTGCGCGTCCACGCGCCGCCGGAGCTGGGACTTCTCGATGGCGTTCCGGATCGCGTGCTCCAGCGTCTCCCTCGTGATGGTGCGCTTGACGAGGTAGTCCATCGCGCCCCGCTGCATGGCCTCGACGATGACCTCGGGCGCCCCCACCTCGGTGAGCATCACGACGGGGATCTGCGCCTCCACGAACACGGGCAGGACGTCCACCCCGTCGGCGTCGGGCAGGCGGTTGTCGAGGAGGACGAGGTCGGGCCGCTCCTCCCCCAGGCGCTCCCGCGCCTCCTTGGTCGTCGCCGCCTCCTTCACCTGGTACTGGGTGAGGAGGCGGCGGACCTGCTCGCGGTCCACCTCGTTATCGTCTACGACGAGCAGCCGGAGCGGTTGGTCCATCAGCGCAAACGGGGGAGAGCGCCGGCGCCTAGGCGGCGGCCGCTTCGGCGTCCGGGGGGAACTCGACGAGGCGCCAGTAGCTCCGGAGCATCTTGGTGACCTCGAGGAAGTCCTCGCCCGCGCGGTTCTTCACGATGTACCCCGCCACGTTCCCCTCGTAGGCCGCCACCTTGTCCTCCTCGCGCTCCGACGTCGTGAGGACGAAGACGATGGCGCGGCGGAGCACGGGGTCGGCGCGGAGCACGCGGAGGAACTCGAGCCCGTTCATCCTCGGCATGTTGATGTCGAGGAGGATGATGTAGGGCTGCTCAAGGGAATCGCCGTTCTTGCGGAGCACCTTGAGCGCCTCCACCCCGTCCTGGACGACCGTGATGGGGTTTGCGATGCGCTCTCGCCGGAAGGCGCGCTGGATGTTTTCGGCGTCCACCTGATCGTCCTCGATGAGGAGGATGTGGACGGGCTTGGGATCCATGGTGGTGTCAGCGGTCGGGTTGGAGAGGCCAGGTGAAGCGGAACGTGGCCCCCCGGCCCTCCTCCGACTCCACCAGGATGTTGCCCCCGCGCGCTTCGACCGCTTTCTTGACGACGGCCAGGCCGACGCCGCTCCCCTCCACTTCGTCGCGCGGGCGCAGGGTTTGGAAGATCCCGAAGATGCGCTCATGATACGCCGGCGCGATGCCGGGTCCATCGTCGGCCACCTCGAAGGCGGCGTAGCCGGGCGGCGCATCGGCCCCGGCGCGCACGACCACCCGCCCCTCAGGGCGGTCGTGATGCTTGATCGCGTTCCCGATGAGGTTGCGGAACACCATCTCGAGCGGAGCGCGCGGCGAGATGACCGTCGGCAGCGGCCCCACGACTTCGACGCTGAACCCGCCCGGCGGCGCAACGAGGTCCACCACCTCGCGGATGAGCTGCGCCGTGTCGATCTGTTCGGCGCCGCCCATGTCGCGACCCGCCCTCGAGAAGGCGAGGAGGTCGTCGAGCAGGCGCTCCATCCGCGTGACGCGTCCGCGGAGCGTGTGGAGATGGCGGCGGGAGTCGGCGGGGAGGTCCGCGGCGGCGTCCTCCTCCACCCACACGGCGAGGTTCTCGATGGCGCGGAGGGGCGCCTTGAGGTCGTGGCTGGCCACGTAGGCGAACTGGTCGAGCTCGCGGTTGCTCCGCTCCAGCTCGTCGTTGGCCCGCTCCATGTCTTCCCGGGCCTGCTGGATCTCGGCCGTGCGCTCGGCCACCCGCGCCTCCAGCTCAGCACGGGCCTCCTTCAACGGGTGGATGTCGGTCGACGTCCCGAACCAGCGGAGGATGCTACCCTCCTCGTCGCGCAGGGGGACCGCGCGCGTGAGGAACCACCGGTACACGCCGTCATGGCGGCGCATCCGGAGCTCGATTTCGAGGGGCTCCCCGGTTTCCGTCGTGCGGGCCCACTCCGCACGGACATGGGCGAGGTCGTCCGGGTGGACCACGCCGGGCATCGCCTCCGCATAGCTCGTCCCTTCGGGAAGCCCGGTGTACTCGTACCAGCGCGGGTTGAGGTATTCCGTCGAGCCGTCGGCGCGGAGGGTATAGGCGATCTGGGGGAGGGCCTCAGCGAGCCGTCGGAAGCGGGCCTCACTCTGGCGGAGTGCCTCCCCCGCTTCCTTCAGCTCGGTGATGTCGAGGATGCTGACCACGGTGCGCTCGGCGCGCTCCCCCTCGAACGAAACGGAGAAGAGGATGGGGAACGGGCGCCCGTCCAGGGTTCGCACCACCGTCTCCCCGCGGTAGTAGCGCCCCCCCTCGTAGAGGGTAGCAAGCTCCTCGACGAAGACGGCGGTGGTTTCGGGCAGGAAGATCCGACTCAGCGACCCCACCAACTCGGCCTTGTCCTTCGCGCCATAGAGCTGCACCGTGAACTCGTTCACATCGTTGACGCGAACGGCTTCCACGGCCTGCGCCAGCCGGTCGGGGTGGGCGGCGAAGTACGCGCGGAGATCTGTGACCCCCTCCGCCCTCAGCGTCTCCAACAGCTCGACGGCCCCGGAGAAGTCCTCTTCCCAGATAGAAACGCTGGCGCCCTCGAAGATGCCCCGGAGACGGGCCTCGCTCTCGCGGACGGCCGCGTGAAGGCGGGCCGTTTCGAGGACGGCGCCTGCCCGCCGCCCTAGTTCTTCGGCCACGACCACGTCCGCCTCCTCGAAGCCGCGCCCTTCCTTGCCCTGGACGAACGAGATGGCGCCGACGATGCGCGGCCCCGCCTGGAGCGGGGCGATGATGGCCGAGCGCATGCCCAGCCCGCGGAGGAGGGCGAGGTGCTCCTCGTCTTTCGCCGCGCGCTCGAGGAGTTCGTCGGGGATCTCCGCGTAGAGCTCCGCCTGCCCGGTCCGGATCACCTGGGGAGCCCCCGTAGGATCATCGGGGCTCACGGGGTACCGCCGCCCTATCTCCCGCGCCCACGCCACCTTGTCGGGGTCGGCGTGTGCCACCGCCACGGACTCGATGGCCCCCTCCTCGGTCACGAGGGAGACCCCACACCACTCCGCGAACTCGGGCACGGCGAGGCCGGCGACCTGCTGGAGGGTGGCCTCGTAGTCGAGCCCCTGCTCGAGGAGGGACCCCGCCTCGGCGAGGAACCGCATGCGCGTCTCCACCCGCTTCCGGTCGTCGATGTCGATACAGGAGCCGATGTAGCCGAGGAACGTGCCGTCGGGCGTAAAGCGCGGGGTGCCGTGGTCGAGCACCCACCGGTAGACCCCGTCGGCCCGACGGAGGCGGAACTCCATCCGGAACTCCTGGCGCGCGTCGAAGGACCGCTGGCAGTGTTCTACGGACCGCTGAAGGTCGTCCGCGTGGACGGACTCCGCCCACCCGAAGCCGAGCTCCTGCTCTAGCGTCCGTCCGGTGAACTCGAGCCACTGCCGGTTGAAGTACGTGCCGCGGTTCTCCTCGTCGGCCACCCAGATGAGGACGGGGGCGCTGTCGGCGAGCGTGCGGAACCGCGCCTCGCTCTCGCGGAGCACCTCGGCCATCTGCTGCCGCTCTTCGATCTCCCGCTGCGCCTGCTCGAAGAGCCTCGCGTTGTCCATGGCTACCGCCGCCTGTGCCGCGATGCCGACGGCGAGCTGCTCCGCCCGCTCCGTGAAGATGCCCACCTCCGCGTGCCCAAAGAAGAGCCCGCCCAGCACCTCGCCCGACCGCGACGCGACCGGGACGGCGAGGTAGCTCCGCACGGGGAGGTGCCCCTTCGGCATCCCGTGGTAGGGCGCGTTCTTCCCGTAGCGCGGGTCCTGCGTGATGTCGTCGGCGCGCACCACGCCGGTACCGTGGAAGGTGGGCTCGAACACCTCGGTGTTCCGGGGCATCGGGAACTGCTCGAACGCCTCGCGCGGGACGCCGGAGATGGTGTAGAGCGTGTACGCCTCCCCCCGCTCGTCGAGCACGTTGTAGAAGAATGCGCCGAACTGCGCGCCCGTGAGCTCCGTGGCGGCGTCGGTGGCCGCCTGGACAAGCTGGTGGAGGTCGAGCTCGCCCGCCAGCTCGATGTTGATGCGGTTGAGGGTGGCGAGGGTGTGGGCCTGGTCCCGGATGGCTCCTTCGGCCTCCTTCCGCTGAACGGCAGAGCCGAGGAGGTTGGCGACGGCCTGAAGGAAGTGGACGTCGTCGGCGGTGAACGCTCGCTTCGCCGTCGAGTGCGTGCCGAGCACGCCCCACGGGCGCCCCTCAGGGCCCGGAATGACGCAGCTCATCCCACTGATGACGCCGTGATCGCGGAGGAGGGGCGGGCCACTGAACCGGGTCTCGGTGCGAAGGTCCTCGACGACGATCGGGGCCTCGCTGATGAGGGTGTAGCCCGCCTGGGAGTTCAGACCGGTATCTACCTTGGCCTGCCCTACCAGCCCGTCCTGCCAACCGACGCCCGCACGCAGGAACACGTAGTCGCCTCCGGGGAGGAGCTCGAGCACCTTGCAGTACTCCACGCCGAGGGTGCCAGCAATGGCCTCCACGGCGTGATCGAAAAGCTCCTGGGGGTCGTCCGCGCGGAGGGCGCGCCGCCCGATCTCGGCTACCGTCGCCTGCTGCTGCGCCCGCATGGCGAGCAGGGCCTCGGCCCGTTTCCGCTCGGTGATGTCGGCGACGACGCCGACGAGGTGGAGGGGGCGCCCCTCCTCGTCGAAGGAGAACTCCCCGCGCGCCTCGAGCCAGCGCACGTCCCCGTTATCGTCTCCGTTGTTGAGGGCCACGCGGTGCTCGATGAGGTAGCGGGGCTGAGTGCCCTCCATCGCCCACCGGAGCGCTTGGTCGACGGCGGGGCGGTCGTCGGGGTGGACGGCGGCCCGCCACGCCTCGTACGCCGGCTCCACTTCGCCCGGCGTGTAGCCCAGCATCTCGTAGACGCCCTCCGACCACGAGACGACGCCCGAGGGCACGTGCCAGCTCCACGTAGCGAGCTGGCCGGCGTCGAGGGCCAGGGCGAGCTGCTCCTCCTGCTCCCGGAGGGCTTCGTGGAGCTGCGCGCTCGCGAGGGCGGCGCCCCCCCGGCGCCCGATCTCCTCGGCGGTCTCGAGGTCCTCCGTGGCGTAGTGCCGGCCCGACTCGGCCGTCACGAACGAGATGACGCCCTGCACCTCGCCCCCCGCCTGGAGCGGGGCGATGATGGCCGAGCGCATGCCCAGCCCGCGGAGGAGGGCGAGGTGCTCCTCGTCCTTCGCCACCTGCCTGAGGAGCTCTTCAGGGATCACCGGGTAGAGGTCGGACTGCCCCGTCCGGGCCACTTTCAGGGCGCCCCGGTCCTCCGACGGCTCCGGTGGGTACCGCTCCTGCAGCTCTTCAATCCAGCGGACCTTCTCCGGCTCGGCGTGGGCAATGGCCAACCGCTCCAGGGTGCCATCTTCCGTGAGGATGTCGACCGTACACCAGTCGGCGAACCCCGGGACGGCAAGCTGGGCCACGTTCCGGAGGGTGGCGCGGGAGTCGAGCGAAGCGTCGAGAATGGCGCCGGCGCCGGCGAGGAACCGCGCGCGCGCCTCGGCCGCCTTCCGGTCGTGGATGTCGATGCCTGAGCCGATGTAGCCGAGGAAGGCACCATCCTCCGTGAAGCGGGGGGTGCCACGGTCGAGCACCCAGCGGTACTCGCCGCCGTGGTGGCGGAGGCGGTACTCCATCTCGAGCGGCTTCCGCGCGTCGAACGCCGACGCGAAGGCGGTGACAACGCGCGCGCGGTCGTCGGGATGGACCCCCTCGGTCCAGCCGTCGCCCAGCTCCTGCTCGAGCGTCCGCCCCGTGAAGGCGAGCCACTGCGCGTTGAAGTAGGTGTAACGCCGGTCCGCCCCGGCCACCCAGATGAGGACGGGGGCGCTGTCGGCGAGCGTGCGGAACCGCGCCTCGCTCTCGCGGAGCGCGGTCTCGGCCGCCTTCCGCTCGGTGATGTCCACCAGCATGTTCACCGCGCCGACGATCTCCCCGTCGGCATCGAAGAGCGGCTCCGGATACGGGAGGACGTTCGAGCGCGTCCCATCGGGCCGCTCGATCACGATCTCCTCGCCCCGGACTGGCCGGCCCTCCCGGAGCGTGCGGGCCATCGGGCACTCGTCGAGGGGGAGCGGGGTCCCATCGGTGCGGTAGATCTTCCACGAACCGCACCAGAGGTCCTTCCCGACCTCGGGGCGGCGCCCCCAGAGCTCCGCGGCGCGCTCGTTGTGGAGCGTGATTCGCCCCTCGCGGTCCGTGGTGTACACCGCTGCCGGCAGCGAGAGGATGAGGTGGCGGAACCGCTCCTCGCTCGCCCGGAGGACCTCTTCGGCGCGCTTGCGGCGGAGGAACTGGCCGACGTCGCGGCCAAGGGCGGTCAGCGCTTCGAGGAGGGAGGGGTCCGGCGCGAAGTGCTCGGTGAAAAGGAGGGCGATGACCCCCCCCACTTCGTCCCCCGCGAAGATGGGGACATGGACACCCGCGTGGAGCCCGGCGGCAGCCGCTTCTTCTGCCCGGACGAAGGCCGGTTCGGCTTGGAGGTCGGCCGTCCACTCGGCTTGGCCGGATGCCCACACACGACCCGGGATCCCTTCACCGCGCTCGAAGGCCAACCGACCGTTCATCCAGGCGTCGAGTACGCCGTCGGGGAAGCCCTGCCCCACATGGGCGGCCGCGCGGACGAGGCGGTCCGCCTGGTAGGGCATCCAGAGCTCGGCCACGCCAGCATCGAGCGTGTGCGCGAGGGCCTCCAGGAGGGCGGGGGCCGCATCGGCGAACGTTTCGGCCTCGGCGAGGATCTGGCTGACGGCGTGCTCGGCCTCCAGCCGTCGGCGCGTCCGGCGCTCCTCCGTGATGTCCTGGGCGGCCCCGTACAGGCGGACCACACGGCCCTCGGCGTCCTTCTCGGGCTTGCCGTAGTTCCGCAGCCACCGCACCTCCCCGTCCTTCTTCGCGATGCGGACCTCACACACGTCGGTCCGCCCTTCGAGGAGGGCCTGCCCGTGCCGGAGGACGACAGGCATATCGGCCGGGAGGACGATCCGGGCCCACGTGTTGGGGCCCTTCAACTCGCCGACGGCGTAGCCCGTGATCCGCTCGTAGGCGCCGCTGATCCACTCCCGCTCGGTCGTCCCGTCGGGGTGAACGCGGGCGGCGAAGGCGAAGTCGCTCGTCAGCTCGGAGACGCGGCGGAACCGCTCCTCGCTCTGGCGGAGGGCCTCCTCCGCCTCCCGCTGCGCGGTCATATCGCGGACGGTCCCCACGGTGTACACGACGCGGCGGTCGGGCCCTTCGCCCTCGTAGCTCGCATGCCCATATGCCTGCACCCACCGCACCTCCCCTTCCGGACGCACCACCCGGTACTCGACGAAGAGGCGGCCGTCGCTGTCGGGGGCATCGATCTGCACGCTGACGTCGCGGACCCGCCCGAGGTCGTCCGGATGGATGCACCCGAAGAACTCCTCCGCGGGGATGGGTTCGTCGCCGGGGGGGAGCCCGAAGATCTCCCGGAGGCGGGCGTCGGCGTAGATCAGACGCTCCGGCCGGACCGCCTTGAACGTGCCGAGCTGGGCGGCGCGGAGGGCGAGGCGCGCCCGCTCCTCGCTCTCGCGGAGCGCCTCTTCGGCCTCCTTCTCCGCCGTCACGTCGCGGACGGTCCCCACGGTGTACACGGTGCGACGGCTGGCGCCCTCCCCCTCGTAGAAGGCCTCGGCGTTGGCCTCCACCCAGCGCACCGTCCCGTCCGGCCAAACCACGCGGTACTCCACGAACGCCCGCCCGTTGCTGTCAGGGCGGTCGATGGACGAGACCACCTCCATGGTGCGCGCGAAGTCCTCCGGGTGGACGCGCCCGAAGAACTCCTCCGTGGGGATGGGTTCGTCGCCGGGGGGGAACCCCATGATCTCGCGGAGGCGGGCGTCGCCGTAGAGGAGGCGCTCCGGGCGGACCGACTTGAACGTGCCGAGCTGGGCGGCGCGGAGGGCGACGCGCGCCCGCTCCTCGCTCTGACGGAGCGCCTCCTCCGATTGCTTCCGGTCCGAGATGTCGCGGAGGTAGGCCGTGAAGAGCTGGCGGTCCCCGCCGAGCGGGATCGGGCTGATCGCCAGCTCGACGGGAAACTCCGTCCCGTCAGCGCGGAGCGCCGTCAGCTCGATGCGCCGCCCCAGCACACGGTGTTCCCCCGTGCGAAGGTAGCGGGCCATCCCCTGTCGGTGGGCCTTGCGGAAAGCCTCGGGGATCAGCAGCTCCTCCATCGGCTGCCCTACCGCGTCCTCGCGGCGGTAGCCGAAGGTTCGCTCCGCCGCCGCGTTGAACTCGACGATCCTCGAGTTCTCGTCGATGGTAACGACGGCGTCGAGGGCGACCTCGAGCATGGCTCGCTTGCGCGCCTCGCTCTCCCGGAGCGCCTCGCCGGCCGCGTGCTGCTCCGTGACGTCGTTCTGGATGGCGACGTACCCCTCGAAGGTCCCGTCCTCCCCGAAGAGGGGGCTGGCCTCGACGCGGGTCCAGTACGGCTCGCCGTCCTTCCGGTAGTTGAGGACCTCCGTCGTGAACGGCTCGCGCGCCTGCACGCGCGCCTGCACATAGGCGGCCGTCCCGGGGTCGCTGGCCGGCCCCCGGAGCACGTCGCGGGGGCGCTGGCCGAGCACCTCTTCGAGGGTGTACCCCGAGATGCGGACGAACGCCTCGTTCGCCCACACCACCAGCCCCTCGGAGTCGGTGATGACAACGCCGTTGGCGGTGCGCTCGAGGACCTCGCCGAGCCGCCGGGCCTCGGCCTCCTTCGCGCGGCGCGCCTCCTCGCTCGCCTTCTGGGCCGTCACGTCGCGGGCGACTTTGGAGGCGCCGATGATGTTGCCGGCGCTATCCCGGATGGGCGAGACGGTCAGGGAGATGATTACGTCGCGGCCGTCCTTCGTGCGCCGCACCGTCTCGTAGTGCTCCACGGGCTCGCCCCGCCGGATGCGCCCGAGGATCATGGCCTCTTCGTGGTGGCGCTCCGGCGGGATCACCCGGAGGATGGGCTGGCCGATCATCTCGGCGGCCGAATACCCGAAGATCCGCTCGGCGCCGGCGTTCCAGGACGTGACGATCCCGTCGAGCGTCTTGCTAGCGATCGCGTCGTCGGACGACGCCACGATGGCGGCGAGGAGCGCCCGGTCCCGCTCCGCCTTGTGATGCTCCGTCACGTCGCGCTGCGTTCCCCAGGCCCGAACGAGCCGGCCGCCCTCCACGATGCCCGTGAGGTTGTTCAGGAAGTGGTGGGTGGCGCCGTGCCGATCCACCTCGACGGAGGCGGCATCGGTGAGGCGGTACCCGTCCTCCACGAAAGCCCGGAGATACGCGCGGTTCTGCTCCTCGTCCTCCGGCATGAGGTCGGAGAGCCGGGCGCCCACGATCTCCTCGGGGTCCTCGAACCCGTACATCCGCGCCATCGCCACGTTGCACTCGGCGAGGTAGGCGTGGCGGAACATGAGGTCTACCTGCTCTTCCACCGGGAGGTCGGTGCGGATCGGTTCGTCGACCTCGAACCGCCAGATGGCCTCGGTGCTGTTGGCGAGGAAGGCCCGGTACCGCTCATCGCTCTCGCGGAGGAGCTGATGGGCGGGCGCCTCCCCGTCGGCGCCGTTACGCCGGTCGGCGTCGGTGTCGAGCGCGTCCGGCGCCGCGACGTTCCTGGAAGAGTGAGGGGCCTCGGCCATCAGAAAACCGCGAGAGAAGGGCCGCAAGATGGTGCCCAAAGATACAAGCAGGTCGTCTCCTCCGCGTGCGAGCGCTAGCAGGCTAGGAATCCGTCACATAGGCCTCGGCCTCGATCTCCACCAGCAGGTCGGGGCGGACGAGCGCGGGCACCTCGACCATCGTCGCCGCCGGCCGGACGGCGCCAAAGGCCTCCCCGTGCACGCGGCCGATGGCGTCGCCGTCGCGGGCGAGGTCCACCACGTAGATCCGCGTGCGGACGACGTCGGCGAGGGCGGCGCCGGTTTCTTGGAGCGCCGCCTCGATGATGGCCAGCGCGCGGCGGGCCTGGGCGGCGGCGTCGGGACCGGCCCCCTCGCCATCGTCCTTGACCCCCGTCGTCCCGGACACCCACACGTGCGGCCCCACGCGGACGGCGCGGGCGTACCCGTAGACGGCCTCCCAGGGTGCGCCGCTCTGCACCCGGTGCCGCGCGCTCACAGCCCCACCCGGATGGAGAAGGCCGGCACGGCAGGGCCGGCCTTCTCCTCCAGCTCCCCGCCGTCGCCGTCGGGCAAGATCACGCTCACGAGCGTGGCGACGCCCGCCCCGAGCGCCGCCCCCACCACGATGTCGTACGGGTAGTGGACGCCGTGGTACACGCGTGCCAGCGCCGTCGCCGACGCCCACGTCATCATCGGCACGGTGACGTACCACCGCCGCGCCGAGAGGCTGGTCGAGGTGGCGATGGCGAAGGCCGTTGCGGAGTGGCCGGAGGGGAACGAGTAGGGATCGAGGCCGCCGGGGTCGTCGTCGCCCGAGCGGTTGTGGACGTTGCGGAGGACGGCGTACGGGCGGGGGCGCCTGACAAGGTTCTTGATGAGGAACACGGCTCCGGCGGTGCCGAGCTCGGAGGCGAGCATGCGGATGGCCGGTCGGCCGTCGTCGGGCGCCGCTAGCTCGTAAGCGCCTGTAAGCGGGGTCGCGGCGACGAAGAGGTAGAACGAGGCGTCGTTGACGGCCACCAGTGAGGTGACGGCGAGCGGGTCGTCGACGTTGTAGACGCGGCGGAACACGCGGGCCTCGAAGCTCTCGCGCGGAGGCGGCGCGATAGTGTCGGCGGCGACGTCGATGTCGGGTACGTCGACCGAGTCCTCCTCCGCTGGGGGGTCGGGGAGGGGGGCGGGATCGGCCTCGGCCTCCGAGAGGTCGTCCGCATCGGAGGCCGTAGTGTCCGGCGTCTGGGCGAGGGCGGCGGACGCGGGCACGAGCAGCAGGAGCAAGGCGAGCGCGCGCATCGGAAGGGCGTGGGAAGACGGGCGTGGGAGATGGGGCAGGAAGCTACCGAACGCAGCGAGCCGCCTGCGGCATGCAGACGGCTCGCCGGGCGCCCTGTTCCGGGCGCATCCCTGAGGGAAGGGCTCCGCTTAGAAGTCGAGGTAGGCGGCTTGGCCGTTGGTGGCGACGGCGTCCTCGTCGGCCGCCTCGGCGCCGGGGGTGCCGGTCATCCCGAGCGCCTCCTTCACGCGCGCCTTCACCTCCTCGCGCTGCTCGGGGTGGTCCTTCAACCACTGCTTGGCCGCGTCGCGGCCCTGCCCCACCTTCTGGTCGCCGTAGCTGTACCACGAGCCGGACTTCTGGAGCACGTCGTTCTCGATGGCGAGGTCGATCAGCTCGCCGAGCTGGCTCACGCCCTCCCCGTAGATGATGTCGAACTCGGCCTCGCGGAACGGCGGGGCCACCTTGTTCTTGACCACCTTCACGCGGGTGCGGTTGCCGACGACGTCCTGCCCCTCCTTGATGGCGCCGATGCGGCGGATGTCCATCCGGACGGAGGCGTAGAACTTCAGGGCGCGGCCGCCCGTCGTCGTCTCGGGGCTCCCGAACATCACCCCGATCTTCTCGCGGATCTGGTTGATGAAGATGAGGACCGTCCGCGTGCGGGAGATCGTCCCGGTGAGCTTCCGGAGCGCCTGGCTCATGAGGCGGGCCTGGACGCCCACGACGCTGTCGCCCATCGCCCCCTCGATCTCGGCACGGGGCACGAGCGCGGCCACGGAGTCGATGACGATGACGTCGAGGGCGCCGCTCCGCATGAGGAGGTCGCAGATCTCGAGGGCCTGCTCCCCGGTGTCGGGCTGGGAGACGAGGAGCGCATCGACGTCCACGCCGAGCTTGCGGGCGTAGGTGGGGTCGAAGGCGTGCTCGGCGTCGATGAACGCGCACTGCCCGCCGGTCTTCTGCGCCTCGGCGATGATCTGCGTGGCGAGGGTGGTCTTCCCGGAGGACTCCGGGCCGAAGATCTCGACGACGCGGCCGCGGGGGATGCCGCCGATGCCGAGGGCGTGGTCGAGCGTGATCGATCCGGTCGAGATGGCGTCGACGGAGACGTGAGGGGCGTCGCCCATCTTCATGATGGCGCCCTTCCCGAACTGCTTCTCGATCTGCTTCATCGCGAGGTCGAGGGCCTTCTGCTTCGCCTCGCCGGGGTTCTGTTCTTCTCTCGGCATGGGTCTGTGCGGATGTACAGGTGAATGGGGGTCTCCCCGGGACTGGGCGCCAGTCTACGCGGGCGCAGGTGTCAGGGGCGTGTCACGCGCGAACGGCCTACAGACACCCCGGCCCGGAGGAACGTAACCCCTCGCAGAAAAAAAGGCTCCGGGCTCAGCCTCCGGCCTGCAACTGCCGCCGGACGAGGTCCAGGGCGGTCGTCGCAGCCAGGGCGATGTTCACCTCGCGGTCGGTGGTGAACCGGGCGCGAACGGCGTGCGTGCCCCTGGCGTCGGCGTAGCCGAACCAGACGAGCCCGACGGGTTTTTCGGCCGTCCCCCCGCCCGGCCCGGCGATGCCCGTGGTGGCCACGGCGAGGTCAGCGCCGAGATGCCGGCGGGCGCCCTCGGCCAGCTGGCGGGCCACGGCCTCGCTCACGGCCCCCTCCCGGTCGAGCGTTTCGCGGTCCACCCCGAGCAGGCCCGCCTTGACGTCGTTGTCATAGGCGACGACCCCGCCCCGGAAGTAGCGGCTCGCGCCGGGCACGCGCGTGATCCGCGCGGCGAGGGCGCCGCCCGTGCAGCTCTCGGCCACTGCCAGGGTAAGCCCGCCCGTAAGCAGCCGCTCGCCGACGGCCTCTTCGAGCGTGGCTTCGCCCTCGCCGAAAACGAGGTCGCCAAGGATCGCCCGGATGCGCTCGGCGGCATGGTCGAGCGTGGCCTGCGCCGCTGCGCGATCCTCCCCCCGGATGCTGAGGCGGAGCCGGACGCCCCCCGTCGTAGGCAGAAAGGCGAGCGCAAGGCCGCCTCTAAGAAGCGTGGAAAGGTCGCCGAGGCGGGCGCTCAGCGCGGTCTCCCCTTCGCCCGTTGTCTGGAGCGTCCGGTGGAGGACGGCGAAGCCGGCGGCCCGCTCCTGCAAGCGCGGAAGCACGTGCGCCTCCACGACGGCTTCCATCTCGAAGGGCACACCGGGGAGGAGGACCACGGCCTTACCGTCCCGCTCGCCCCACAGCCCCGGCGCCAGCCCCTTCGGGTTCTCCAGCGCCTCGAACCCCTCCGGCACCTCCCCGAAGAGCCGGTGCCGCTCGGAGGCGATGCGCCCGCGCGCCGCGAGCCTGGCCCGCACCCCCTCGAACACGGCCGACTCGAACCGGAGCGGCACCCCAAACGCCTGTGCAATGGCTTTCTTCGTGAGGTCGTCGTGCGTAGGCCCCAAGCCACCGGTCATGATGACCACGTCGACTCCCTCCCCGAGCGCGCGGGTGAGAGCGCGTCCGATCACGGCCTCGTCGTCGCCCACGACTTCGGCGCGGCGTACGTCCACGCCGACCTGACCGAGCCGGTCTCCCAGCCACGCCGCGTTCGTATTGACGACCTGCCCGATGAGCAGCTCGTCGCCGACGGTGAGGAGGACGGCGGTCATCCCCCCCACCCCGCGGGGTCCACGCGCCAGGCCCGGAGCGCCTCGAGGTCGGTCTCCGAGACGAGCCCCCGCGCCTGCGCCTCCACGAGGAGGGTGTCGTAGTCGGTGAGGGCGAAGAGCGGGACGCCGGCCTCGGCGAAGGCGCGCTCGGCCTGCTCGAACCGGTAGCTGAAGAGGGCCAGCACGGCGCGCACCTCGGTGCCCGCCGCGCGCAGCGCCTCGACGGCCCCCAGCGACGAGCCGCCCGTCGAGACGGTGTCCTCCACGAGGACGACGGCCTGCCCGGCACCGAGACGGCCCTCGACCTGGTTGCCGCGCCCGTGCTCCTTCGGCTTGGACCGGACGTACACGAGGGGGAGCGACAGCCGATCCGCGAGCCACGCCGCGTGGGGGATGCCGGCCGTCGCCGTCCCCGCGATCACGTCGGGCCCGAGGCTGTACGCCTCGACGACGGCGGCGAAGCCGTCGGTGACGCGCCGACGCACGGCGGGCTCGGACAGGGTGAGCCGGTTGTCGCAGTAGATGGGGGCCTTCCAGCCGGACGCCCACGTGAAGGGCGCCTCCGAGCGGAGCACCACAGCCCCGACGTCGAGGAGGTCTGCCGCGAGGGCGCGGCGGAGGTCGTCCATGGCGTCAGCCGACAGGCTCGGCAGGTTCGGCCGGCTCGCGGCGCAGGAAGTAGAGGGCGCCCGTGTAGAGGGTGGCCGCCGTGGTGAGGAGGAGGAAGACGAGCGTGAAGGGGCTGTCGAGGAGGGCGTAGACCATCCGCCCGAACGCGCCGGCAAAGCCATCGAGCGTGCGGGCGTGGGCGAAGACGAGGAAGACCTGGACCGTGATGAGGAACGTGAGCTGCCACGCCGTCTTCCACTTCGCGGCCTGGAGCGTCTTGAGCGGGCGGTTCTGGCGCTCGTAGTACGCGCGGAGGAGCGTCACCGCGAGGTCGCGCACGGCGATGAGCCCGACGGCCCACCAGGGCATCCAGCGACCCAGCCGAGCGCCATCCTCGCCACCGATCTCGACGAGGGGAAGCACGAAGAACGCCCCCAGCACGATGACCTTGTCGGCCAGCGGGTCGAGGAACTGGCCGAGGCGGGAGCGGGCGCCGTACTCGCGGGCGAGCTTGCCATCCCAGTAGTCCGAGATTGCCGCGAGGATGAACAGCGTGGCCGCCACGGCCTGCCACGCGAACGTCCCCCGCAGGAGCCCGTAGAGGCACAGCGGGGTGACGACGATCCGGCTGACGGTGAGGACGTTGGGGACGTGCTTCATCGGGGCGCGGGGGCCGGCGAAGATAGCGAGCCGCTGTCGTTGCAAAGGCTCCTGGCGACGGGTTCGGCGGCGTTTCGAGGGCCCGTCTGCCAATCTGTCCCCCCGCCCTCCTGTGGCACGGTGCTTGGGCGCTGCGCCCGGTATCCGGGTGGCCTGCCGGAGCGGCACCGCCCTTGAACCCCCTCACACTCTCGACAATCACCCCACCCTCATGGGCAAGATCATCGGCATCGACCTCGGCACGACGAACTCGGTCGTCGCGGTGATGGAGGGCAACGAGCCCGTCGTCATCCCGAACGCCGAGGGCGCGCGGACGACCCCCTCCGTCGTCGCCTTCAAGAAGGATGGCGAGCGGCTCGTCGGCGCGCCGGCGAAGCGCCAGGCCATCACGAACCCCCAGAACACCATCTTCTCGGTGAAGCGGTTTATGGGCCGCAAGTACGCCGAGGTGACCGAGGAGATGAAGACGGTCCCGTATCAGGTGGTCGAGGGCGATGGGGGCGTGGCCCGCATCGACATCGGGGACCGCCACTACACCCCCCAGGAGATCTCGGCGATGATCCTCCAGAAGCTGAAGCAGACGGCGGAGGACTACCTCGGCGAGAAGGTGACGGAGGCCGTCATCACGGTCCCGGCCTACTTCAACGACGCGCAGCGGAAGGCGACCAAGGAGGCCGGCCAGATCGCCGGGCTGGAGGTGAAGCGGATCCTCAACGAGCCCACGGCCGCCGCCCTCGCCTACGGCCTCGACAAGGGCAAGCACGACGAGATCGTGGCCGTCTACGACCTCGGCGGCGGCACGTACGACATCTCGATCCTCGAGCTCGGCGACGGCGTCTTCGAGGTGAAGTCCACCAACGGCGACACCCACCTCGGCGGCGACGACTTCGACCAGCGCCTCATCGACTACGTCGCCGACGAGTTCAAGAAGCAGGAGGGCGTCGACCTTCGGAACGACCCGATGGCGCTCCAGCGCCTGAAGGAGGCCGCCGAGAAGGCGAAGATCGAGCTCTCCAGCAGCCAGCAGACGACCGTCAACCTCCCGTTCATCACGGCGACGGCCGAGGGGCCGAAGCACCTCACGCTCGACCTCACGCGGGCGAAGTTCGAGCAGCTCGTCGACGACCTCATCCGGCGCACCATCCCCCCGATGGAGAAGGCGCTCAAGGACGCCGGCCTCTCGAAGGAGCAGATCGACGAGGTCATCCTCGTCGGCGGCTCGACGCGCATCCCGAAGGTGCAGGAGGTCGTCGAGCAGTTCTTCGGGAAGAAGCCGAACAAGGGCGTGAACCCCGACGAGGTCGTCGCCGTCGGCGCGGCGATCCAGGGCGGCGTCCTTGCGGGCGACGTGAAGGACGTCCTCCTCCTCGACGTGACCCCGCTCAACCTCGGGATCGAGACGCTGGGCGGCGTGATGACCGCGCTCATCCCCGCCAATACGACGATCCCTACGCGGCGGAGCGAGATCTTTTCCACGGCCTCCGACAGCCAGCCGTCGGTCGAGATCCACGTGCTCCAGGGCGACCGCGCGATGGCCGTCGACAACCGCACCATCGGGCGATTCCACCTCGACGGCATCCCGCCGGCCCCCCGCGGCGTCCCCCAGATCGAGGTCACGTTCGACATCGACGCCGACGGGATCCTCTCGGTGTCGGCGAAGGACAAGGCCACCGGGAAGGAGCAGTCGATCCGGATCGAGGCCTCCTCCGGGCTCACCGAGCAGGAGATCGAGCAGATGCGGAAGAGCGCGCGCGAGCACGCGGCCGAGGACAGGAAGCGCCGCGAGGAGATCGAGACGATCAACCGCGCCGACGGCCTCATCTTCTCGACGGAGAAGAACCTCGCCGACTTCGGCGAGAAGCTCCCGGCCGAGAAGCGGACCGCCATCGAGGGCGCGCTGGAGCGGCTGAAGCAGGCACACGGTGCCCGGAACGTGCCCGAGGTGGAGTCCGCGATGGAGCAGCTGAACCAGGCGTGGACCGCCGCGAGCGAGGACCTCTACCGCGCACAGGCCGAAGCCGGCCAGACCGAAGCGACGCCTGCGGAGGGCAGCCCTGACGGCGGCACGGCCGACGGCGGCTCCGTCCACGACGCCGACTTCGAGGTGGTGGACGAGGGCGGCGAGCAGAAGTAGCTCCCTCCTGCCGATCCCGTGCCCCGGGGGCCTCGCGCCCCCGGGGCTTTTTTTATTCCGCGCCCCCTCAGGCAATTCTGGAGCGGGGTGCAACTTTCCGGTTTGGCCTCCGAACTTTGCACTTCAAAGCTTTTCCTCCTCCCCTCGTATGAACGACGCTGCTGCCCCGCCTCGCCCCCCTTCGCAACCGCGGACTTCTTCGGCGCGCAACTCGGTTACGCTGAAGCTGGTCGCCATCGGGCTCGTAATCCTCCTGCTCATGGTGCCGGCGATGATGCTAGAGGGGCTCATCCGCGAGCGAGAGCAGATGCGGGACTCTGCGCGCCGCGAGGTGGCCGCGCGCTGGGGGCTTGAGCAGACCGTCAGCGGGCCGGTCCTCACGATCCCGTACGTCGTGCGGACGACGACGAACGACGGCGAAGCCCACGAGGTGACGCGCTACGCCCACTTCCTCCCCGATGTGCTGGAGGTGGAGGGGACGATCACGCCGCAGGTCCGCACGCGGGGGATCTACCGCGTCGTGCTCTACAACACGCAGCTCCGGCTGCGCGGGCAGTTCCCCCGCCCCGACGCCGCCACCCTGGGCCTCTCTGTCGACGCCCTCCGCCCCGCCGAAGCCTTCGTCTCCCTGGGCATCCCCGACATGCGCGGCGTCGAAGACGCCGTGCAGCTTCGCTGGGCCGACTCCGTGCACGCGGCCAATCCCGGTATCCCTACGGCCGACGTATTCCCCAGCGGCGTCCACGTGCCCGTCCCGCTCGACGCTGCGGCGAACGGCTATCCCTTCGCGGTGGACCTCGACCTCAACGGGAGCGATGCGCTCGGCTTCCTCCCCGTGGGAAAGGAGACGCACGTACACCTCACGTCGCCGTGGACCACACCGAGCTTCACCGGTGCCTTTCTCCCGGATCGCCGCGCCGTCACCGACGGCGGGTTCGAAGCGACGTGGCGCGTCCTCCACCTGAACCGCAACTACGGCCAGGCCTTCCTCGGCCCGTTTGGCCAGCCGACCGCGCTCGTCTCGGAAGACGAGGACTTCGTGGCGTACCCCGCGCGGACCGCGGCGGTAGTAGAACCCGCCACAGGCGCTGCGCCGTCGGCGTTCGGGGTGGCCCTGCTGCTCCCGGTGGACGAGTACCAGAAGACGGCACGGGCGGCGAAGTACTGCATGCTCTTCGTCTTCCTCACCTTCGTGACGTTCTTCTTCGTGGAGATCCTCGGCGGCCGGCAGATCCACCCGGTCCAGTACCTCCTCGTCGGGTTCGCCATCACGCTGTTCTACCTGCTCCTCCTCAGCATCGCCGAGTACGTGCCGTTCGGGTCGGCCTACTTCACCGCTGCCGGTGCCATCCTCGCGCTCGTGACGCTCTACGCGAAGGCGATCTTCCGCGAGTGGCGGCTCGCCGCGGTGGTGGCCGGACTCCTCGCACTGTTCTACGGGTACTTCTACGTGCTGCTCCAGCTGGAGGCGTACGCGCTCCTGTTCGGGAGCCTCGGGCTCCTCGTGACGCTGGCCGTCGTGATGTACCTCTCGCGGCACGTGGACTGGTACGGGTTCGGCTCGACGCCGGCGCCCCCGACCCTTGCACCTCCCGCCCCCGCTGCGCCGGCCTCCTCGTGAGGCCAGCCGGAGGCGTCAGGTGCCCCGGTAGCCCCGTGTTGCCGGGGCACTTGCGTTTGTGGGGGTGCGCGCCCGATGTTGATGGGTGCAGGGCCGAGCCTCAGGGTGGTCCGGGGGGACACTGGACGCTCAGCCCGGCCCTGCCTCCTCCCGCGTCCTTGCCTGTCCCCCCATGGAACTCCGCTCGTCTCCCGTGCGGGTCGCCGAGGCCGACCCCTTCGTCGGCGGTACGCCACGCCCGCGCCCGCTCCTCCTCGCCCGCGTCCCCGCGGGCTTCCCCTCACCCGCCGACGACTACGTCGACCGCGCGCTCGACCTCCACGAACTGTGCGTCAAGAACCCGGCCGCCACCTACTTCGTCCGTGTCGAGGGGGACTCGATGGTCGGCGCCGGCATCCACTCCGGCGACATCCTCGTCGTGGACCGTTCCCTTCCGCCGGATGACGGGCGTGTCGTCGTGGCCGCGCTCCACGGCGAGCTTACCGTGAAGCAGATCCGCGTGGAGCGGACGAAGGCCGGTGTGCGGAGGCTCCGGCTCGTGCCGGAGAACGACCACTTCCCCCACATCGAGGTCACGCCCGAGATGGACTTCACCGTCTGGGGGGTCGTCACGCACGTCGTCCACGCGCTCGTCTGAGCCCGGGCGGTGTGACAGGGCATCCGGCACCGGAGGGGGTTGAAGCTGCCCGCGCCTCTCTCCCCTGCCGGACCCCGCCGTGCTCTTCGCCCTCGTGGACTGCGCCAACTTCTACGCCTCGTGCGAGCGGGTCTTCGATCCGTCACTCGCGCGGAAGCCGGTCGTCATCCTCTCGAACAACGACGGGTGCATCATCGCGCGGAGCGACGAGGCGAAGGCGCTGGGCGTCCCGATGGGCGCCCCGTACTTCCAGTGGAAGACGCGGCTGGAGCGGTGGGGCGTCGTCGTGTACTCGTCCAACTACGCGCTCTACGCCGACATGAGCCGCCGTGTGATGGAGACGCTCGAGACGTTCACGCCCGACGTGGAGCCATACTCCATCGATGAGGCGTTCCTCGCCTTCCCGGGCTTCCCGGCCCATCCCGACGACGCCCTCCGCCTCCGGCTCGACGCGTTCGCGGAGGAGATCTACCGCCGCGTCCTCCGGTGGACCGGCGTCCCCACGCGCGTCGCCCTCGCGCCGACGAAGACGCTCGCCAAGGTGGGATGCGAGCACGCGAAGCGGCTCGTCCGTGCTGGTCGCACGCCCGCCTTCTGCCTGGCCGGCCGCCCCGACCTCGACCGTATTCTCGCCGCCACGCCCGTCGGCGACGTGTGGGGGGTCGGGTGGCGACTCCGCCCCTTCCTCGAGCGCAACGGCGTGCGGACGTCCCTCGACCTCCGCGACAGCGACGACGCGTGGGTCCGCCGCCACCTCCGCGTGACCGGGCTGCGGATGGTCCACGAGTTGCGCGGCACGAGCTGCCTTCCGATGGAGCGCCTCCCCCAGCCCAGGCATACCCTCGTCCGCAGCCGCTCCTTCGGGCAGGCCGTCACCGACCCCGACTGGCTCCGGGAAGCGGTGGCCTCGCACGTCGAGCGGGCGGGCGAGAAGCTCCGCGCCGAGCGGCTCGCAGCGGGCGCCCTCACGGTGTTCGTTACGACGAAGGGGCACGGTCCCGGCCCCCACCTCCACGCCGCGCACGGCGTCCCTCTCATCCCGGCGACGAACCGGACGCCCTCGCTCCTCCGCGCCGCGCGTGACGCCTTCGAGCGGTGCTACCGCGCGGCCTCGGCCGATGGCCGGCCGTACCGCTACAAGAAGGCTGGCGTGATCTGCGCCGAGCTGGCGCCCGCCCGGCCGGCGCAGGGCCACCTCTTCGTCCCGGACGAGCCCGGCATGGATGCCCTGCTCGAAGCGGTGGACCGGCTGAACGCGCGGATGGGCACGCGCGCCGTCTTCTTCGCGCGTGCAGGGACCACGCAGCCCTGGCAGATGCAGTGCGACCGGCGCTCGGCGCCGTTCACGACGAGCTGGCGCGGACTCCCCACCGCGCGGGCGGACTAACCCCCGGGGCGCTTGCAGGTGTCGCGGCGAGCCGGTATCCTCCGCACGCCTATATCCCCTGCCTTCCGATGCCGCCCCGTCCGAGCGCCGCCCGCACCCCTCTCTTTGCTGCTGTCCGCCGCGCGTGGCGGGTGGCAGCCGCTTCGCGCCAGCCCGGCGCACCCCCTGTCGATGAGCTGGTTGCACGCGCGCAGGAGATCCACCGGGAGCGCCGTCTCCATACGCTCGACCGCCGGCAGTTCCTCAAGCTCACGGGTGCCGCCGCGGCCGGCGTCGCGCTGGCCCCGACGCTCTGGGGGTGCGATACCGGAGGCCCGGCGGGCGACGCTCGTATCGCGATCGTCGGTGGGGGGATGGCCGGGCTCAACGCGGCCTACCAGCTCGGCAAGGTGGGCGTCCGCGCCACGGTCTACGAGGCGGCCGACCGCACGGGCGGGCGGATGTTCACGGCGCGCGACCTCGTCGCAACCGGCGCGACGACGGAGCTGGGCGGCGAGTTCATCGACACGGGCCACGAGGACATGCTCGCGCTCGTGGCCGAGCTGGGGCTCGACCTCCGCGACCGCCAGGCGCCCGACAACGAGCCCTTCCTCCCGGCGTACTTCTTCGACGGGCGGCACTACACCGAAGAAGAGGTCATCGCCGCGTTCGTCCCCCTCGCCGCGCGCATCCAGGCCGACTACGACTCGACGGGCGAGATCGTCGACTTCGAGAACGAGGGCAACGCGACGACGCTCGACAACACCTCGCTCGCCGACTACCTCGTCCAGATCGGCGCGACGGGCTTCATCCGGGAGCTTCTCGAAGTCGCCTACGTGACGGAGTACGGGCTCGACGCGGGCGAGCAGTCCGCGCTCAACTTCATCTTACTCGTCGGTACCGACGTCACCGAGGGTTTCGCCATCTTCGGCGAGAGCGACGAGCGGTACCGCGTGGTGGGCGGGAACCAGCAGGTGGTAGACGGGCTGGCCGCGCGCCTTCCCGGGCAGATCGAGCTCGGCCACCGCCTCGAGGCGGTGCGGTCGCGGGGGGACGGCTACCGCCTCTCGTTCGCCTCCGCCGGCGGCGCCGTCGAGGTGGATGCGGATGTAGTCCTCCTCACGCTGCCCTTCACGCTTCTCCGCGAGGTGGACCTCGCCGTCCCCCTGCCGGCCTTCAAGACGCGCGCGATCAACGAGCTCGGCTACGGCACGAACGCCAAGCTCTTCGTCGGGACGGACGGGCGCCCCTGGCGCGACGCGGGCTACAACGGCGAGTGCTTCACCGACGAGGCCTTCCAGCTCTGCTGGGACCACACGGAGCAGCAGCCGACGGCCGAGGGCGGGCTCACGCTCTACTCCGGCGGCGCAGCGGGCCTCACGGTCGGCGAAGGCACGCCGGAGTCGCAAGTGGCGCGGCTGCTGCCCGGCGTCGAGGCGGCGTTCCCGGGGGTGATGGCCGCGCAGAACGGTCGCGTCGGCCGCTTCCACTGGCCGACCCACCCCCTCACCAGGGCGAGCTACGCGTGCTACCGCCCCGGCCAGTGGACCACCATCGCGGGCGCGGAATTCAGGCCAGTGGGCAACCTCTTCTTCGCGGGCGAGCACTGCTCGTACGACTACCAGGGGTACATGAACGGCGCCGCCGAGACGGGCCGCCGCGCCGCCGAAAGCATCGCCGAAGTGGTGGGGGCGGCCGTGCGGGCCCCGGCCGCGGTTGAAGCAGGCTGAGCACGCGGGTTGCAGGAGGCGGTATGTTCGGGGCCCCTTTGCTCAACCGCCTCCGCCATGCGCCTCCTCCCCCTCGTTCTCGCGGCCGTTACGCTCGCCCTCCCCGCCGGCGCGCAGCAGCTCCGCGCGCCGCGCACGAGCCCGCACGCCCGCGTCAGCCAGACCGTCGGCCTGACCGAGCTCACGGTGGACTACCACCGCCCCGCCGTGAACGAGCGGACGATCTGGGGCGACCTTGTGCCCTACGACGAGGTGTGGCGCGCCGGCGCGAACGAGAACACGGTGTTCGAGACCTCCACCGACATCACCGTCGAGGGGCAGCCGCTCCCGGCCGGGCGGTACGGCTTCCACGCCATCCCCGGCCGCGATACGTGGACGCTCATCTTCTCGACGATGGCCGACGCCTGGGGGAGCTATTCCTACACCGAGACGGAGGACGCCCTGCGGGTCACCGTCACCCCGCGCGAGGCCCTGCACCAGGAGCGGTTGGAGTACCGGTTCGAAGACCTCAGCATGGATGCGGCGACCGTCGTGCTCCACTGGGAGCGGTTGGCCGTGCCGTTCACCGTCCGCGCCAACACGCCTGAGATCACCCTCGCGAGCATGCGGCGCGAGCTGCGCGGCTCGGCCGGGTTCTCGTGGCAGGGCTGGAACCAGATCGCGTCCTATGCCGCGCAGCACCGCCTCGCCCTCGACGAGGCCCTCGGGTGGGCCGAGCGCTCCATCGAGATGAACCGGAACGTGACCAGCCTCGCCACGCGGGGCGACGTGCTCGCGGCGCTCGGCCGCACCGCCGACGCGCGAGCCGCCTACACCGAGGCGCGGGCGATGGCCACCCCCGAGCAGCAGGCCCGCATCGACGAGCGGATCGGCCGGCTCGGCACGCGCTAGGCGTCGCCCAGGAGGTCTTCGAGCGCGGCCAGCGCGTCGCGGAGGTCGCGCGTGGCGGCGGTCGAGGGCATTATCGCCTTCTTCCGCGAGGGGCGGCGCGCCCGCGTGCGGGGGATGCCGACGCTCTCCCAGAGGTCGCGGCCGGGCGGCCCCAGCACGTCCTCGCGGAGGCGGAGACGGTGCCGCGCGAGGACCGGGGTGATCTCGTCGCGGCGCGCAGCGAGGTTCGCGAGCGTGGAGCGGTACGCGTGCTCGCATACGCGGCGGCGCGCGGCGAACGAGAACACATTCGTAAAGAACATCGCGTAGTCGTCGCGGCGCGGCTCGAAGAGGAGGATGTCGGCGTTGCGGTAGCGCTCGCGGTAGGCGGCCAGCCCCGTGTCGAGGCGGGAGTGGATGAGCGTGCGGAACGTCTGGGAGAGGACCGTCGGCATCCCCTGGTCCACGAGGTTACCCCGACGCATCGCGCCGCGCTGGACGGCGTCGGCGGTGTTCACCGGCACGAGGGGGTTCACGCAGAGGACGAGCCCGGCGCCGCGTTCGAGTGCCACCGACGTGTGGAGCGTCTTGAGGAGGACGCCGTCGACGTAGTAGCGCCCGCCGATCACGACGGGTGGGTACAGCCCGGGCAGCGCCGTCGAGGCCTGGACGGCCTGGGCGATGGGGACTTGCGCCCACTCGCCTTCCCCGAACCGAACCGCTTCGCCCGAGTCGAGGTCGGCCGCCACGACGACGAGCGGGTGCCGGAGCTCGCGGAAGTCGTTCGTGCGGCCTTCTTTCGCGAACACCCGTTCGAGGTACGCCCGCAGCGGCGTGTTGTTGAAGAGCCCAACCGGCAGCGCGGGGCCGAGCTGCCCCGTGAGGGCCGAGAGGAGCCCGCCCTGCGGGTCCTTTCGCGAGAGGTAGTCCGCGAGGGCCTCGACGATCCGCCGCGGCACTTCGGCACCGCGCCGCACGAGCTCCCCGACCGCCGGCATCAGGAACAGCTCCGGCGTGAGGGGCTCCTCGCCCGGCTCCTCCGCCAGCACCGACCGCACCAGCTGCGCTGTCGTGATCCCATTGGCGAGGCACGCGCCTACGAACGCGCCGGCCGACACCCCCACCGTGATCGGCATTGCGTTGAGGTCGAGCCCCTCGATGGCTTCGTCGAGCGCGCGGAGGGCGCCGATCTCGTAGATGGCGCCCTCCGGGCCCCCGCCCGCGAGGGCGAGGCCGACGCGGCCCGTGTGGTGGTGGTCGACGACCTGCATGGGGCGGTGTGGCTTGTAGGGTGTCTGCCGCGCCGCGAATCTACTCGGCCGCGCGTG
>DASPKS010000065.1:0-23084 GCA_035628035.1 Rubricoccaceae bacterium
CGTGTATGCCGACGCCGCCGCCGCGTGGAGCGGGGACTGGCCGGGGGCGGGCGCGTTCCGTAAGGACGTCGGCGCCGAGCTCCGCCTCGGGTTCGACTCGTTCTACCTCTTCCCGACGGCGCTCTTCGTCTCGGGTACCTACGGGCTCGACGAGTTCGACCTCGCGCTGCCCGAAGGCTTCCTCACGCCCGAGGGGAACGCGTTCGTGCGCTACGGCGGCGAGCTGCAGTGGCATTTCGGCGCCCTCTTCGAGTTCGACTTCTGATGCGCTTTTTCTTTCCGCTCCTCTTCGCGGCCATGGCCTGTCCCGCTGCCGCCACGTCCCTGGTCGTCCCCGACTCACTCCCGGCGCTGACGGGGGACCTGCAGGTGGACCTCCGCATGGCGGGTGAGACTGCGCCCGACCGCTTCTTCGGGCGCGAGGGGCGGCGGAGTCCCGCGCTCGCCTTCGCGATGTCGGCGGCGCTGCCGGGGCTCGGGCAGGCCTACAACGGGAGCTGGGTCCGCGCGGCCGTGGCCCTCGGCCTCGAGGCGGGCCTGTGGGCGGGGCACTTCACCTGGAAAGCGCAGGGGCGCGAGGGGGAGGAGGCGTTCCAGGCCTTCGCCCACCAAGAGTGGAGCCCGTACCGATACGCCGACTGGCTCAACGCCTATCCCGGTGCCGGCGACGAGATCGACCTCACGCCCGTCGAGGACATCGACTTCCAGCGCCCGGAGCAGTGGTCTGGCGACGAGTGGGCGCGCGTGCTCGGGTTCTTCCAGGACATCCGCGCCACCGAGCGCATCACGCGCTACGTCAACGCCGACGGGACGGGCAGCGGCGCCACGTTCTCGCACGTCCTGCCCGACTTCGGCGAGCAGCAGTACTACGAGCTCATCGGGAAGTACTTCCAGTACGGCCCGGGGTGGTCCGACTGGTGTGCCGACTACCCCAACCCCGAGGAGAACCCGGAGTGCTTCTCCATCGAGGGGCAGGAAGACCGCGACGAGTTCGCCACGAAGACCGACCTCTTCTTCGCGTACGCCCGCGACCACGCCGAGGCGAACACGCTGCTCCGGCGGGCCTCGCGCGCGGTGAGCTTCGTCCTCGCCAACCACGTCCTCGCCGCCGTCGACGCCGCCCTCACGGCGCGCCTCCACAACCGGGGCCTGGAACTCGACGCCGGGGTCGACCTGCGCCCCGGCGCCGACGGCGCGGCCACACCGATGGCGTCCCCCCGAGTGCAGTTCTGAGCGTGCCCGCGTTGGCGTTGATCGGGCCGATCCTCCTGGCCCTGGCGTTCGCCGTCCTGGCTTGGCGAATTGGTTTTTTGAGCGGGTCCGGTGCGGCCGCGAGCGGGCTGCTCGCTTTCGGCGTCGTGGCGGCGGGGTGGGCGTGGGCGATCCCGGGCCTCACCTTCTTCGTCCTGTCGAGTCTGCTCTCGCGTGCGGGACGGCGCCGGAAGGCGGCCGCCGAACGGCTCGCCGAGAAGGGGAGCCGGCGCGACGCCCGGCAGGTGCTCGCCAACGGCGGCGTGGCGGGCGCGCTCCTCGCGCTGCACGCGCTCGCGCCCCACCCCGCGCTCTACTGGGGGTTCGTCGGCGCCTTCGCCGCCGCGGCGGCCGACACGTGGGGCACCGAGATCGGCACGTGGGCCGGCGGGCCGACGTGGCAGGTGGCGACGGGGCGGCGGGTGCTGCCGGGCACGTCGGGGGGCGTGTCGCTCGCCGGCACGCTGGGCGCGGTGGCTGGCGCGCTTGCCGTCGTGGGTTCAGCCCTTCCCTTTGCCTCGCGCTTTCTCGAAGGGTGGTCTTTGGGACCAACGACGGCGCTCGTCGCCGGAGCCGCCGTGGGCGCGGCGCTGCTCGACTCCGTGCTCGGCGCCACGGTGCAGGCGCGCTATCGCAGCCCCGACGGCGCGCTCACCGAGCGCCCCATGGCCGATGGGCGGCCGCTCCCGCTGGCCGCCGGCTGGCGGGGCATCACCAACGACGTTGTAAATCTCGCCTGTACGCTCGTGGGCGGGCTCGTCCCCGTGATCGCCCTCGGCTGACCGTACTTTCTGCCGGTTTTCTCTCCGATGCTCCTCGTGCGCCTCGCCCGGATCCCCGCGATGCTCCTTCGCTTCGCGTTGCCCTTCGGGGTTCTCACCGCCCTCGTGCTCGCCGCCGCGGCGCACGCGCAGGGGCCCGCGCCGGCCGATCCGCCCGCCTCGCGCTACGGCGCGATGCTGCTCGGGACGCCGGAGGGCGTCGGCCTCCTCGAAGAGGGGCGCGCGCAGATGCTCGCCTTCCGACTCGACGAGGCCGAGGCCACCTTCCGCCGCCTCGACGCCGCCGAGCCCGGCAGCCCCGCCGCCGCCTACCACCGCGTGATCCTCGCGCTCTGGCGCGCGCTCATGGCCGAGCGCGAGCCGTACTACGGCCGCTTCTTCGCCCGCGCCGACTCCCTCGACGCCCGCCTCGACGCGCTCCCCGACTCCCCCTGGAAGACCCACTTCCGCGCCGAGATCGCCTTCGCCCGCGCCGCCCTCCTCGCCAAGCAGGAGCGGTTCCCCCGCGCCGCGCTCGCCCTCCGCAGCGCCTACAACGGGTTCGAGGCGAACGTCCGCCGCTACCCCGACTTCGTCGAGTCGTACAAGGGGATGGGGCTGTGCCACGTGGCCGTCGGCGCGGTGCCGCGGTCGTACCGGTGGATCCTCAGCGTGCTCGGCTTCGGGGGGAGCGTGCCGCAGGGGATGGCCGAGCTGGCGCGGGCCGCCACCGAGAGCCGGTACAACCGTGAGGAGGCCGCCCTCTACCTCGCCGCCGTCGACGCCGTCCTCAACGAGCGGAAGGCCGGGGCCATCGAGGGCGTCCGCCGCCTCTATGAGGGGTACCGCGGGAGCCCCATGACGGCCTACCTCTACGCGTACCTCCTCCTCGACGCCCGCCGGGCCGATGAGGCGGAGGCGCTCCTCCGCGAGGCCGAGGCCGCCCAGCAAGCCCCCGGCGTGGAGGACATCCCCTACGTGCAGTACTACCTCGGCGAAGCGCTCTTCCGCCAGAACCGGTTCGACGAGGCCGTCGGGTTCTTCGAGGGGTACGCACGGACGTACCGGGGGGAGGCCCTCCTCGCGCAGGCGTACCTCCACGCCGGGCTGTGCCGCGAGATGCTCGGCGCCCGCGAGGCCGCCGAGGTGCACTACCGCCGCGTCCGCTCCGACCGCGACCTCGACAGCGACCAGGCCGCCCTCCGCGACGCCGAGCGCCTCCTCCGCCGCCCCATGACGGAGACGGAGCGCACGCTCCTCCGCGGGCAGAACCTCTACGATGGAGGCCGCTACCGCGAGGCCGTCGCCACGCTCCAGCCCCTCTTCGGGGAGGCTGGTCTCCCCGAGGTGCAGCGCGCCGAGGCGGCGTACCGCACCGCCCGCGCCTACCACGCCCTCGGCGAAGGGGACGAGGCCCTCCGCCACTACCGCCTCGCCGTCGAGCGGCCCGGCGACCCCCTGGCGAAGTGGGGGCCGTGGAGCCAGTTCTACATCGGCGAGGTGTACGAGGCGCGCGGCGACGGGGAGGCGGCGCGGCAGGCCTACCGCGCCGCCCTCGCCTACGAGCAACCCTTCGACTACCACAAGGGGCTCGAGCAGCGCGCGCGCACGGCCCTGGCCCGCCTCCGCTAGCGTGGCCATGTGAAAAGAAGGCCATTTGTGGGGGGGCGCAACGTCCCTACCTTCCCCGCTCACTTTGCTGCTTTCCTTCCGATGCGCCTCCCGCTACTCCGGCCGGGGATCTCCCGGATCGCCGCCCTCGCCGCCCTCGCATGGCCGGGCCTCGTTGCCGCCCAGGACCTCGCCGACAGCATTGACCTCACCGGGCCGGTGTGCGTCCTCCATTCGGACCACCCGGACATGATCCATACGGAGGGCTCGCTCCCGAGCGCGCGCTCGTACAACCCCGACGCGCGGCGGACAGCCACCTTCGTCGTGAACTACAGCGGGTTCTCGCCGCAGGCCCAGGCCGCCTTCCAGCGCGCCGTCGACATCTGGAGCACCCACATCAGCTCCGCTGTCCCCATCCACGTCCAGGCGAACTGGGCCCCGTTGGGTTCGGGGGTCCTCGGGGCGGCCGGCCCGACGAACTTCCGGCGCAACCCCCCCAACGCGCCCTACCCCAACACGTTCTACCCCATCGCGCTGGCCGAGGCCCTCGCCGGGTTCAGCTTCAACGGCACCAGCGCCGACATCAACGCCACCTTCAACAGCAACTTCGGGAGCTGGTACCTCGGGCTCGACGGGAACCCCCCGAGCAGCCAGTGGGACTTCGTCTCGGTGGTGCTCCACGAGCTCGGCCACGGGCTGGGCTTCGTCGGCAGCGGCCGCGTGGACAATGGGTCCGGCACCACCGAGTGCGACGGCGTGTCCGGGAACGGGTGCTGGGGGGGCACGACCATCGTCGAGCCCTACACCTACGACCGGTTCGTGGAGGACGCCGGCGGCAACTCCATGCTCGACGCCACGCTCTACCCGAACCCCTCGCCCCAGCTCGGCACCCTCCTCCGCAGCAACCAGCTGTACCACGACGGCCCGACCGTCACGCTCACGCTCGGTACGCGGGGCCGCCTCTACGCCCCGGGCGGTTGGCAGCAGGGCTCGTCGTACTCCCACTTCGACGAGACGATCTACCCCCCGGGCAACCAGAACGCGCTCATGACGCCGTTCATCAACAACGGCGAGGCGTTCACGTCGCCCGGCCCGTCCACCTGCGCCCTGTTCAAGGACTCGGGCTGGCCGATGGGCGACGACTGCGCGGCGATCATCGTGACGGCGAACGAGGAGCCGGCCATCGCGCGTGGCGCCACGCTGGAGCGGCTCGGGCCCAACCCCTTCACGGGAACGACCACGCTCCGCCTCCGCGTGGAGGAGGCGCAGGCCGTCCGCGCCGAGCTGTTCGACGCGCTCGGCCGCCGCGTGGCCGTCCTCTTCGAGGGGACCGTCGCCGCCGGGCAGGCCGCGCCGATCCAGGTCGACGGCACGACGCTTCCGGCCGGCGTCTACGTCGTCCGCGTGACGGGTGAGCAGGTGGCCCTCACCGAGCGGGTCCTCCTCACGAACTGACGCACCCGCGTTCACGGAGAGCGCCGCCCCTCACCTCGGAGGGGCGGCGCTCTTTTCGTAGGGGGCCGGGCAGGGGGTCAGTCCAGCTTCTCGAACCACACGTCGCGGGTCCGCCCGTTCCCGACGCGGAGGCCGGTGACACGGCCGTCGTCGCCGCGCTCGAAGGCGAGCTCCATGGGGGGGAAGGCCGCCCCGATGAAGGCGTCGCCCTGGTGGTGCCGGAGCGGGATGGCGCCGAGGCGGCGGTGGTGCAGGACGAGCGCGCCGTCCTCAACCGTCAGCGCGTACGCGGCGTCGAGCTCCTCGCTGTAGTACCGGCCGGCGTAGGCCGAGAGGTCGGGCGCTGGTGGGGGCATCGTCCCGGCAACGTCGAGGCGGCGGGCGCGGTGGTCGCCGCCCTGGTGGAGCGTGAGCGCGGTAACGGCCCCGCTCGCGTCGCGGTGGAAGGTGAGGCCGGCGGCGACGACGGGGATGGCGAAGGTGGAGTCGGAGGTGGGGACGATCTCGACGGCCTGCTGCCCCGTCGCCTGCGTGACGTAGCGGTCGCCTTCGCGCCGGATGTCGAGGACGAACCCGGGCACCTCCTCCAGCTCGTACCGGCCGGCGTAGGCGTCGAACCGCGCAGGGTCGAACGTGGCCGGGTCGAACGCGGCCGGCGCGGTGGGGGCATCGTCTTCCATCTGGTCGCCGAAGAACGTCTCGGCGATCTCGGCCGCCACGGCCTCCGGGCCGAACGAGGCGTCGTTGGTGAGGACCACCACGCCCGCGTCGAGGTCGGGGTAGTAGACGAGCTGCGCGCGGTGGGCGTTGTCCATGCCGTTGTGCCAGACACGCCGGAGCCCGCGCTCGCGGTCCACGACAAAGCCGAGCCCGTAGTCCGTCGTGTCCCCGTCGGTAAGGACGAACGGCGTGGTCATGTCCCGGAAGAGGTCCGCGCCGCCGACCTCACCTGTGCGGAAGTTGCGTATCCACCGCGCGAGGTCGCCCACGGTGGTGTACATGCCGCCCGGGCCCTGCGCGTTCGCGAAGTCGGAAACCTCCCGGTACCCGCTCTCCGTGGGAGCGTAGCCCTGGGCCCTGCCAGGGATCACCGCGCCCGTCTCCCGAACCCACGTGCGCATCATCCCCAGCGGGGCGAACACGTTCTCGGCCATCCACTGCGGGAACGGCTGCCCCGTCACGCGCTCGATGACGAGGGCGAGCAGCCCGTACCCGGTGTTGTTGTAGTTCCACTCCGCCCCGGGGGCATTCTGGAGGCGCGCCTGTCGGCGGACGACCTCGACCATCTCGCCGCGCTCGATGTAGTCGCCCACGTCGATGCGACGGCCGCCGAGGACGAGGGCGTTGAGCACCTCGCGGTACCCACTCGTGTGGGTGAGGAGGTGGCGGAGCGTGACGGGCTGCCCGAAGTCGGGCAACTCCGGGATATAGGTGCGGACGTCGTCGTCGAGCGAGAGCCGCCCCTGCCGGGCGAGGAGGCCGATGGCGAAGGCGGTGAACTGCTTCGAGACGGAGCCGATGTTGGAGGGGGTGTCGACGGTGAAAGGGACGCCGTGCGTGAGGTTCGCCATCCCGTAGGCCCGTGCGAAGGCGACCTCGCCGCCCCGGATGACGGCGACGACGGCGCCGGGAGTGTCCGGTCCAAAGGTGGTCGCCAACCTTTGGTCTACCTTCCCCTCAGGCGTCGTCGCCGCCGGCTCGGCGCGGGCCACCACGAGGTCGTAGCGGCCGGTGCTGCCTTCCTCGAAAGGGGCGATGATGATGCGGTACTCGCCGGCGGCCTCGGTCTCGAACTGGAACGGCTCCGGGCCACTCGTGCCATTGGGGCTGTCGAACTCGCCGAGGGCCTCGCCGCCGGGGCCGGCTACCCGGACGACCACGTCGACGCCGCGCTGGACGGCGCGCCCGGCGACGAACTGCCCGGCGTCGAGCGAGAGGGTATAGGCGTGCGGCTCGCCCGCCGCCATGGTCCGCTCGACGAGGCGGCCGACGGTGATGGGCCGGGTCTCCTGCGCAGCGGCGACGCCGGCGAAGAGGAGGGCCGGAAGGAGAACTCGAAGCGTGCGCATAGGGGGGCGAGGGGTACAAAAAAACTCCCGGGCTCGGGTGAGCGCCGGGAGGAGTTTAGTACGCCCGAGAGGATTCGAACCTCTGACCTTCGGAACCGGAATCCGACGCTCTATCCAGCTGAGCTACGGGCGCAGGCGTCGGAAAAGATACGGCGGGGGAGGGCGGAGGCCCAGCGGGCGGCGCGGAAATCCCCGTGAACCCCTGAACCGTCGGACGAGCCCACGCGTTGGCGCCCCAAGACGCGCCGTCAACGCATGCCTGTTCGCCTTACCGCCGTCGCCCCCGGCTCGCTCGCCGAGCGCCTCGGCTGGCGCCCCGGCGACGAGGTCGTCGCCGTCAACGGGGAGGCCGTCGAGGACGAGCTGGACTTCCGGTTCAAGACGACGGAGGAAGCGCTCACCCTTCGCGTCCGCCTCGGCGGGCGCCTCCAAGAGCAGGAGGTCGAGAAGGACTACGACGAGCCGCTCGGCGTGGAGCTGGAGGAGTTTCGCATCCGCACGTGCGGCGACGACTGCGTGTTCTGCTTCGTCGATCAGAACCCGTTCGGCCTCCGTGAGACGCTCTACTTTAGAGACGGCGACTTCCGGCTGAGCTTCCTCCACGGCAACTACATCACCGTCACCAACCTCCGCGAGCGCGACCTCCGGCGGATCGTCGAGCAGCGGCTGAGCCCGCTCTACATCTCGGTCCACTGCACCGACGACGCCATCCGCCGACGGATGATGGGGCACCGCACCCAGCGCGACCGCCTCCGCGAGAAGCTCCGGTTCTTCCACGACCACGGCATCGAGATGCACGCGCAGGTCGTGCTCGTGCCCACGTTCAACGACGGCGGCGCGCTCGTCCAGACGGTCCTCGACCTCTTCGCGCTCCACCGCCAGCTCTACTCCGTCTCCGTCGTGCCCGTCGGGCTCACGCGGCACCGCCGCGCGCTGATGGCGCTGCGGACGGTCACGCCCGAGGAAGCGCGCCAGGTGATTCGCCTCGTCCGCCGCCAGCAGGCGTTCTTCCGGGAGGAAATCGGGCGCGGCTTCATCTACGCCTCCGACGAGTTTTTCCTGCTGGCCGGTGAGGACTTCCCGCAGGAGGAGGAGTACGACGGCTACCCGCTGATGGAGAACGGCGTCGGGATGTGCCGCGACTTCCTCAACGAGTTGGCCTACCAGCGCGCGCAGTTCCCCGAAGCGCTGCCCTCGCCGCGTCGGCTGACCCTCGCCACGGGCACGCTCGCCGGCCCGCTGCTGGACGCGCGCGTGGTGCCCGCGCTCCGCGTCGTTGGAGGGCTCGACGTGCAGGTGGTGCCTTGCGAGAACCGCCTGTTCGGGGACTCCGTGACGGTGAGCGGGCTGCTGAACTGGCGGAGCTTCCACGCCGCCCTCGCGCCCCTGGCCGAAGCGGGCACGCTCGGTGACCGCGTGCTTCTCCCGCCCGACTGCGTCAACTTCGAAGGCAGGTTCCTCGACGAGGAGCCGTGCCGCGCCACGCCCGCTGACCTGGCCGACGCGCTCGGTGTACCCGTCGAGGTGTTCGGCGGCGACTGGGTCGACGTGCTCGACCGGCTGGCGCAGGACGACCAATCGGCTGGGTGAAGAGGGGGCGCGGGAGGCCCGGCACGCGCTTCGTAGCTTCGCCGCGCTCCCTCCATCGTTTCTCCGTGCTCGAACCCCCCAACCGGCCCCCCGCGCAGACGCCCGACGCGCCGACGTACCCTTCGCCGGCGGCTCCGCCGGAGATGGCGCCCCTCGACCGGCCCCTCGTGGGGCCCCCGGCGTCCCGCTTCCCGACGCTGCGTGACGCCTGGCCGATGGCCCATCCCTTCACGCTCAACGGCGTCTTCGAGCGCAACGGGTTCACGCCCATCTGGACGGCGCTGCTCGTCTTCGTTTCCACGTTCCTCGTCTACCAGATCGTCGGGGGGATCGCGGCGGCCGTCGTGATCGTGTCCGACCTCGCGTCGTCGGGCGAGGTGCCCGACGTGGGGGATGCCCTCGAAGCACTTGCCGAGCATGCCGGTCCGTTCCTCGCCGGCAACGCGCTCGGGCAGTGGATCGGCTTCGGGCTGCTCACGCTCCTTGCGGCGCGGTGGCACACCCGTACGTGGCGGCCGTTTCTCCGACTGCGTATGCCGGATGGGCCCGGGCTCGGGCTGGCCGTGCTCGGCTTCGCCGCGCTCGTGCTCCCCGTTCAGTGGCTCGGTAACCTCAACCGCTCGCTGCCCCAGCCCGACTGGCTCCGCGAGTTCGAGCAAACGCAGGTGGAGCTCATCGAGAAGGCCCTTCTTGGCGCCGACCTCGGCCCGCTCTTCCTCCTCTTCACCGTCGCCCTCACGCCCGCCCTCTGCGAGGAGCTCCTGTTCCGGGGCTACTTCCAGCGGCAGGTCGAGCGGAAGTGGGGGGCGGTGGTGAGCATCGTGCTCGTGGGCCTCTTCTTCGGGCTGTACCACATGCGGCTGTCGCAGGTCGTCCCGCTGGCCCTCCTCGGCACGTACCTCGGCTACGCCGTGTGGGCGACGGGCAGCCTCTGGACGGGCGTGCTCGTCCACCTCCTCAACAACGGGCTCGCCGTGCTCGTGGCCGTCTACGTGCGGGACCACCCCACGCTGACGATGGAGGAGATCGAGTCGGCGACCGTGCCGTGGTATCTTGCGCTGCCGAGCCTGCTGGCCGTCGCGGGCCTGTGCGTGCTGATGCACCGCCGCCGCGAGGTCGTTACGGGCGGCCGCCCCGACGCCGCGCCCGTCGCGGACCTCCCTTCTCCTGATCCCCCCTCTGTCCTCGCCCCCTCATGACCGAGAACCCGTCGTACGAAGGCTGGGTCGCCGTCTTCACCGCCAACACCGATTACGAGGCTGACCTCGTCCGCGACCGCCTCGACGAAGCGGGCATCCCCGCCGTCGTTCTCACCCAGCGCGACCACGTGCTCAACCTCACGGTGGGCGACCTCGCGCCGGTGCGCGTGATGGTGCCGCCCGACCAAGAGGCCGCTGCGCAGGCCGTCGTCGGCGAGGCGCCGCCGTCCGACTCGGAGCTGGAGGCCGCCGCCCTCTCGGCCGACCCCAACGCGGGCGACGCCCACGACCCCCAGGAGGAAGTCGCGCTCGACTCTGGCGCGGAGCACCTCGACCTCTCGATTCCCGAGGAGAGCGAGCGCGCAGCCGAAGAGGACGAGGGCGCGCCCGCCTGAGCGGCCCCCGTCCATGAGCACGCCGCGCGCCGCCGAGAGGCCGGTGTCGAACCTCGTCCAGCGCGTGCTCACGGCGCTGGTGGCGCTCCCGATCGCGGTAGGGGGGCTGTGGCTCGGCGGCTGGCCGTTCGCCGCGCTCGTCGCCGGGGTGTCGGTCGTCGCCCAGGCCGAGCTGTACGGGCTGATGCGGAAGGCCGGCGTGCGGCCGCTGGTGGTCCTGGGACTCCCGCTCGGCGTGCTGGCTGCCCTTCACGTGTTCCTCCCGTGGGTAAGGCCCGTCCTTCTCGTCGGCGGCATCGCCGTCTTCCTCGCCGCGATGTTCCGGCAGACCGACACGCCGATCCAGGACGTGAGCGGGACCCTCTTCGGGGTGTTCTATCCGCCCGCGCTCCTCGGCACCGCCGTCGCCCTCCGGGAGGCGCACGGCCCCGGGCTCGATGCGGGCGACGGCTTCTACCTCACGCTCGCCGTCCTCGCGGCCGTCTGGGGCGCCGACACTGTGGCCTATTTCATTGGCCGCGCCGTGGGGCGCCACCCGCTCTTCCCGCGCATCTCGCCGAAGAAGACGTGGGAGGGGGCGGCTGGCGGCCTCCTCGGCGCCGTCGCCGTGGCGGCGGCCTTCAAGCTCACCGCGCTTCCTCCACTTTCGTGGCTCGACGTGGGCGTGATCGCGCTCTGTGCGGCGGGGGCCGGCCTCCTCGGCGACCTCGCCGAGAGCGGATTCAAACGCTCGGTAGGGGCAAAAGACTCCGCCGCGTGGCTCCCCGGCCACGGCGGCCTCCTCGACCGGCTGGACGCTGCGGCGGTGGCACTCCCCCTTGCCACACTCTACCTCGACCACGTCGCCGGGCTGTTCTAGGACGGGGTGAACTCCTCCGGGCTAAGCCCCCGTGCCGGAACGGTGGCACCAGGGCATCGTTAACCTCTGCGAGGCCTTGCTCCTCCCGGCCCCTGTGACGGACCCCCGCTCCACGCCCCCCCCTGACATCGCGGCCGATTCTCTGCGAGAACCTTCGGTTTCTCCCACGCCGGAGGCCCAGGCGGCGGCCGACGGGCTGGTGCAGGTGCTCCCGGACGTGCTCGCCAACAAGATCGCCGCGGGCGAGGTGGTGCAGCGCCCGTCGAGCGTTGCCAAGGAGCTCCTCGAGAACGCCATCGACGCGGGCGCCTCGTCGGTTGAGCTCATCCTGAAGCGGGCCGGGAGCGACCTCGTGCAGGTCGTCGACGACGGGTGCGGGATGGGCCCGCGCGACGCCGTGGCGGCCTTCGGCCGCCACGCCACCAGCAAGCTCCGCGCGTTCGAGGACCTCGAGAAGCTCGCCACGCTCGGTTTTCGCGGTGAGGCCCTTGCCTCCATCGCCGCCGTCGCCCAGGTAGAGCTCCGCACGCGCCGGCAGCAGGATGGGACCGGCTTCTTCGTTCGCCTCGAGGGGGGGCGGCTCGTCGAGCAGCGGCCCGTCGCCGCGCCGCCGGGGACGAGCCTCGCCGTGCGGAACCTCTTCTACAACGTCCCCGCCCGGCGCAACTTCCTCAAGAGCCCCGCGACGGAGTTCAAGCACCTCGTCGAGACGTTCCAGACGCTTGCCCTCTCGAACCCCCGCGTGGGGTTCACGCTCTGTCACGACGAGGCCGAGGTGTACGGCCTGCCCGCCGCGCCCGACGCGGAGTTCGAGGAGGCCCTCCGCCGCCGCGTGGGCGACCTCTTCGGCGAGCGCCACGACACCCTCGTCCCCGTTGAGGAGACGACGAGCTACCTCTCGGTGCGGGGGTTCGTGGGGCGCCCCGAGCACGCCCGCCGCAGCCGGGGCGAGCAGTTCTTCTTCGTGAACGGGCGCTGGGTGAAGAGCCGCGCGCTCGACCACGCCGTCGCCGCCGCCTTCGGGGGGCTCCTCCTGGAGGGGACCTACCCCTTCTTCGTCCTTTTCCTCCACGTCGACCCCCGCCACGTCGATGTGAACGTGCACCCCACGAAGACGGAGGTGAAGTTCGACGACGAGCGGGGGGTGTACGGGTTCGTCCAGGCTGTCGTCAAGAAGGGGCTGGGGGCCGCCGACCTCGCCCTCCCATGGACGGCGGAGACCATCGCCGCGCACGTTGCCTCCGCCGACTTCCCGGCGAGCGAGGGCGGGGCGCCGGCGGAGCGGCCCGCGCAGGGCGCTATCGAGGCGGCCTTCTCTCGGCCGGAGGGGGCACGCCTCCCCCCGGACGATCTCTCGACGACGCGGCGCCGCTCGTTCGAGTTCGCCCCGCCCGTGGAGGGCGATGGCTCGGCCCCGCTCACCACCGGCTTCCCTTCGGAGGCCGCGCCTCCGCCGCGCCCCATCCCTTCCCGCGCCGAGGCCGCACCCGACGCCGACCTCGAAGCGGCCGTCGGGGCGCCGGGCCGTGAGTGGCCCATCTGGCCGCTCCACGACCGCTACGTCCTCACGCCCATTCGCTCGGGGCTCCTCGTGCTCGACCAGCAGGCCGCCCACGAGCGCATTCTCTACGAGCGCGCGCTCACGGCGATGGAGGGGGGGCTCGCGGCCTCGCAGCAGCTCCTCTTCCCGCACACCGTCGACCTCGACCCCGCCGAGCACGCGCTCCTCAGTGAGCTGCTGCCCGACCTCCGCACGCTCGGTTTCCAGGTGGAGCCGCTCTCCGGCCGCAGCGTGCTCATCCGCGGCGTCCCCTCCGACGTTCGCCTCGGCGCCGAGCGGACGGTCCTGGAGGACCTCCTCGCGCAGTACCGCGCCAACCGCGACAGCTTCCAGCTCCAGGGCCGCGAGAACCTCGCCCGCGCGCTCGCCCGGCGGAGCGCCATCAAGCCTGGCCACCCCCTCAAGCCTGCCGAGGCCCGCTCGCTCATCGACCAGCTCTTCGCGTGCCGGATGCCGTACGTGGACCCTGCCGGACGACCGACGATGATCAAGCTCACGCTGGAGGAGTTCGAGCGGCGCTTCAGCCGTCGCTAAAGGGATGGACGCCCCGCTGGATCAACCGGAAGCGTGGGGCGAGGGGGTCTGCGCGCGGTTCGGGTTAAGCCCTGGTGCGCGCATCGTGGTGGGCGCGAGCGGGGGCGTGGACTCGACGGTACTGCTTCGCCTCGTCCACGAGGCTGGCTTTGCCGTCGCCGTCGCCCACGTCAACTACGGCTTGCGGGGCGCGGAATCCGATGGCGACGAAGCCTTCGTGCGCGCGATTGCCGAAGAGCTCGCGGTGCCGTTCCTCGCGACGCGCGTGGAGATGGGGGGAGGGAGCAACAAACAAGCGAGGGCGCGGGAGGCGCGGTACCGGTTCTTCGGCGAGGTGGCCGAAACCACCGGTGCCGAGGTCGTTGCGGTGGGGAGCACGCGGGACGACCAGGCCGAGACGGTGCTGCTCCACCTCTTCCGGGGCACGGGTCTGCGCGGGCTGGCGGGGATGCCCGCCGAGCGGCCGGTCCTGCGAGGCTCGGCGATCCGCCTGATCCGCCCCCTGCTCGACGTCTCGCGTCGAGAGATCGCAGCCTTGGCGAATGCGCGGGGGTGGGCGTGGCGAGAGGATGCGTCGAACGCGGAAACGAGGTACCGTCGTAACGCCATCCGCCATCGCGTGCTGCCCATCGCGAAGCAGCTGTATGGGGAGGACGTGGCGGCCCGCATCGCGCGCACGGCCGAGCGCGTGCGCGCCTTCCTCGACATGGAGGCGGGCGGGCCGGCGGCGCTCTTCGCGCGGCTCGCTGCGGAGCGGGAGGGTGGCGGCACGCTCCCGCTCGACGCCCTGCGGCGTCTCCCCCCCGCGGTGCGGCGCTCCGTCTACGCCGAGGCGTTCGCCCGGTGGGCACCCGAGGCGCCCCGCCACGCCGAGGTGCTCGAAGCGCTCGACGGGCTCCTCGATGCGCAGCCGGGGCGGCGGGTCGAGTGGGAGGGGGGGGCGGCCTGGCGCAGCCGGGCCCACCTCACCTTCCGGTCAGGCGAACGTGCCTCCGAAGACGCCCTTCCCGCGGCGTGGGATGGCCGGTGCGAGGTGGTGTTCGAGACGCCCGACGGGACGCTCACGGTTACCCCGCTCGGCCCCATCGACCCGGAGCTGGTAGCCGATCCTTCGGTGACTGGCCCGAACGATGAGGTCGTGGACGCCGACGTCCTCATGGATCCCCTCGCGCTGCGGCCCTGGCAGGCGGGCGACCGCTTCCAGCCCCTTGGCCTCGACGGGACGAAGCGTGTGAGCGACCTCCTCACCGAGCGGCTCGTTCCTCCAGAAGACCGGGCTCGCCAGCGGGTGTTGTGCGCGGGGCAGGAGGGGCGCATCGTGTGGGTCGTCGGGCACCGGCTGGCCGAGGGGGCCCGCCTCCGCGTGGACACCCGCGAGGTCGTCCGCCTCGCGTGGCGGCCCGTTGAACGGGAGGGGGGTGGGGCGTAGCTTCGCCGGCCCGCCCGCCCGCCGCCGATGGAGACCGAGACCGTCACCGCCCCCGAGGTCGTCTTTTGCCGGGGCGAGCGCTTCCGCCTCTACCTCGACGAGGCCACGATCCAGCGCCGCATCAAGGCGCTCGGCCGCCAGATCGCGGAGGACTACGGCGACGCCGAAACGCCGCCCATCTTCATCGGCGTGCTCAACGGGGCGTACATGTTCGTGGCCGACCTCATGCGGGCCGTCCCCATCAACTGCGAGGTGGACTTCTTGAAGCTCTCCTCCTACGGCGCCGCGAAGGTCTCCAGCGGCCTCGTCCGCGAGCTGAAGAAGGTCGACGCCGACCTCGAAGGGCGGCACGTCCTCGTCGTCGAGGACATCGTGGACACGGGGCAGTCGATGCGGTTCATCCTCGACCGGCTCCTCGAGCTCAAGCCGGCCTCGCTCCGCACGGTCACGCTGCTCCACAAGCCCGCCGCCACGCAGGTCGAGGTCCCGCTGGACTACGTCGGCTTCGCCATCGACAACCTGTTCGTGATCGGGTACGGGCTCGACTACGGCCAGCTCGCCCGCAACCTCCGCGCGATCTACATCCTCGACGCGGCCGAGCACGGCGCGTAGCAGAGAGCGACGATGCACACACGCGGGGCGGTCTGGCAGGTCGTTTCTGGCCCTTCGGATGCGGAGCCGCGCCTCCAGCGGGCAAGCCAGGCCTTCGGCGCCGCGATGCTCGCGCTCATCGCGCTGAACGTGCTCGCCGTCATCGTCGAGTCGGTGCCTTCCCTGCCGGAGGAAGTCCGGCGTGCGTTGTATGGGTTCGAGGTGTTCTCCGTCGCCGTGTTCACGGTGGAGTACCTCGTACGGCTGTGGGCGTGCGTAGAGGACCCGCGCTACGCGCACCCGGTAGCGGGCCGGCTCCGATTCGCGGTCACGCCGATGGCGCTCATCGACCTCTTCGCCGTGCTCCCGTTCTACCTGCCGTACCTCGGGGCGGATCTCCGCTCGCTGCGGGCGCTCCGGCTCGTGCGGCTGTTCCGGCTGGTGAAGGTGGGCCGCTACGCCACCTCGCTCGGTCTCATGGGCCGGGTCCTCCGCAAAAAGCGCGAGGAGCTCGTCGTCACCTTCGGCGTGCTCGTCCTCCTCCTCATCGTCTCGGCCACGCTGATGTACCACGTCGAGCACGAGGCGCAGCCCGACGACTTCTCCAGCATCCCGACGGCGATGTGGTGGGCCGTGGCCACGCTCACCACCATCGGGTACGGCGACGTGGCGCCTGTCACCGGGCTCGGGAAGGTGCTCGGTGCGGCCATCGCCGTGCTCGGGATCGGGCTGTTCGCGCTCCCGACGAGCATCCTCGGGGCGGCGTTCGTCGAAGAGATCGGACGGCAGCGGGCGCCGGCGATGCCCGCCGTGTGCCCCCACTGCGGCCGGCCGCTCGACGCCGTGCCCGTGCCCTCCACCATGCCCGAACCCTGATGGAACCGGACCTCGTGCTGGCCAAGCGCGCCGGGCGCGTGCTCACGCTCACGCTGAACCGGCCCGACAAGCGGAACGCGCTCTCAGCCGACCTCGTCGGCGCGCTCCAGGACGCGCTGGCCGAGGCCGCACGCGACGAGGCCCTCCGTGTGATCGTCCTCACGGGCGCTGGCTCCACGTTCTCAGCCGGGGCTGACCTCGCGGCGCTCCAGGCGCTCCAGACCGCCTCCGAGGAAGAGAACCTCGCCGACTCACGGCACCTCGCGGGGCTGTTCGAGGCCATCATACGCCACCCCAAGCCGATCATCGCGAAGGTGAACGGGCACGCCATCGCCGGCGGGTGCGGACTCGCCGCCGCGTGCGACTTCGCGCTCGTTGCGGAGGGGGCCAAGCTCGGCTTCACCGAGACGCGGATCGGGTTCGTGCCGGCCATCGTGGCCGTATTCGTGCTCCGCAGGCTGGGCGAGGTTGCGGCACGCGACCTCCTCCTGCGCGGGCACCTCCTCCCGGCCGAGGAGGCGGCCCGTATCGGGCTCGTCACGCGGGCCGTCCTCCCACAGTACCTCGACGCCGAAGTGGACGCCCTCGCGCAGGAGCTGGCGGCGGAGACCAGCGGGAGCGCGGTGGCCCTCACGAAGCGGCTGCTGGCCGACGTGCCGGGGATGTCGCTCGCGGAGGCGCTCGACGTCGCTGCCCGTCTCAATGCCCAAGCCCGGTCCACCAACGACTGCCGGGCGGGCGTCCGCGCCTTCCTGGAGAAGACGGCGCCGCCCTGGAAAGCGAAGGCGGAGGACGACGCGCGCGCGTAGCTTGCCGCCGCCCCTCTCCACCACGCATCGCCATGACCACCTACCGCGACGCCGGGGTTGACATCGAGGCCGGCGAGGAGGCCGTCCGCCGCATCAAGGGGATCGTCCGCGAGACGTTCACGCCGGGCGTGCTCGGCGACCTCGGCGCCTTCGGGGGGTTCTTCGCTCTCGACAAGAAGGCTTACCGCGCGCCCGTGCTCGTCTCCTCCATCGACGGCGTGGGGACGAAGCTGAAGGTGGCCGTCCGTGTGGGGCGCCACGACACCATCGGGGAGGACCTCGTCAACCACTGCGTCAACGACATCGCCGTCTGCGGCGCGCGCCCGCTCTTCTTCCTCGACTACTTCGCCACGGGCACGTTGAAGCCGGCCATCGTCGAGGCCGTCGTGCGGGGGTTCGCGCGGGCGTGCAAGCGGAACGGGTGTGCCCTCATCGGCGGCGAGACCGCCGAGATGCCCGACCTCTACAAAGCCGGCGAGTACGACCTCGCCGGGTGCATCGTCGGCATCGTCGAGCGGGGCGACCTCGTGGACGGGTCGAAGATCGAGGCGGGCGACCTCCTCCTCGGCCTTCCCTCGACGGGCCTCCACACCAACGGCTACTCCCTCGCGCGGAAGGTGCTGTTCGACCGGTTCGTGGCGGGCGACACGCCCGAGCTGCTCGGCGGCGAGACGGTCGGCGAGGCGCTCCTCCGCGTCCACCGCTCCTACCTCGACGCCATCCAGGCGCTCCTCGCCGAGGGCCTCGCGCACGGGTTCGCCCACATCACCGGCGGCGGGCTGGAAGGAAACACGCGCCGCATCATTCCTGAGCGCCTCCGCGCTGCGTTCGACTGGGACGCGTGGAGCCGCCCGCCGCTCTTTCGGCTCATCCAGGAGACGGGCAACGTGCCCGAGGAGGACATGCGGCGGACGTTCAACCTCGGCGTGGGGCTCGTGGCCGTCGTGCCCGAGAAGAAGCGGGCCCGCGCGCTTGCCATCCTCGGGGCGCTCGGCGAGCCCGCCTTCGTTGTCGGCCGCGTCGAAGCGGCCTGAGTCTCCTCCAGCGCGCGGGAGCCCCGCAGCCCCGCGCGCGTTCTGTTCCCCGAGCCGACCCTTCTTCCGATGGAGCCCGACGCTGACGCCGCTGCTAATGGGTCGAACGGCGCTGATGGCGAGCGCATCGCCGTGCTAGGCGCGGGGAGCTGGGGCACTGCCCTCGCCTACAGCCTCGCCGCGCACGGCAGCCACCGCGTGAGCCTCTGGGCCCGCCGCCCCGACGCGGCCGAGGAGATCGCACGCACACGGCGGAATGCCCGCTACCTCCCCGACGCGCACCTCCCCGCCCGCGTGGCCGTGACGGCCGACCTCACCGCCGCCGTCGCCGGGGCGTGGCTGTGGGTGTTCGCCGTGCCGAGCCAGAACGTCCGCGATGTGGGGCGCATCGTGGCAGAGTGGGCCGGACCGGGCCGCCCCGCCTGCGTCGTCTCCGTTGCCAAGGGGATCGAGAACGAGACGCTCGCCACGACGACGGAGGTGCTGCGCGAGGCGCTCCCCGCCGTGCCACCCGAAAGCATCGGCGTGCTCTATGGGCCGAGCCATGCCGAGGAGGTCGCCGCCGGGCTCCCTACCTCGGTGGTCGTCTCGATCCCCGACCTCGCGTGCGCCGAGCGCGTGCAGGAGGCGTTCATGACGAACGCCCTCCGCGTGTACGTCAACACCGACCTCATCGGCGTCGAGATCGCCGGCTCGGTCAAGAACGTGATGGCCCTCGCGGCCGGGATGGGCGATGGGCTCGGGCTCGGCGACAACAGCAAGGCCGCGCTCGTCACGCGCGGGCTCGCCGAGGTCAAGCGGCTCGGCCTCGCGATGGGGGCGCAGCCGGAGACGTTCGCCGGGCTCGCCGGGCTCGGCGACCTCGTCGTGACGTGCTTCTCGCGCCACAGCCGGAACCGCCTCCTCGGCGAGAAGATCGGCGCCGGGAAAACGCTCGCCGAAGCCGAGGCCGAGATGACGATGGTGGCCGAGGGCGTGCGTACGACGGTCTCCACGCGCGCCCTCGCCCGCCGCTACGGCGTCGAGATGCCGATCACCGAGATGGTCCACGCCATCCTCTTCGACGGGATGCGCCCCGAAGCGGCCGTCGCCGAGCTGATGGCGCGCGACCGGAAGGCCGAGGACGCCGCGTCCTACGCCCGCGCCTGATTCCTCCTTCCAGCCCCGCCGCTTCTTCCGATGGACGCCGACGACCTCCGGCGGCTCGTCGCCCTCGGCGAAGGCCCGCATCTCGAGTTCAAGTACCGCGTTCCGCGTCCGGACCGGATCGCCCGCGAGGTCATCGCGCTCGCGAACACAGGCGGGGGGACGGTCCTCATCGGGGTGGGCGACGACGGCGAGCTCGTCGGGGTGAAGGATGCGGAGGAGGAGCAGTTCGCCCTCGAAGAGGCCCTGCGGACCTTCTGCGAGCCGTCGCTCGACGTGGGCATCCACGGCGTGCGCGTGTCCCGTCGCCGCGAGGTGCTCGTCGTAAACGTCCCCGCGAGCCCCGAGCGCCCCCATTTCCTCGTCGAGGTGAATGGCGAGGCCCCGGGGCGGCGGACGGCCTTCGTCCGCGTGGGCGACCAGAGCGTCGAGGCCAGCCGCGAGGCGGTCTCGCTGATGAAGGCGAAGGCCCGAGGGGAGGGGGCGCGGTTCACGTTCGGCGAGTCCGAGCAGCGGCTGATGCGGTACCTCGAGCAGTATGAGCGGGTGACCGTGCGGGAGTACGCACGGCTGGCCGGACTCCCGCTGTGGAAGGCGTCGAAGACGCTCGTACAGCTGGCCCGCGCGGGGGTGCTCCGGCACCACGCCGCCCCCGGCGAGGACCACTTCACGATGGCCCTCCCGTAGGGGAGGGGGTGTTATTGCAAAGCAAAAAGAGAGTGACGCCGGATGACACCGGCGGCACCGTATGTTTCGGAAAGGACGGAGGGGCCGCTGGCACGGCCCGTTATTGGAAGATGCAAACACAGATCATCCCCCTCCACGAGACCGCCCGCGAGCGCTACCTCACCTACGCGCTCTCGGTCATCACCAGCCGCGCGCTCCCCGACATCCGCGACGGCCTCAAGCCGGTCCAGCGGCGGATCCTCTACGCGATGGCGGTGAACCTCCGGCTGCTCCCGGACGCCCGCCCCCGCAAGAGCGCCACCGTCGTCGGCGAGGTGATGGGGAAGTACCACCCCCACGGCGACAGCGCCATCTACGAGGCGATGGCGCGCATGGCGCAGGACTTCTCGCTCCGCGCCCCCCTCGTGGACGGCCATGGCAACTTCGGCTCGCTCGACGGCGACAATCCCGCCGCGATGCGCTACACCGAGGCGCGGCTGACCGCTCTCGGCGCCTCGTTCCTCGACGAGATCCGGAAGGACACCGTTCCCTTCCGGCCGAACTACGACGGCTCGCTCTTCGAGCCGGTCGTGCTGCCGTCGCAGTTCCCCAACCTCCTCGTGAATGGGGCGAGCGGGATCGCCGTCGGGATGGCGACGAACATCCCCCCCCACAACCTCGGGGAGGTCCTCGACGCGGCGATCCACCTCATCGGCAGCCCCAACGCGCGCCTCGACACGCTCATGCGGTCGGTGCAGGGGCCGGACTTCCCCACGGGCGGGCGCATCCTCAACACGGAGGACGAGCTGCGCGAGATCTACGCGACGGGGGAGGGGCCCATCGACCTTCGTGGCGAGTACAAGACGGAGGGGCGCGGGAAGACGCACATCGTCATCACGAGCATCCCCTACGGCGTCGCCAAAGCCGACCTCGTCGAGAAGATCGCCGAGCACATCCGTGAGGGCCGCGTGCCCCAGCTCGTCGACATCCGGGACGAGTCGACCGCCCAGGTGCGGATCGTGCTGGAGCTGCGGCGCGGGGCGAGCGCCGAGGCCGCGATGGCGTACCTCTTCAAGCACACCCCCCTCCAGACCCGCTTCCACGTCAACCTCACCTGCCTCGTCCCGACGGAGAACCCGGAGGTGGCCGCGCCGCAGCGCGTGGGGCTGCGCGAGGCGCTCCAGGCGTTCCTCGACTTCCGGATGGAGACGGTCACGCGCCGCCTCCGCCACGAGCTGGAGGGGCTCGAGAAGCGGATCCACATCCTCAAGGGCTTCGCCAAGATCTTCAACGCGCTCGACGAGGCCATCAAGATCATCCGCGCCTCGAAGGACAAGGTGGACGCGAACCAGCGCCTCCGCCACCGCTTCGGCCTCGATGACATCCAGGCCGACGCCGTCCTCGAGACGAAGCTCTACCGGCTGGCCCGGCTGGAGATCGACGCCATCCTCCAGGAGCTCGCCGAGAAGGAGGCCAAGGCGAAGGAGCTCCGCCGCCTCCTCGGCGACGAGAAGCTCCGCTGGGACCTCATCAAGGCTGAGCTCCGCGACCTCAAGAAGCAGTTCGCCGACGAGCGGCGCACCGCCATCGCCGGCCCCGACGAGAAGCACGAGTACTCCGCCGAGGACTACATCATCGAGGAGGATATGTACGTCATCGTCACCCGCGACGGGTGGGTGAAACGGCAGCGGACGTACACCGAGCTCGGGGCCATCCGCGTCCGCGACGGCGACGAGGTGGGGTGGGCGCTGGCGGCGTCCACGCGCGCCACGGTGGTCTTCTTCACGAGCGCGGGCAAGGCGTACACCGCGCGGGTGGACGCGCTCCCGCAGACGACCGGCCACGGCGACCCCATCCAGAAGCTGTTCGACTTCGGCGACAAGGAGCACGTCGTCGGCGTGATCTCGCTCGACGAGCGCGTGCTGCCCGAGCCGCTCCCGCTGGCCGACGTGACCGACCTCTTCTCCGGCGACGGCGCGCCGCCGGCCGACACCGAGGCCCTCATCGGGCCGTACGTGCTGGCCGTTACCTCCGATGGGATGGGGGTGCGGATCCCGCTGGCCGGGTACGCCGAGCCGTCGAATAAGAACGGGCGGACGTACCTGCGGCTCGGCGCGGCCGCGGCGGTCGTCGGCGCGGCGCTCTCGGTGGGCGACGAGAACGTGTGCCTCGCCACGAAGGAGGGCCGCGCGCTGATCTTCCCCGCCTGGCAGATTCCCGTCTTCCGGGGCGCCGCGAAGGGCGTCATCGCGATGCGACTCCAGGGGAAGGACGACCGCGTCCTCGGCGTGGCCGTCTCCGACGCCGCCCGCGACGGGCTCGCCGTGGAGACGAACCGCGGCCGGACGGAGGTGGTGCGCCCGACGAAGTTCGAGATCGCCAACCGGGGCGGGAAGGGACGCGTGGTGATCTCGCGCGGGGAGCTCCGCCGCGTGACCCCGCCGCCCGTCGAAATCCATCTCGGCTAAGCCGAGCAAAGACAGGGAACCTGCAGCGCGGTGGGGGGCTCCAAACGGCCCCTCTGACCGTTGCCCCTCTCGATGCGCTGGCCCCTGAGCCGGCTCGGCGCGCTTTCCCTCGGCCTCGCGCTTCTTTGCAGCGCGCCGGCCGCCGCCCAGCCTGCCGATTCCCTCCGCGGGTTCCTCCCCACGCTCTCGGTGGGCGGGCAGGTCCGCATGCGCTCGCTGCACGTCCGCGAGCCCGGCACGGTGCGGGTGCGCCTCTGGGGGGTGGACACCCTCCGCGTGGTCGAGCGGGAGGGGCTGCCCGAGCGGACCCAGGCTGGCGCGCGCTACGAAAACGTCCGCGTCCGCTTCCACTACGCGGTATCGCCGGCGGTAGCCGATGCCCTCCGCGGAGCGCTGGCGCTCCCGGCCCCGACCGACTCCACCTCCAGCGGGCGGCCCCCCGACGACTAGCCATGCGAACCGCGCTGCCCTTCTTGCTCCTTTCCGGCGCCCTGCTGGCCCCGGCCCGCGCCCAGCCCGGCGCGCAGATCGACACGACCTGGGTGCTCGACGGCCGGGACGTCCACGTCGAGCAGGCCTTCTACCGCGCGGGCGTAACCCTCGACCTGGCGACCGATACGACCCGGGGGCTGGCGGTTAGAGCCGGTGTGGAGGTCGTCGCACACCACCTCACCCTCGACGTACGCGGCGCGCGGGGACGGGTCACGTTCCGAGCCGACCCGTCCCGGTTCCGCGCGCTCGGCCTTCGCCCCAGCGACTGACGGTTCCCCCTCTGCTCAC
>DASPKS010000066.1:0-9466 GCA_035628035.1 Rubricoccaceae bacterium
CGCTCGCGGACGACTTCGTGCTGATGACGTCGGCGCGGGCCGTCCACCTCGTCAACGCGCCGAGCCCGGCGGCGACGGCCGCGCTCGCCATCGGGCAGCACGTCGCCCGGCTCGCGCTGGAGCGGCTCGCCTAGCGGACGACCGTCAACCGCGCCTGCTGCGTCGCTCCCGCGCCGACGACGCGCACGGTGTAGACGCCGGGGGCGAGTCGGTGGAGGTCGAGGGCCACCTGGTTCGGCCCGGCCGCGAGTACGCGGCTGCTCCTCCACACCGCCCGCCCCAGCGCGTCGAGGACCTCCACGCGGGCCGGGCCGGGCGTGCGCGCTTCGAGGCGGAGCGTGGCGAGGGTCGCGGCGGGGTTCGGGTGAACCGCGAGGGATACCGTCTGCGACGGGGCCTCGGGCGCGCCGGCCGTCGGGAGGGGGAGGTCGGAGAGCGGACGCTGCCAGAGCCCGTGTCCACGCGAGCCGATGAAGAGGACCTCGTCGTCGGCCACCAGCTCGTACACCTCCCCCCCGGCGTAGCCGTCCTCGAACGGGACCCACGTGTCGCCTCCGTTCACCGAGTAGAACGTGCCGTCGAGCGCTGACGAGCCTACGAGCACACCGTCTACGTCGAAGAGCGCGCCGACGTACTCGCCGCTCAGCCCGGCCGGCGTCCACACCGAGCCGTCAAAGCGGAAGACGCCGGCGCCCCACGTCGCCGCGTAGAGCGTGCCCCGGCTCACGACGAGTTCCTCGATCCCACGGCCGCCCGTGCTGAGCCCATCGCTGGCAAGTACCCACGTGAGGCCGTCGGTGGAGCGGTGAACCTGGCCGTTGTTCAGCCCCGCGTAGAGCGCGCCCTCCCACAGCGTCAGGGTCATCACCCCGCTCAGGGCCGGGACCGTCGTCCACGTGAAGCCGTCGTCGGTGGAGCGGTAGAGCCCCTCCCAGGCGCCGACGTAGAGCGCCCCGTCGTGGGCCTCGATGTCGTGGATGATCGAGGCCGTGGGGATCCCGCTCGAGGAGAACGTCCAGGTAGTCCCCCCGTCCTCCGAGCGGTAGATCCCGCGTGGGAAGGTGCCGTAGTCCCCCGCAAAGAGCGTGGAGCCGTGACGGAGGAGCGCCTGGATGGCCGCGCGGTCGGAGAGGCCGTTCGTCAGGAGCGTCCAGGTTTCCCCCCGATCCGCCGTGCGCCAGAGCCCGAGGCCGCCGCCGCCGTTGTTCGTCAGCCCCACGAACAGCGTCTCGCCGTCGACGAGGAGCGACGCGACGCCGGTGATCTCCGCGGTGCCATGCCCGGCGTAGGTCCAGGGGGCGTCGGGGGTCATCTTCCGGTAGGGTCCTTTCGTCGTGCCGACCCACAGCGCGACGTCGGTGCCGAGGAAGGCTTGGCTCGCCGCGCCGGCCGGGAGGCCCTCCGCGTGCAGGGTCCAGTTCACGCCGCCGTTGGTGGAGCGATACACCGCGCCGCCCGTGAACCACCCGAGGCCGGCGTAGAGCGCGCCCCGCCACGAGGCGAGCCCCCATATCTCGTAGGGGGCGGGGTCGGGGAGGTCCACGCTCACCTGCGCCCAGCTCGCCCCCCCGTCGCCGGAGCGGTACACCCGGAGCGCGGGTGCGGAAGGCGCCCGAAGCCCGACGAACACGGCGCCCTGGTGTGCTGCGAGGGCGCCGAGGCGCGCCCCGGCCGGGAGTCCGGTGTTCGACGGCGACCACGTCTGCCCCCCGTCGGTCGAGCGGAAGATGCCGTTCTGATACGACGCCGCGAGGACCGTCTGACCCTGCACCAAGAGGTCGCGGTAGTCGGCGGTCGGGCCCACGACCGTCCAGGTGTCGCCCCCGTCGGTGGAGCGGCGGAGCGGCGCGCTGCCGAGCTCCCCCTCCCCAAGGATCAGCGCATTCCCGACGGCCGCCATTACGGAGAACGAGTTGCCCGACACCGGGAGCTCCGTCCAGGTCTGCCCGCCGTTCGTCGAGCGGTGGAGCCCGCTGAGGTAGGTGCCGACGAACACGGTGTCGCCCTGCGCCAAGGTGAAGAACACCCCGCCGTTGGGGAGGAGCGCGTTCGTCCACGTCTGCCCGCCGTCGACCGAGCGGTACACGTCGCCGGCGTCGGACATCCCCGTGCCGAGGACGAGGTAGCCGTCCCCCGCCCCGAGGCCCTGCACGTTGGGCGGGAGCGGGCCGTTGAGCTGCGTCCACTGCGCGCGGCCGGGCGCGGCGACGAGCACGCAGAGGAGGGCGAGGACGAGTAGGGAGCGAGGCATGGCCGGCGCGGGAGAGGACCCGCAAAGTTAGGCGCCCCGACTTCCCGTTCAAGGCACGCGCGTCCCCCCTGCCCCGCCCCGCCGCGCGGGCAGTACCTCCAGCGCACCGGCCGCCTCCTGTTTCATCCGCGCCTTCTCTCCGGGCGAGAAGCTGTTCCAGTGGCGGTCGGCGAGCGCCCCTTCGAGCGCGTACAGGAAGAGGGCGTTGACGCGCGGGCCGAAGCGGAGCTGGAGCAGCTTGTAGGCGAGCACGGCGCCGGCCTCGCGGAGCGCGTCGGGCGTCTCGATCCCTACCTCGCGGAGCATCTCGGCCGACGTCGGCCCGAGGTTCTTGAGCCCGGCGAGGGGGTCGGTCGCGGGGGTGGGCATCGGCGTCAGCCCAGCGGCGCTGGCTCGGGTGCCGGCGTGGGCTCGGCGACGCCGTCGCCGGAGGGCGCGGCCTCGGCCAGCGGGAGCTCGAACCAGAACCGCGAGCCGCGCCCCTTCGTGCTCTCCACGTGCACGCCTTCCCCGTGCGCCTCGAGGATCTGCTTGACGATGGCGAGACCGAGCCCGGTCCCCCCCATCTTCCGCGAGCGCGCGGTGTCCACGCGGTAGAACCGCTCGAAGATGCGGTCGAGGTGCTCCTCGGGGATGCCGCGCCCCGTATCGACCACCTCGATGCGCGCCTTGTCGCGGTGGCGGCGCACCCGGCAGCGCACCGACCCCTCGTCGGTGTACGCGATGGCGTTGTCGATGAGGTTGGTGAGCACCTGCCGGATACGGTTGCGGTCGGCGTACACCTCCAGCGGGGTGTTGTCGGTATCGAGTTCGAGCCCCTTCTCGTGCGCCTTTGGCTCGAGCGTCTCGGCCACCTCCTCGACGAGCCCCTGGAGGTCGAACCGCTCCGGCCGGAGGAGGTCCTCGCGGTACTCCAGCTTCGCGATCTCGATGAGGTCGCTGAAGAGGGTGTTGAGACGCTGGAGGTTGGCGAGCCCCTTCTGCGCGTAGCGCTGGCGCTGCTCGGCGTCGAGGGTGTCGCTCCCGAGCGCTTCGAGGTAGCCGAACACGGCGAAGATGGGGTTCTTCACCTCGTGGCTCACGTTCCCGATGAACTCGTTCTGGACGCGGTGCATCCGCTGGAGCTCCTGGATGTCGGTGCGGAACCGGCCCGCCATGAGGTTGAGGCTCCGCGCGAGGTCCTGCAGCTCGGCCGCGCGCGTCCGCACGCGGATGGAGCGGTCGACCTCGCCCTCGTTGATCCGCTGGGCGCTGGCGGTGATGGCGCGGAGGGGCTCGACGACCTGCCGCGCGGCGATCCACGCGCCGAGGAGGGCGAGCACGAGCGCGAGTGCCATCCCCACCGAGAGCGCCGCCTGCGTGCGCTGGACGACGCGGTACAGCGGCGGCTCCGGCTCGCCCAGCCGGACGACGAGGCCCGTCTCGGGGCGGTACAGCGCCACGTAGAGCATCCGCTCCCCATCCACGCGCCGCCGTTCGGCGTAGCCGACGCCGGCCGCGAGGGCGGCGCGCACCTCGGGCCGCTGGTGGAGGTAGGCGGGGGTCCCGCCCGGCCCCCACGCGTAGAGCGTGCTGTCGGGCGAGAGCACGGCGAGGTCGAGCTCGGTGGCGCGGGCGAAGGCGTTGCCGAGCGCGTCCCGCGCAGCGGGGTCGTCGGTGGCCTCGAGCTGGAGCGCCACGCGCTCGGCCTGCTCGCGGAGCGTCTCGCGGGCAGCGTCGCGGACCTGCCCGCGGAGGATGAGGAACGAGTACAGCCCCACCCCGACCACGGCCCCGCCCACGAGCAGCGCGAACGTGAGCATCATCCACGTCTGCGTCGAGGCGCGGCGCGGGAAGAAGAGGTCGCGGACGGTCCGCCAGCGGAGCATGGGGTCAGGAGACAGAAAACGGAAGACGGAGGACAGAGGCCGCGTGCGCGCTGCCGTCCCCTGTCTTCTATCCTCCGTCCTCCGAACTAGGCCTCGGCCGTCTCCTCCTCGACGAAGCGGTAGCCGACGCCGCGGACGGTCTGGATGTGGCGCGCGAAGTCGCCGAGCTTCTCGCGGAGGTTCTTGATGTGGGCGTCAACCGTCCGCTCCGTCACCATCATCGCGTCCTTCCAGATGGTCTCGAGGAGCTGCTGCCGCGTGAACGCCTTCCGGGGGTGGCGGACGAGGTAGCGGAGGAGCTCGAACTCCGTCAGCGTGAGGCCGAGGTCCTCGCCGTCGAGGGTGGCGCGGTACTCGTCCTCATAGATCATGAGGCCGGCCACGTTCATCGTGCGGCTCTCCTCGGTGCCGGTCCGCCGGAGTACCGCGCGGATGTTCGCGAGGACGACCTGGGGGCTGACCGGCTTCGTGAGGTACGTGTCGCCGCCGGCGGAGAGCCCCTCGAGCATATCCTGCTCCTCCGTCTTCGCCGTGAGGAAGAGGATCGGGATCTTCTCGGTCTCCACGCGGCCGCGGAGGCGGCGGGCGATCTCGAACCCGCTCATGCCCGGGAGCATCACGTCGAGCACGATGACGTCCACCTCAGGACCGGCCTTCTCAAGGGCCTCGTCGGCGTCGTGGGCGGTGAGGACGTTGAAGCCCTCCTGGCGGAGGAAGTGGCCGATGATCTCGACGACGTCTTCCTCGTCGTCCACGACGAGGATGGTGATCTCGGAGGGGGTGGACGTCGGCATGGCAAGAGGGGAAGAGGGGAGGAGACAGGACGAGGAAATATAGGCGGTACGGCGCAACTGGAGACCGTCCGCCCGTCGCTTCGGAGGAGGGGCGCTTCCGCCCTTTACGCCGGAGCGCCGCCGCCGTTCTCGGCGCCCACGTACACCCGCGGCACGCGCGCCGTGAGCCCGCACGTGAGGGCGTACGAGATGGTGTCGGCCCACTCGGCCACGTCGAGCGCGGAGGGGCCGCCCGAGCCGAAAAGGACCGCCTCGTCGCCCACGCGGACGGCGCCGCCCGGGCCGTCGGGCGGGCCGAGGTCGAGCATGGTGAGGTCCATGCACACGCGCCCGGCGATGGGGTAGAGCCGCCCTCGCACGGCCACGTGCCCTCGGTTCGAGAGCGAGCGGGGGTACCCGTCGCCGTAGCCGACGGCGAGCGTGGCGATGCGCGTGGGCCCGGAGGCCGTCCACGTCCGCCCGTAGGAGACGGTCTCGCCGCGCTCGACGGTCTTCACCTGGAGCACGCGCGTGACGAGCCGCATCACGGGGCGCACCTCCGGCGCCTCCATCTCGAGGATCCGGCTCGCCGGGAGCCCGTAGAGGGCCCCGCCCACGCGGACGAGCGCGCGCCCCTCGACCGCCTCGGGGATCTGAAGAAGGCCCCCGCTGTTGGCGAGGTGGAGGAGCGGCGGCGGGTCCACCGCGTGGACGAGCGCGTCGAACAGGGCGAGCTGCTCGTAGGCGAAGTCGAGGTCGGGCTCGTCAGCGGTGGCGAAGTGCGTCCACAGCCCTTCGACGGCGACACCGGGGGCGCCCTGGAGGAGGCGGAGCACCCCGGGCACGTCGGCGGGCGCGAGGCCGAGGCGGTGGAGCCCCGTGTCCACCTTCACGTGGACCGTGAGCGGGCCGCCGCGCCGCGCCGCCGAGGCGACGGCCTCGGCCCCTTCGCGCGTGGCCACCGTCGCGGCCAGGTTGTAGCGCGCGTAGGCCGGGAGCATCTCCGGCAGCGGCGCCATCATCACGAGGAGGGGCGCCTCGACGCCGCCCTCGCGGAGCGCGATCCCCTCAGCCACCCCCGCCACGGCGAACCGCTCGACGCCCTCCTCGAGCAGCGCCCGTACGACGGGGAGCGCGCCGTGCCCGTACGCGTCGGCCTTGACGACGGCCACCAGCGTGGCGCCCTCGGCGCGGCGGCGGAGCGCGCGGGCGTTGTAGCGGAGGGCGCGGAGGTCCACCTCGGCGCGGAGGGGGGGCGTAAGCGGAGGAGCGGAGGGCATCGGGCAATCTCCCAACCCCCCGCGCACTCAGGGAACCCGGCGCAGTTCCTCCGGCGGCAGCCACACGCCCGCGCGCTCCGGATGCAGCGCGGCGGCCAGCACCTCCGCGGCGCGGACGAGCCGGGGGCCGGGCCCGCTCGTGATGCGCCCGTCGAGGGCGAACGCCTGCCCCTCGCGAACGGCGCGGAGCTCGCTCCACCCTGGCTGCGCCACAAGGGCCGCCAGGTCCTCCATCGCTTCCTCGGTAGAGCGCCCGCAGGAGGCCAGCACGAGCACGTCGGGATCGAGCGCGCGCACGTCGCCCCACGTGGCTGCGGGGGAGCGCTCGCCCGCCGCAGGGCCGAGCGGCCTCCCGCCCGCGTGCTCGATCAGGTCTGGGACCCAGTGGGCGGCGAGGAAGAGCGGGGCCGGCCATTCGATACAAACGACGCTCGGCGGGGCCGCTCCGTCCACCGTGCCCGTGCGGCGGTCATAGCCGAGACGGCGGTGCAGGGCTCGCAGGCGCTCCTCGATGCCGGCGACCACAGGGAAGGCATCAGGGAGACAGCCCGCGACGCGGGCCAGCGCGAGGGCGGCGTCGAGGGTCTGCTTGAACGTGGACGGTGCGAAGTCGAACACAGCGGGCCGGCGCTCGGGCCACCCGTTCAGCACCGCACCAATCGTCTCGGGCGGGACCGCGCAGACCGCGCACGTCGTCTGGATTACGACGAGGTCGGGGTGGAGGGCGCGGAGCGCGTCGGCATCGAGGGCCACCCGGGGGCGACCGTTTTCCTCGACCACGTCGGTGACGGCGGGGAGGGCAGCGGCTTCCGGCGGAAACGTGCACGCGTGCGAGCGACCGACGAGGCCGTCACCCAGGCCGAACGCGAACAGCCACTCCGTCGCGGCGGGGAGGAGCGAAACGACCCGCATGTGCTTGTGTACCTATGGGGCCCTGTCCGGATTCAGCGTGATCGTGTACAGCACGAACGGCTCCGGGTCCTCATTCATCCCGGCCGCCGCGTACAGCGCCCGCGCGGCGGCGTTCGACACCTCCGTCCCCAGCCACGCCTCGGTGCATCCCAGCGCACGGCCGTGTTCAAAGAGCGCCGCGAGGAGCTGCTTGCCGATCCCTTGCCGCTGGTGGGTGGGCGCCACGCCGACCTCATTGACGAACAGCGCAGGCGGCTTGTCCGGGTGGACGTAGTGGAACGCCGAGGCGATTCCGACCACGCACCCGTTTTCATCCAGCGCGACGGCGAGGTGATGGCGGGGGTCGGCGAAGAAGTCGGCCGCCCAGCGGGGGTCGACGGCGTGGTCGAACACGTCGGGCGCGACGTGATCTAAAATGGCGGCGTCCTCCGCGCCGAGGAGACGGACGGTAGCCATGAGGAACCCCTTTCGAGCGATCAACAACGTGCCGCCAAAGCGATCTGGTCCACGTGCGGGGCTAGCTCCCGCACCCTCCGCCACACCCTCCGCCGCACCCCGACCCACATCCCCCGTCTCCTCCATCGCCGCCGTCTCCCGCGTCGCCACCGTCGCCGTCGTCGGCGTAGGGGTCTCCTATCCGGTTCACACCGTAGCCGACCCCACAGCTTCCGATACCGGACCCGCCCGCCTCGGCAGAGGGCCGCCGCACCTGCCCACCTTGGAGGGCGTTCTCGGGAGGAGCGAACCGCTGCTCCATGGGCGGCCAGAGCGACGGCGGCGGCGCCTCGCCGAAGGTCTCGCGGTAGCGCGCGAGCGTGCGAGCGTAGAGGTCGGCATACTTCCGCCCCTCGCTAGGACCGCCGCGCGTGGGCTCGTGGTGCAGCGGCTTTCCGAGGACGCGCCCGCACAGCTCTTCCCAGTACGAGCGGGTGTAGACGAGGTGGAGGTGCCACACCTCATCTACCGCCACCGACGGCGTCACAGGATGCGGCGCCGTCGCGGCCAGGTAGAGGAACCGCTTGTACTCCTCGATGGCGGCGTGGGCATAGGCCCGGCTCCACCCCTGCTCCCGGGCCAGCCGCGCCGAGAACGGCAGGGTCGCAGACGGATCATCCAGCTCGAAGGACTGGATGCGATTCCAGAGGGGCGACTTCGGGGACATCGGGGCAGGGGCTTGGCGAACGATACGGCACGCGCACCACGCTCGCCCCTGCCATGCCCCCGACCGGTCCGGTACCGGCTTCGGTAGGTTCAGGCCGCGCCATCGTACGCCCGGCGGAGCGCGGCGAGGTCGAGCTTCTTCATGCGCAGCATCGCCTCCATCGCCCGCTGCGCGCCCGGCGAGGTCGCGTCGGCGAGCATCTCCTCCATCCCCTCGGGGACGACCTGCCACGAGAGCCCGAACCGGTCCTTCAGCCACCCGCACTGCTGCGCGTTCGGGTCGCCGCCCTCGGAGAGCTTCTCCCAGTAGTGGTCGATCTCCTCCTGCGTCCGGCACATCACCTGGAGCGAGACGGCCTCGTTGAACGTGAACACGGGCCCGCCGTTGAGCGCGGTGAACGGCTGCCCGTCGAGCTCGAACTCGACCGTCATCACCGACCCGGCCGGGCGGCCGTGCGTCTCGAACCCGGCCTCGGTGTAGCGCGTGACGGCGTTGATGCGGGCGTTCGGGAAGAGGCCGATGTAGAAGCGCGCGGCCTCCTCGGCCTCGTCGGCAAACCACAGGCAGGGGATGATTCGCGGGGTTGTCGCCATGGGCGTTCCTCTCGGGTAGATGGGAAGGGGGAGGGGTGGCGGCAAAGTGTACCGGTCTGGGGCCAACGGCCTGTCACACGAGCTTGGAAATCAAGCAGCTCGCCGTTATCCGGCCCCTGGCACCGGCCGCTCCATGATCAGGTCCCGCTGGTCGGCCGACCCCAGCCGGAACACGTGGTCCCCGACCGTCTCGAACCCCCACCGCTCGTAGAACGAGATCGCGCGAGCGTTCCGCTCCCACACCCCGAGCCACAGCGTCCGGTGGCCCGCCGACCGGGCCGCGTCGAGGCTCGCCCGCAGGAGCGCGGCGCCGACCCCGTGCCCGAGGGCGCCCCGGTCCACATAGAGCCGTTCGAGCTCGACCGGGGCCGGCCCGGTCACGCTCGGGTCCGTCGCCCCGGTGCGGAGCTTGGCGTAGCCGACCGTTTGCTCCCCGCCGTTCACGAACGCGAGGAGGAATGTGTTCGCGGCGTCCTCCAGCTCTGCCCGGACCCGGTCGAGCCCGAACGCGTCGCGGACGTACGCCTCCATGTCGTCGGCCGTGTTGTCGGCGGCGAAGGTGTCGCGGAACGTCCGCTCGGCGAGCGCGGCCAGGGTCTCCGCGTCGGCGGGGGTAGCGGGCCGGAT
>DASPKS010000067.1:0-12065 GCA_035628035.1 Rubricoccaceae bacterium
AGGTCGACCTCGTGCTCGTGAGCGAGGGCCCATCGCACGATGCAGGGCATCGAACGAAGCGCCAAGGGGAAAACCCGAAGGAGCGGCGCGAGAAGCCGAAGGGCAAGAAGGATCGGTCTTCCGATTCTCGGAAGAAGGGAAGGAAGGGACGTTCGCCATAAGTCGGCGGGTGATACGTTTTACAGGCTCACCCACCTCACCCGACGATGAAGTTCTTTCCCTTGTGCGCCGCCCTCGTGTTGGCGGCCTGCGGCGGCGCTTCCGACAGCGAGGTTGCGGAGATGCAAGCGCCGGCCATGTCCATGCCGGAGCCCCCGCAAGGTATGATGGATGAAGCGGCACGCGGGACCGGACCGACGACCGCTGCCCAGCCGAACGCCGCGTACCCCCCGAACACAGGCGCCCCCACCGACACCACGCGTCGGCTCATCCGCCGCGCTGAGGTGCGCCTCCGCGTGGGCGACTACCCCGAGGCCCGGCAGCGCGTCGCGCAGGTCGTGCGGCAGCACGGCGCGTACGTCGGCGGCGAGCAGGAGCAGCACCTCCCCTACGAGGTCTCGAACACGCTCATCATTCGCGTCGACGCGCGCCGCTTCGAGCCACTCCTCGACGCGCTCACGGCCCTCGGCGAGGAGGTCGAGTCACGCCACGTGAGCGTGGACGACGTGACGGCGCAGTACGTGGACCTCGAGGCGCGGCTCCGCGCCCGCCGCGCCGTCGAGCAGCGCTACCTCGCCATCCTCGGCAACGCCCGCTCCGTCGAAGACGTGCTGGCCGTCGAGACGAAGCTGGCCGAGGTGCGCGAGGCCATCGAGAGCGCGGAGGGGCAGCTCCGGCTGCTCCAGAACCAGGTCGCCCTCAGCACCATCACGTTGACGATCTTCGAGCGCTCAGCGACGGGAATCACAGAGGGGCCTTCGTTCTGGAGCCGGATCGGCAACGCCTTCGAGGCTGGCTGGGAGGGGCTCCTCGCCCTGATCGTCGGCGCCGTCGCCGCGTGGCCGCTGTGGCTCCTCGGCGGCCTCGCGCTGTGGCTGCTCGTCCGGTTCGGCCGCAGCCGGCGGAAGCAGCCTCCCGTTCCACACCCGCCGGCGCCTAGCCCGCCGGCCTCGTGACTCAGCGCATCGTCGCGGCGTCCACGCGGCGGTAGATCCCGCGCACGTGGCGTTGGCCGGCTTCGTCCTCGAACACCGGAACCTCTGAGAGGGCGAAGCCGGCCGCCTCCGCGATCTGTGTCAATCGCGCGGGCACCGTTGTTGGTCCTAGCAGGGACGCCGGGACCGAAACAAAGAACCAGCCCCCGGGCTTGAGCACGCGGAGCGCTTCGGCGAGCCCCTCGCGCCATGCGCGCTCGGACGTCTCTTCATGCCATGCCGCACAGGCCACGACCCAGTCGAAGTGTGCGTCGGGGTAGCCGAGGGCCTCGGGACGCGCGGGGGTGATGCGAAGGGAGGCTTCTCCTTCCCCGAGGAGCGGGGTTAGCCGCTCGCGCGTAGCCTCGACTTCGTTGGGGGCTTCCGCACAGGCCCACACGTCGAACCCAAGACGGACGAGGGGATCGGTGTGGCGGCCGTCGCCGCAGCCGAGGTCGAGCACGCGGCTGCCGGGGGACACAGCTGCGAGCGTCCGCAAGAGGTGCGCGTTCGGCGCAGCCACGACCCCGGCTATGCTGCGCGTGAGGTTCGCTCGCCCTCCATGAGGGGTACCGGGACGTGGACGGCCGCCTGGCCGCTCCAGTCGCGCGCCTCGGCGCCGCACGCGCAGTGCGGGCAGCGGACGTGCCGCTGTTCTGGCTGGAACAGCGGGAGCGACGGGATCGGTGCGGGGAGCGCGTCCACGGCGCCATCGCCCTGTGGGAGCGCGGCGGGGGCGAGCTGCGCGGCGACGCACTCAGCAAGGGCTTCGATGAGCAGCGGGTGCGCGTTGAGCCCGCTCGTCACTTCGAGGTGCTCTACGCCCAGCTTCTCGGCCTCCTCGCGCAGCGCGATGTCGAGCCCGAACGCCGTCTCGATGCGGTCGCACACGAACGCGACGGGGACGAGGAGCACCTTTGTGTGGCCTTCCTCGGCGAGCTTCTCTACAACCTCTTTGACGGGCTGCAAGAGCGCGCGGCCTGGCATCGGCGTGCCGATCGAGGCGACGCGGAAGGCGCGGCCGGGATCATCCTCCGCGCGAAGCGCCATCACCTGCTGCACGGTGGTGTGGACGTGGCAGCAGTAGGGGTCGCCCTGCTCGGCACGGCGGCGGTTCGCCAGCGCCGGCGCGACGAACACGAGGCAAACCTGTTCGCGAACGGTACGGGGGAACCGCTGGAGCCCCTCGTCCACGCGGTCGGAGACGGCCTGAACGAACTTCGGGTGGGCGGCGAACTCCGGCACGCACGTCGTCGAGAGCGAAGCCACTTCAGGATGGGTCTCCCACCAGGCGAGGGCTGAGCCCGTCGTGGCGGCGCTGTAGTGGGGCCAGAGCGGGAGGAGCGCCACCTGCGTGATACCGTCGGCCTGAAGCCGGCCGAGCACGTCCGCCACTGACGGTTCGGCGTAGCGGAGGGCTGCGTAGGTGTAGAAGTGCGCGCCGGTGAGGGGGCCGAACCGCTCGTTGAGCCGCCGCGCGAGGGCGCGCGCCTGCTCCTCGGTGTGGCGCTTCTGCGGCGAGGCGCCGCCGATCTGGCGGAACGCCTCGCACACCTTCCGCGCCTTCCAGCGCGCGAGGAGCTGGCTCATCACGCTGCGCACCCGCCGGGGCATCGCCGCGGGGTACAGCGCGGGGTCCATGTACCGGCAGTAAAGGAAGCGCGCGACATCGCGCTCGCTCTCGGGGCCGCCCGCGTTGAGGAGCACTACGCCCACGCGATCCCCCCGCTCCACCAGCAGGGGCTCCCCGTGGGCACGCGGCCCGGTGAGGAAGTCGTCGAGGCGGAAGTGGTCGAGAAACGCGCGTGCGGTCATCCGGGGCTCAAGCTGGCTATGTCCTCTGGCTGACAGAGTCGCCGGGCCGCCGTCGTGCCCTGCGCCGCCAATTAAGCATCGTCCCGCGCCGTCCGTTGCAGCGTCGCGTTGAAGTTTCGGCAGAGCGGATTTCTATTAACGCCCCCTCCACATCGGCGCCGCAGCGCAGCAAGAGCGGCTTAGGGCGACGGTTTCCGCATGCGCTCAAGGACGAAAGGAAGGCCGCGGCCGATCTGCCGCAGCACGAAGAAGGCGCCTTCGGGGTCGTCGTCGCCCCCTGCGAAGCGGAGCATCCCCTGGCCGAGGTCGATGACCTCCAGCGTATCCTTTTCGAGTACACGCTCCCACACGGAGCGGAAACGCGAGGCATCCCCTTCTCCGTAGCCTGTAAGGGCGGCCCGCACCTCGAACCTTGGCGCCTCGCCAGGGCCCTCAACGAAAGCGAGGGTCGCCTCTACGCCTGCGTGTGCACCGTATAAGGGCGCTAGGCGAACAGCCAGTGACACGGCGCCTTCCTCCTCCACGGCGAGTGAGAGGGCTACCGATCCGTCCTCAGGGAACGCTCGGCCGAGCCGATGGTGGAGGGCAGCCAGAAACCGCGTGACCCGAGGCGCAAGCGACGAGCCCGGCCGCGGGTGCGCACGGAGCCGGTCGAGCCGACGGCGGTCGTCGAACACGGGCACTCAGTCGGCGCGGCAGGCGCGGTCCTGTCCGAGGGGGCACGCGGCCGCGCGTAGCACCAGCTCGGGACTCTGCGCCCGCGCCACCTGGACCACCTCGAACCGCCCCTCGGGGCGATCCCAGAAGACGCGCTTGACACCGCTGCCCTCGCGCTCGCACACACCCTCCTCCATCCCGTCCGGCACGCCCAGCCGCTGTGTTGCCATCCGGACGAACTCCTCGAAGCCGCCGACGCGCTCAACGTAGAACGCGCGGACCTCCCGCACGCACCCATCGCCGTCGAAACCGAGCGTGTAACCGCTCCCCCCAACGCCGAGCCGGTCCACGTAGCGGAGCGAGTCAGTCGCGAGGCTCCCCGTGCAAGTAGAACCCGACGAGTGATGGACATTCAAGCGGTAGTCGGAGAACGGCGCGCCGAAGGCCGTGAGCCCAGAGGGCACCGTGCTCGTCGCAGGGGGCGGCGGCGCCGAGCCGCAGGCGGTCAGCGCCACGCAGAGCGCCGCGATCCATCCCGCCCCGCGCATAGGCCGCCTCGCGTCAGAAAGCGGCGGCGACATCGCCCAGCTCGTCGCGGAACGGCCGCCCGGTGAGCCCCTCCCAGAGCGCGCCGACCATGTCACGGAGCGTAGCCTCGGCCTCCGCTTCGCGCGCGTGGAGCGCCGCAATCTCGGGGTCGTTGACGTGAGCCGCGAGCGTCTCGGCGGTGAGGTGCGTGCGGTGGAGCGCGGCGAGGTGCGCCTCGACGTGCTCGAGGTGGCGCGCCACCCTGCGGTAGGGTCCGTCGCCACAGCCGGCTGTGAGGCCGAGCACGTACTGCAGCCCCGCACACGCGCCGCCGAGGGCGTGGAGGAGTTGCGCGTCTGCCCCCGCGATGACGGACTCGTACGCGCGCACGCCCTCGTACCGCACCCACAGCGCCGAGGCGAGGCAATGCCGAAGCAGCAGTCGCTGCGGCCGTTCGATCCCGTCGAGGAGGTAGTCGTCGGGGGGCTCCGCGTCATCGGACGCGAGGAGGCCGGTCTCGATGCGCCGGTCGAGGTGGGCGAGGAGCCGTTCCAGCCTCCGCTGCCATTCGAGGAGCGCGTCGCCTTCGAGCCGGAGGAGGACCTGCTTGAGGAGCGCCTGGCGCCGCGCGTCGAGGTCAGCGGCAAGGGCGGGGACGCTGGTGAGCCGAGCGCTGACCTCGTGCAGATCGCTGAGGGCGTCGAGCGAGCGAGCGAGCCCGCGGAGCCCGCCGTGCAGGCGCCGCGTGGGCCGCGCCGGGAGGTGTTCGCCGAACAGCTCCAGCGCGATGCGGATGCGGTGCACGACGAGGAGCAGGCGCCGCCCCGCGTCGGCGCTACGCTCTTCGCGAAGCCGCCGGGCGGCCTCGGTGAGGCGGGCGTGGAGGTGCCGGAGCACGCGGGCTGCCGCGACGAGCACGGGGTCCTCGCCGCGTAGCTCTGGTCGGGCCGGGAGCCCCGCTCGCAGCACCGAGGAGGGTTCTACCTCCGCCGCGGGAGCTGCCTCGGGGGTCGTTTCGACCAGCCCTCCCGCTACTGGTGCCTCGTCGAGCTCCACTCCGACCTCTGAGACGGCTTCAAGATCAACGACCTCCTGCGAGGCGGGGGTCTCCGTCAGCTCGAACGGATCGTCCACCGCTTCCTGCCCCCCGGGAGCCGACGGCACGGTCGCCGAGAGGAACGGCGTAGAGGCGAGCGGCCCTTCGAGCATCGCCAGCAGGTCGTCGAGCGACTCCGCTTCGAGGCCGTCTGTGGGGGTGCTCGATGGCGCTTCCGGCGGGAGACCATCCCCCGGTCGTTCCATCTCGGGCGCCGGTGTGGGGGCTTCCACCAGCACCGGTGGCTCGGACAGCCGGTGCGCCCCGTCGCCCGAGGCGCCGTCGCCAGACGGGCGGAGCGCGACGGGCTCCGGCGCCTCACGGTACCGCTCGACGGTGATTTCCGTCGAGAAGCGGGCGCTTTCTCGCATCGGCTCCTCCGTCGTGGCCCCATCGCGGACAGCACCGTCGTCTAGGGTAGCCTCTTCGGAGACGGAGAAGAGCGGGGGCACGTCGGGCCCTTCGGTGACGAGCTCGGAGATCCGGTAGGGGCGCTGGAGCGGGCCGCCGAAGAGGACCGCGCTCCGCTCGGCGGCCTCCTCGAAGATCCCCAGCCGCGCCTCGCGGAACGACTGGAGCCAGTGCCCCACGCGCGAGGGGCTGAGCCCGGTCTTGTTGGCGATCACCTGCGGCGCGTACCCCTTGGCGGCGAGGAGGACCACGCGGGCGCGGCGGCGGTGCAGCGGGGAGCCGTTCTCCTGGTGCGCTTCGAGAGCCGCTCGCTCGTCGGGGAGCAGGAGGAGCGGGTCGCCGGGGCGGCGCTGGAGGCGGAGCAGCGCGCGCTCGTACTTCGAGCGGTCCGTGGGCTCTAGCCCCCGCGCGCGGAGGACGGGGTCGAGGCGGTAAAGGTCGTCCTCGTGGCCGTCCTCGGCGAGCTCAACTTCGACCTCGTTCGTGACGTCCACGTGGCCGTTCCCCTCGTAGCCGACCACGTCGAGCGAGAGGACGCCGACAAGGCGGGAGCCGTCGTAGGCCACGCGGGGCGAGCGGTGCTGCCGGAGGTGGCAGAGCGGCTCGAGCCGCGCGGCACCGGTCAACCGGAGGAGGGCGTCGCGGAGAGCGCCGGGCGGAATCAGCGGCGCCGCGCCGTCGGGGGGCGGCGGGATGGCCGCCTCGATCTCGCGGCGGCGGTGGAGGGCGCCGTCGGCGGCGTCGAGGCTCTTGAGCGTGGCGAGGGCCGCGCCGCCGCGCACGCGCACGCGGAGGGCGTAGCCGTGCCGGAGGAGGTCGCCCGCCGGCGTATCGTAGTACGTGTCGAGGACAGAGAGGGGCGAGAGCGGCTCCAGCACGAAGCCGGCCAGCTCCTGCTCCTGGACGAGCGCCGCGAACGACCCGGGGCGCCGGGCGACATACTTCGCCTCAATCTCGATCTGCGTACCGACAGCCATCACCTTGGGGGAAGGGGTGATGGAAAGTAGGCAGCGACGGGGAAGATCCTCAACGGGAGCGCGGATTTCCCCTCTGCACCTCTAGAAACCCCTCAGCGGCGCAGGACGAACGGCCGGACGGCGGTTCGCCCGCCCGCGGAGAGTCTCACGAAGTACACCCCGCTGGCGAGGCCTGGGCCCGGAACCCAGCGCGCGGCTCGGGCGCCCGACGGCAGCGTCTCCTCCACCACCACGGCCACCTCCCGCCCCCGGCCGTCGAGCACCGAGAGGCGCACCAGCCCGGCCGTTTCGAGCACGAAGGGGAGGTGGACCGGGCCCGCCGTCGGGTTCGGGCTCGGCACGCCGAGGGCGAACACATCGGGCGGCCCGGTGCCCGGCTCGCCGGCCGTCGTGGTCGTGCCGAGGAGCATCCCGGTGGCCATGTCCACGAACACGCCGAAGGAGTCTACGGGGACACCACCCTCGGAGGCGGTGTAGCTCACGCGCCAGTACGCGGCCGTAGCGGGCGGGAAGTCGTCCGGGAGGTAGCCCCCGCGGAGGGTGACGAGGACGGTGCGCGCGGCGTGCTCGTCGCGGAAGGCGGCGCCCCCGGCTCCCTCGGCGGTGGCGAGCACGCCGTCGGAGTCGGCGAAGGGGATGGGAACGGGCCCGGCGGTGGGTGGACCACCGGGCGCCGCCACGACGGACGAGAACGTGAGGAGGCCGGTGGCGAGCACCGTCGTGAGCTCGGCCTGGCTGGGCGAGTGGAAGGTGTACGTCCAGAGCGGCGCGCGGCCGGTGGAGTCGACGGGGTTGGCCGGGAGCAGGACGAGCTGCTGGTCGGGCGCCTGCTCGCCGGCCTCGGCGGTGGCAGCGTCGAGGAGGGTCCTTGCTGTGACCGGCGCGGGCTGCCGCAGCGTGACGTTGACGTTGAAGGGGATGACGATGACGTCCGGCGTGCCATCCCCGTTGGGATCATAAAACCCGTAGGCGAAGGGGCGGGCGGCTGGCGGGTACGGCAGGAGCAACCCCCCCGCGCTGTAGGCGCCCACGGGTACCGGCCCGAGGCTGTAGTTCCCGCTCGTTCCGTTCAGCACGGCGGCCTTGGCCAGGCGAATGCCCCCGCTGGGATCGAGCGTGAGGAGCGCGACGATGGCCGCGTCGGGGCTGACGCCCTCGCCGGTCACGCGGCCGGTGACGGTGAACGAGCCGTTGCTCGACGCCGTCGTGTAGTTGAGCGCGTAGGGGCGCTCAAGCGGCTCTCCCGCTGCGGACTGGGCCCCAAGGACGAGGTGGACGTAGTACGTCTGCGGCCGGTGCGCCACGGGATACTTCACCGTGCGGCCGTCGCCGCTGAACACGGGCGTGCCCACCGTGATGGAGTCCTCCGGCGTGAAGGCCACCATCGGCGGCGCGGTGGGGCTGAGCGGCGCCGAGAACGTGAACCGGACGGTGTCAGCGAGGGGCACGGAGACGGCGTTGTTAGCCGGCGTTGCCGCGACGACGGTGAGCGGCTGCGCCGCCGCCGGGACGGCCAGGAGGGCGAGCGCGAGGACGGACGGACGCATGGGAGTGAGGGTGTGGTGGGGTCAGGATGCGCGGCCGTTCGCGCGGGCGGCGAGGGCCTCCGCCTCCGCCACGAGGGCCTCGATAGCGTCGAGCCCCTGCCCCCAGAAGCGGGGGTCGTTGAGGTCGATCCCCAGCCGGCCCACGAGGACGTGCGGCCAGTCGGAGCCGCCGGCGGCGAGGAGGTCGAGGTACTTCGGAGGGAAGGCGGCCCCCTCTTCCTGGTACCTCGCGTAGAGCGCGAGCACGAGGAGCTCGCCGAAGGCGTACGCGTACACGTAGCCCGGCGTGTGGACGAAGTGCGGGATGTAGCTCCACCAGAGGGCGTACCCGTCCGTGAGGGTCACGCTGTCGCCATACATCGCGCGCTGCGTCTCCATCCAGTGGCGGCCGAGGTCGTCGGGGGCGAGCTCGCCCTGCTCGCGGCGGTGCGTGTGGATGCGCTCCTCGAACCGGTTCATGGTCACCTGCCGGAAGACCGTCGCCATCGTGTCGTCGATCTTCTCGACGAGGAGGGCGAGGCGGTCGGCGGGGTCGTCGAGACCGCCGAGGAGGCGCTGGAACGTGAGCATCTCGCCGAAGACCGACGCCGTCTCGGCCGTCGTGAGCGGGGTGTCTGCATGGAAGACGCCCTGGGCGCGGCTGAGGTACTGGTGGACGCCGTGGCCGAGCTCGTGCGCGAGCGTCTGCACGTCGCGCACCTTCCCCGTGTAGTTGAGGAGGACGTATGGGTGGGCGCTCGGAACGGCCCCGTGGCTGAACGCCCCACCCCGCTTCCCGGCCGTCGGCGGAGCGTCGATCCAGCCGTCGAAGAACAGCCCGGCGATGCGGCCCATCTCGGGGTGGAAGTCGGCGTAGGCGTCGAGGACGGTGGCCTTCGCCTCCTCCCACGCGAAGGGGCGGTCGGCCTCGCCGAGGGGCGCGTAGCGGTCGTAGTCCATGAGCTCGTCCACCCCGAGGAGGCGCCGCTTGAGGCGGTAGAACCGCGCGACGAGGTCGTACCGGGAGGTCACCGCCGCAAGGAGCGCATCGACGCTCTCCGCCGAGATCTCGTTCGCCTCGTTGCGCGCGTCGAGCCAGCCGCTGTAGCCGCGGAGGCGGTCCTCGGAGGCCTTGTCGGCGAGGATGGTGTTGAAGACGTACGCGAGGGGGCGCTGGAGCGCCGCGAGCCTCTCGGTGATGGCGGCGTGGGCGTCCTGACGGACGGAGCGGTCGGGGTCGTGGAGGAGCGAGAGGGTCTGCTGGAGCGGCTGCGCCTCGCCCCGGTACTGGAAGCGCGCGGCGCCGAGCGTCTCGTCGAAGAACCGGTTCCAGGCGCTCCACCCGGTGACGGCCTTCTCGGCGAGGATCTTCTCTTCGGGCTCGGAGAGGACGTGCGTCCGCGCGCGGTGCTTCAGCTCGAGGTAGTGGCGGAAGCGCCCGAGGGCCGGCGCGTCGAGGAAGGCCGCCGCCTGGGCCTCGTCGAGCCGGGCCCACTCGACCTCGAAGAAGATGAGGTGCTGCCCGATGCGGGTGTACGCCTCGCGGACCTTCTGGAGGAGCGCCCCGCGCGCGGCGTCCTCGGTGTCGGTGGACCAGTGGAGATACGCGTAGGTGTAGGCGCGGCCGGCGCGGTCGTGGATGCCGTCGAGGGTCCCGAGGGCCTCGGCGAGGGCAGCGGCGTCGAGGGCGGCCAGGCGGCCCCGGAAGCGCGCGGCGAAGTCGCAGGCGGCGGCCTCGGCCTGGCGGAGGTCCGCGTCGAGCGCGTCGGTGTCCGCGTAGAGGTCGGCGAGGTTCCAGCGGACGGCTTCCGCGCCGGTGGTGGTCGGGGTGAGGACGTCGTCGGGCATCAGGATGGTGAGGCAAAGCGAAGCTTCCCGGAGGAAAAAAAGTTCGCCGCACCCCTCGGAAGGCGGGCGGCGGCATTGCGGAGCGGGGGAGGCGCCCCCTATGTTCCGCTCCGGCCCGGGTCATCCCCCCGCTCCGTGGTGGCACGAGCGGTACGCGGGCCCGATAATCTAGCCGTTCCCTCCGACCGTCGGGGCCCTCCGCCGTACTCGATTCCCGCGCTTGTGACCGCCCGCACCTTGTTTGCGCTGTCCGTCCTCCTAGGGGCGTGCGCTAGCCCGGAGGAGCAGCCCCCCCAGTCGGTGCGGCCGGGCCGCGCGCCCGCTACCCCCGCGGGCAGGCCCGTCGTCCTGAGCCTCGACGACCTCGCGCCGGCGCCCGCGCTCGCGCTCCCCTACGACGGCGGGACGTTCGACCTCGCCGCCCAGCGGGGGCAGCTCGTCGTCCTCACCCTCGCCGACGGCGAGGCGCTCGCGCAGGTGCTCGCCCCGCTCGTCGCGCTGGCGGATGACTTGGTGGCCGACGAGGCCGTCGTGGCCGTCGTCACGCCGGAGGTGCCGGCGGGCTTCGATGCCCCCCTCCCGCTGCTGGCCGATGCCGACGGCGCCGCCGCGCGCGCCTTCGGGGCCGGGGCCCTCCCCCTCACCGTGGTCGTGGACCGGAACGGGCTCGTGCGCGGGCGGCACCGGGGTGTGCCCACGCAGGCCGCGGTGATGGAGATCGTGGACCTCGTGCTCGTGGAGGACGAGCCCGCGCTCCCCGCCGACCTCGACCTCGCGCTGACGCCGATCCCCCCCGCCGAGGTGCACGCGCTCGTCGCCGACGGCGCCGTGCTGGTGGACGTGCGCCCCGCCGCCGTGCGCGTCCGCGAGGGCACCGTGGACGGGGCCGCCGCGCTCCCCCTTGCCGACCTCGGCCCGGACGACCTCCCGGCCAACCTCGGTGTGCCGCTGATCTTCGTGGCGAGCGACACCGAAGACGCGCGCCGTGCCGCCGAGCAGGCGCACGACTGGGGCTACTCCGCCGTCTTCCTCGTGGACGGGGGGCCGGACGACCTCCGCGATGCGCGTGTGGACCGCGTCGTGGGCTAATAAGACCGACGTCGCGCCCCCGACCGGGGCGCCTGGCTCAAGCTGCTTGCTTCTATGACATCCTGCTTCCCCCTCGGGCGTGCCTTCGCGTGGGCCCTCACCCTGCCGCTCCTGGCGGTCGCTCTCGGTGCCGCCCCCCACGCCCAGCCAGACACCCCGCGCTGGGGGAACGTCCCGGACGAGGACCTCGCGATGACGACGTTCGCGGCGGACCCCTCCGCGGCAGCCGTGGTCCTCTTCGATGTTGGGCACGTCGAGTTCGAAGAGGCTGACGACGGCTTCCGCGTGGTGCTCCGGCGCCACCGCCGCGTGAAGGTGCTCACCGAGGCCGGGTACGAAATGGGCTCGGTCGTGATCCGGTTCGACGGGGACGGCCGCGAGCGCGTGGACCGCGTGCGCGGGCAGACGTTCGTGCCGGCGCCCGGCGGCCGCCCGCGGCGCGTGGAGCTCCAGCGGAATCAGGTGTTCACATCGGAGGTCGGGGAGGGATATCGGGAGGTCCGGTTCACGCTGCCCGCCCTCCAGCCTGGCGCCGTCTTCGAGTACTCGTACGAGCTGATGACGCCGAACATCGTCCTCCTCCCCACCTGGTACTTCCAAGACGAGGTGCCCGTCCGCTACAGCGCGTTCGAGTTCGAGATGCCGGAGTTTCTCGGCTACGCCTCCGTGAGCGAGGGGGCGCACCCCATCGAGACCGGCGAGCGGAGCGCGCGTTCGACCGACCTCGGGGACCTCCGGCGGTTCTGGTGGATCGGACGCGACCTCCCGGCGCTCCCCGAGGAGCCCTACGTAGCCCACCTGCCCGATCACCTCCAGCAGGTCCAGATGCAGCTCCAGAGCGTGGTCGACCCGGAGTTCGGATTCCGCGAGGGGTTCCTCGGGACGTGGCAGGCGCTCGCGGACGCGCTCCTCGAACACCCCCAGTTCGGGCGGCGCCTTGAAGGGGGACGGCGCGTTCGCCAAGAGGCCGAGCGGCTCGCCGCGG
>DASPKS010000068.1:0-3677 GCA_035628035.1 Rubricoccaceae bacterium
GAACCTCTACCCGCACGACCTCACGCGCGAGGAGTTCGAGGCGTACATCGACGCCTACGCCGACCAAGCCGAGGACTTAAGGAGCCTCTACACCCTCGTCCGCCGCGACGGCGAGCGCCTCGTCGCCGTCCCCTACCACGAGGCATTCCGCGCGCAGCACGAGCGCGCTGCGCGCCACATCCGCGAGGCCGCGCGCTACGCGCAGGACCCCGGCCTCCGCCGCTACCTCGAGCTGAGAGCCGACGCGCTGCTGACCGACGACTACCAGCCGAGCGACTTCGCGTGGATGGAGATGCGCAACAACCCCATCGACTTCGTCGTCGGCCCCATCGAGACGTACGAGGACGCACTCTTCGGCTATAAGGCCGCACACGAAGCGTACGTCCTCCTCAAGGACCTGGAGTGGAGCGCGCGCCTCCAGCGCTACGCTGCCCTCCTGCCGTCGCTCCAGCGCGGCCTCCCCGTCGAGGACCGCTACAAGACCGAAACCCCCGGCTCCGACGCCGACCTCGGCGCCTACGACGCCATCTACTACGCGGGCGACTCCAACGCGGGCTCGAAGACCATCGCGATCAACCTCCCCAACGACGAGGAAGTGCAGCTCCGCGCGGGCAGCCGGCGGCTCCAGCTCAAGAACGTGATGCGCGCGAAGTTCGACGCCATCCTCGTCCCCATCGCGGAGGTCCTCATCGCGCCCGACCAGCGCGGGCACGTCACGTTCGACGCGTTCTTCGCCACGACGATGTTCCACGAGGTCGCGCACGGGCTCGGCATCAAGAACACGATCACCGGGCGCGGCACCGTCCGCGAGGCGCTGCGCGACCAGGCCAGCGCGCTCGAAGAGGGCAAGGCCGACGTGCTCGGCCTCTACATGATCCAGTCCCTCCACGCGCAGGACGAGCTGGAGGGCGACCTCATGGACTACTACGTGACGTTCGTCGCGTCCATCTTCCGCTCCATCCGGTTCGGCGCCGCGAGCGCGCACGGCCGCGCCAACCTCATCCGGTTCAACTTCTTCCGCGAGCAGGGCGCCATCGAGCAGCTCCCCGACGGGACGTACCGCGTGGACGAGGACCGCCTCCGCGCCGCGGCCGACGCGCTCTCGAACCGCATCCTCACGCTCCAGGGCGACGGCGACTACGAGGCCGTGCAGGCGTTCGTCCAGCAGTACGGCCAGATGTCGCCGGGCCTGGAGCGGAGCCTCGCCCGCGTCGCTGCCGCCGGGATCCCGGTGGACGTGGTGTTCGAGCAGGGGCCCGAAGTGCTCGGCCTCCGCGCCCCCACCGTGCGCGGCTGATCGGATCTCGCTCTACAAGACGGCGGGCGCGGGGGAGATCCTTCGCGCCCGCCGCTGCTTCAGGCCACGAGGTCGGCCACCGAGTCGAGCACGAGGGTGGGCGCGAGGCCGCCCGCGAGGTCCTTCTCGCGGAACTTGCCGGTGCGCACGAGCACGCCGCGCAGGCCCGCCCGCTGCGCCGCTCGGACATCGGTCTCCACGTCGTCGCCGACCACGGCGAGCCTGCCCGGCTCCACCTTGAGGTCGGCCGCGGCAGCGAGGAAGAACGCCGGGTCCGGCTTCCCCACGACGACGGCGTGCTGGCCCGTGGCCGCTTCGAGCGCGGCCACGAACGGCCCCACGTCGAGGCGGAGGCCGTCGGCGGCCTGCCAGTAGCGCGTCCGTCCGAGCCCCATCAGGCGCGCCCCCTTCTCGTGGACCAGCCGGAACGCGCGGTTGAGCGTCTCGAACGTCCACCCGTCGCCGAGGTCGCCGACGACGACCACGTCGGGGTGCTCGTCGTCGCGGGCGACGCCCTTGAAGTCGGGCAGCGCCGCGTCGGGGACGAAGAGGGCCGCCTTGGCGCCCTCATGGCGGAGGAGGGCCGCCGCCGCCACGCCCGGGTTGAAGATCTCCTCCGGTTTCGCCTCGAACCCCAGCGCGTGGAGGTGCTCCACGATGGCCGCGCGGCCCTTCGAGGTCGTGTTCGTCACGAACCGGACCTTGAGGCGCATCCGCCGGAGGCGGCGCACGATCTCGACCGCGCCGAGGATCGGGCGGCGGTCTTCGTAGAGCGTGCCGTCGAGGTCGAGGAGGAGGCCGGCGCTACCCTGCAGCGCGGGGTGGAGGGGCATGGTCGGGTGAGGACGGGCGCCAAAACGAGCGAAGCTCATTCCGGCCGGAAATCAACGGCGCGCCGTCCTCAGAAGCAAGAGCCGGCGCTCAGCGCCGGTCCCCATCACCGCCCCGCTCGGCGCGCGGCCCGCCGTGCCGTTCGTCGCGCGGGCGGTCGGGATGCTGGAGGCGGAAGACGACGGCGGCCAGCGCCCCGCCCGCGAGGCAGGCCACGAGGTACACCCACAGCCCGTCGACCGTGTCCCCGTCGCCCGTGAGGGCTTCCACGAGGATGGCGCCGAGCGCGACGGCAGGGTTGAAGGCGCCCCCCGAGATCGGCCCCGCCGCGAAGGCCCCGGCCAGCACGGTGAAGCCGATGGCGAGCCCGAAGTACTGGTTCGGCTCCTCGGTCGCCACGTGGAGCACGACGAGCACGAGGGCGAACGTGAACAGCAGCTCCAGCAGGAAGAACTCGTAGAGCGCCGTGTCGGCGGCAGGCCCCACTTCCAGCGGTCGGTCGAGGATGCTCTCGACGAGGAAGGCGGCAAGGAGCGCGCCGCCCACCTGCGCGGCGATGTACGGCGCCACCTCCGAGGGCAGCATCTTCCGCCGCATCCAGATGGCGAGCGTGACGGCGGGGTTGTAGTGCGCGCCGGAGACGTGCCCGCCTGCGTACACCAGCGCCATCAGCACCGACCCGATGGCGAGGGGGGCGAGCGTCGGCGTATCGCTCAGCACGGTCAGCCCGATGGTGAGCACGAGGAAGAACGTCCCGATGAACTCGGTGAGGAGGCGGGGCAGCATGGGAAGGAGGGTGAGAGGAGAGGGGGTTAGATCTGCTCGACGTAGTCGAGGTCCGCATGGAAGCGCTCGGGCAGGACGGCCAGCGCGCCGAGGGCGAGCGCGGTGCAGACGGCGCCCACGGCGAGGGCTGCGCCCGGCACGCCCAGGCTCCCCGCGAGCGCCTCGAAGGCGAGCGTGATGGGGACGACAGCGCCGCGCACGAAGTTGGGGACAGTGGTCGTCACCGTCGCGCGGAGGTTGGTGCCGAACTGCTCGCTCGCGTTCGCCATGAACACGGCCCAGTAGCCGGCGAAGAACCCGATCCCGAAGCAGAGTGCGTAGAAAACGGGCGGGGGGTACCCGCGCCCGAGGAGATAGATGAGGACGACGGCCTGGAGGGCGAGGATGAACCCGAGCATCGCGCGCCGCCGGCTCCTCATCGCCTGGCTCACCGCGCCGCTGGTGAAGTCGCCGATGGAGAGGCCGAGGTAGCAGAAGAGGATCGCGCGCCCGGCCGTCACGCCCTCGCCCACGCCGAGCGCCCGCGCGAACTCCGGCGCGAGCAGCACGAGCAGCCCGACGGCGTACCAGATGGGCAGCCCCACGAGCACGCACGCGACGTAGCGCCGCGCGCGGTCGGCCGAGGTGAACAGCGCGTGGAACGCCCCCCGCCGCACCTCAGCCCCCCTGGCCGCCTCGAACATCCCCGACTCGAACACCCCCACGCGGAGGGCGAGCAGCGCCAGTCCGAGGCATCCGCCCACGACGTACGCCCACCGCCACG
>DASPKS010000069.1:0-8134 GCA_035628035.1 Rubricoccaceae bacterium
CCGCCCTCGCGCTCACGCTCGGGCGGTCGCAGGCGGTGACGGTGGCGGCCTTCGACGTGCTCGGCCGCCGCGTCGCCACGCTCCACGACGGCGCCCTCGGCGCGGGCCCGCATACCTTCTCGTTCGACGGCCGGAGCCTCCCGCCGGGCGCGTACGTCGTCCGCCTCACGGCCGACGGCGCCTCGGCCGCGCGGCGCGTGACGGTGGCGCGGTAACGCACCCGGACGGCGGTGGGCGGCGCTACCTTGCGCCCCCTTCCACCCACGCCCTTCATGTTCGCGCCCGCGACCTACGCCGCCCGCCGCCGCGCCCTCGCCGAGGCCGTCGAGGCCGGCCTCATCGTGCTGCTGGGGAACGACCCCGCGCCGATGAACTACGCCGCCAACGCGTACCCCTTCCGGCAGGACGGCACGTTCCTCTACTACGTCGGGCTCGACGGGCCGGGGCTGGCCGTCACGCTCGACGCCGAGACCGGCGAGGCCACGCTCTACGGGCACGACCCCACCCTCGACGACGTCATCTGGGAGGGGCCGCTCCCGCCGCTGGCCGAGCGCGCCGCCCAGGCGGGCATCGAGAAGACCGCCTCCCTCTCGGAGCTGGAGGCGCTGCTCCGGACGACGAAGCGCGGCGTCCACTTCCTTGAGCCGTACCGCGGCGACACCCGCCTCCGCCTTGGCTCCCTCTTCGGGATGATGCCGGGCGCGCTGGAGCCGAGCGAGCTCCTCGCCGAGGCCGTCATCGCGCAGCGCCTCGTCAAGACCGACGAGGAGGTGCAGGAGATCGAGCGGGCCGTCGAGATCTCGGCGTGGATGCACCGCATGGCGATGCGCCACGCGCAGCCGGGCCGCACCGAGCGCGAGGTCGCCGCGGCGATGGAGGGCGTCGCCCTCGCGCGCGGGCGCGGCGTCTCGTTCCAGACCATCCTCACGCGGTGCGGCGAGGTCCTCCACAACCACCCGGCGGACACCGCGCTCCAGGCGGGCGACCTCATGCTCGCCGACGCGGGCGCCGTCTCGCCGGGCGGCTACGCGGGCGACCTCACGCGCGTGAGCCCCGTCGGCGGACGGTTCTCGGAAAAGCAGCGCGCCGTCTATGCCACCGTCCTCCGCATGCAGGAGGCCGCCCTCGCCGCCATCCGCCCCGGCGTGCTGTACCGCGACGTCCACCTCCTCGCAGCGAAGACGATGGTGGAGCAGTTCAAGTCGCTCGGCCTCATGACGGGCGATACCGACGAGGCCGTCGCCGCCGGCGCCCACGCGCTCTTCTTCCCGCACGGCCTCGGCCACGCCCTCGGCCTCGACGTCCACGACATGGAGGGGCTCGACGAGGACCGCGTGGGCTACGACGAGGAGGTGCAGCGCTCGTCCCAGTTCGGGCTGGCCTACCTCCGCTTCGGGCGGCGGCTCCAGCCGGGCTACGTGCTCACCGTCGAGCCCGGCGCGTACTTCATCGGGCCGCTGTTCGAGCAGTGGCGCGCCGAGGGCAAGCACGCCGCGTTCCTCCACTACGACGAGATCGCGAAGTGGCAGGGGCTCGGCGGCGTCCGCATCGAGGACGACGTGGTGGTGACGGCCGATGGGTGCCGCGTCCTCGGCCCGTCCCTCCCGAAGGTGCCGGAGGACGTGGAGGCCGAGGTGAAGGCCGGCGCCGCCTGAGCACGGAACAGCGCACGCAGCCCGCGGTAGGCCGCTCCCCTCTCTTGTTCTCCCTGCCGATGGACGACCGCGCGCAGCACGTCGAGAAGCTCCGCGAGCTCATCAAGGATGTCCGCATCGCCATGCTGACGACGGTCGAGGCCGACGGGATGCTCCGCAGCCGCCCCATGGCGATGCAGGAGGCCGAGTTCGACGGCGACCTCTGGTTCTTCACCCGCGACGACGCCCCGAAGGTGGCCGAGATCGCGTCGGACCCCGCCGTGAACCTCGCCTTCGCCGACCCCGACGCGCAGACGTACATCTCGCTCTCGGGCCGCGCCCGCCTCGTCCGTGACCGCGAGAAGCTCGAAGCGCTCTGGCGGCCCATCTACAGGGCGTGGTTCCCCGATGGCCTCGACGACCCCCACCTCGCGCTCCTCTGTGTCGAGGCCGACCACGCCGAGTACTGGGACGCCGCCTCGGGCAAGCTCGTCCAAGCGTTCGCCCTCGCGAAGGCGCTCGTGACGGGAAAGACCGACCACCGCGCGCCGCCAGGCACGGAAAACGAGAAGGTGGACCTCTAGCCGACGAGGAGGATTTTTCCTTCGCGGCCCGGCCGGATCGCATGCGCCGCGGCCGCCTTCGCGGCGGCGAGGTCGTACGTCGCCTCGACCGGCAGCGGCAGCGCGCCTTCTGCCGCGAGCGCGGCCAGTTCGTCGAGCGCTTTCCGGGCTTCGGCGCGCGGCGTCTCGGCGAACCAGCGCGTCCGCCACACCCCGCGTACCGTCGCTTGCTTGTAGATGAGCGCTTCCGGCGGGACAGGTAGCGGCTGGCCGCTCAGCCGCCCGTAGTTGACGAACACCCCGCCGTCCGCGAGTGCGTCGAAGAGGAGCCCACCGGCCGGACCGGCCACGCCATCGAATGCAGCCTGCGCGCCGGCCGCGCCGGCGGTTCTTCGCAGGGCCTCCCGCGCGCCCTCCCCGGTGCCGTCCAACACGATGGCATCCGTACCCTGGGCGCGGACCCGCTCCGCACTCGCCTCGGAGCGGACGACGGAGACGACGCCGAGCCCGCGCCGCTGCGCGAGCGCCGTCACCAGTCGCCCCACCGCCGATGCGCCGGCTGTCTGCATGATGGTGTCGCCTTTGCGCAGGCCGGGCACGGCCGCGAGCAGCAGCCACGCCGTGAGCGGGTTGACGAAGAGCTGCGCGGCGCTCTCGTCGGGCACGCCGTCCGGCACCGGCAGGAGGTCGTCGGGCCTGGCGAGCAAGCCCTCCTGCCACGTCGGCCCGGCCGCGAGCGGCACCACGCGCTGCCCGACGGCGAGACCCTCGACGCCCTCGCCCAGCGCCTCTACCACACCGACGCCTTCGGCCCCGCCGGCGGCCGGCAGGTCCGGCAAGGTCCCATAGCGCCCGCGCACGACGAGGAGGTCGGCCGGGTTGATCGGGCGGTGCGTCAGGCGGACGCGCACCTGTCCGGGGCTGGGCTCCGGCGCCGGGAGGTCGTCGAGTTGGAGGACCTCCTCGGGGCGCCCGAAGCGGTGGAAGCGGACAGCTCTCATGGCTTGGGGTGGCGCCGCTTGGCGCGGGCGGTGGGCTCGGCGTCCAGCGGGTTCTCGGGCCAGTGGTGCTTGGGATACCGCCCGCGGAGGTCCTTCCGCACATCGAAGTACGCGTTCGCCCAGAAGGAGGCGAGGTCGCGCGTGACCTGCACGGGGCGGCGGGCCGGTGAGAGGAGATGCATCGTGACAGGCACGCGGCCGCCCGCGAGGCGGGGCGTTTCGGTGAGACCGAACACTTCCTGCAGCCGCACGGCGAGGACGGGCGCGTCGGGGTCGGTGTAATCGACCGGCACACGCGAGCCGCTGGGGACGTCGAGGTGGGTGGGCCCGAGGCGATCCAGCTCCGTGCGCTGTCGTCCTTCTAGGCGTTGCAGGAGAACCATCGAGAGGTCGAGGCGCTGGAGGTCGCTCGCCTTCCGCATCCCGGCGAGGTAGGGGCCGAGCCAGTCGTCGAGGGTTCGGAGGAGCGCGTCGTCGGAGAGGTCGGGCCAGGCGTCGCCGAGGTGGCGGCGGAGGAACGCAACGCGCGCCTGCACCCCGCGTGCGGCCGGCGTCCAAGGCAGGCGTTCGAGCCGCGCCCGCACGGCGTCGAGGAGTGCCCGGGCAACGGCCTCGGACGGCGGCTCCGCCAGCGCCCCCTCCCGCAGCACGACGGCGCCCAGTCTCCGGACGCGCCGTGCGTGCACGGCCTGCGCGGCCTCGTCCCACGCCACGACGTCCTCCGTCTCGATCTGGTTGGAGAAGTGCGCTTCGATCTCTTCCAGCGTGAGCGGCGCTGCGAGGAAGATGCGCGCCGCCCCCGGGCGCGCGTCGAGGTCGGCGATGGCGAGGTAGGGGGCGTCGCTGAGCGGGTCGTTCTCGGGGAGCGCGGCGGTGCGGCCGTTGCGCAGGCGGTAGCGGCCGGGCCCGCGCCGCTGCGCGATGCGGTCGGGGTAGGCGAGCGCGAGAAGGAAACCCGCCGCGTCGAGGTCGGTCGCCTCCTCCCGGCGGACGCGCAGCCGCTCGCGCCAGTGGGCGGCTTCCTGCCGCGCGCGGGCGAGGCCGGCGCGGTCCACGCGGAAGCCCCGGTGGCGGTCACCGCTCCCTCCACGCATCGCCTCCAACCGGAGGCGCAGGTCGACGTCGGGCGGCGCGGGTCCGTCACTGCGCAGGACGTCGCGCTCCGTGAGAAGGGCGGCCACGTCGGCGGCGAGCGAAGCCATTCGCATCGCGCGGCCACGGAGGAGGAGGTGGGCCAGGCGCGGGTGGAGCGCGAGGCTGGCCATCGCGCGGCCGTGCTCGGTGAGGCGCCCCTCGCGGTCGAGCGCGCCGAGCGCGAGCAGCAACTCACGGGCCTGCGCGAAGGCGCCGGCGGGCGGTGGGTCGAGCCATGCGAGGTCGCCAGGCGCGGCGCCCCACGCGGCGAGGTCGAGCGCGAGCGGGACGAGGTCGGCATTGAGGATCTCGGGCGGGGTGTGCGGCGCGAAGTGGGCCTGCTCGCCCTCGGTCCAGAGCCGGAAGCAGACGCCCGGCGCGAGGCGGCCCGCACGGCCCCGCCGCTGGTCAGCCGACGCCCGCGAGACGCGCACGGTCGCGAGCCGCGTCATCCCGCTGCGCGGGTCGAAGCGCGGCTGGCGCGCGAGCCCCCCGTCCACGACGGCGCGCACACCCTCGATGGTCAGGCTCGTCTCGGCGATGTCGGTGGCGAGGACGACCTTGCGGAGCCCCTCCGGCGCGGGCTCGACGGCGCGGTCCTGCGCCTCGGGCGGCAGCGCCCCGTAGAGCGGCGCGACGAACACGCCGGCGGGCAGCCCGCCCTCCTCCAGGTGCGCCTGCGCGCGGCGGATCTCGGCGGCGCCGGGGAGGAACGCGAGCACGTCGCCCTCGCTTTCGGCCAGCGCGCGGCGGACGCCAGCGGCCACTGCCCCCTCGACCTTCCCTTCTCGCGGCCTTGCGAGGTAGCGCGTTTCGACCGGATAAGACCTGCCCTCGCTCGTCACCGTGGGCGCGTCCCCGAGCAGGCGGGCGACGGCCGCGCCGTCGAGGGTGGCGCTCATCACGAGGAGGCGGAGGTCGGGCCGGAGGAGCGCGCGGCTCTGGAGCGCGAGGGCGAGCCCGAGGTCGGCCTGGAGGCTCCGCTCGTGGAACTCGTCGAACACGACGAGGCCGACGCCGTCGAGCGCGGGGTCGGCGTGAAGGAGCCGCGTGAGCACGCCCTCGGTGACGACCTCCACGCGCGTCCTATCGCTCACCTTGGTGTCCATCCGCACGCGGTAGCCGACGGTCTCGCCCACGCGCTCGCCGAGGAGGGCGGCCATGCGGCGGGCGGCCGCGCGGGCCGCGAGGCGGCGCGGCTCCAGCATCACGATCCGCTGCCCGCCGAGCCAGGGCGCGTCGAGCAGCGCCAGCGGCACGACGGTCGTCTTGCCCGCGCCGGGCGGCGCCTGCAGCACCGCGCCCGGATGGTCGGCCAGGGCCGCGCGCAGGGCCGGCAGCGCGTCGGTGATGGGGAGGTCGGGGAGCAACGTCGGAGCCGCAGGGGCGAGCAAGCTAGGCGGCGCCCGCGGCGAGCAGCGCCTCGGCCTGCTCCACCACCGCGCGCTCGTTCTTGAACGCCAGCATCGCTCTGGCCTCCGCGATGGGCACCCACCGCGCCTCGTTCACCTCGTGGTCGTGGTCCCGCACGTCGCCCGTGCGGTACGCGAGGAGGAAGAAGAAAACGCGCTTGTGGAAGCGGACGCGTTGTGCGCCCTTCGTCCCCACGTACCAGTACGCGATGGTGTCGAGCGGGCCCACGAGGTCGGCCTCGACGCCGGCCTCCTCGCGCGTCTCGCGGATGGCCGTCTGCTCCGGCGTCTCGCCGGGGTCCACGAGCCCCTTCGGGAGCTGCCACCGCCCCCGCGCGCCGACGGACACGAGCACCACTTCGATGCCCTCCCCCTCACGCCGGAAGACGACGCCACCGGAGGAGACTTGGTCGTGGATCGGGAGTGGGGTGCGGGGTTCGGGGGGCATCGGCGTGAAGGCAGGAGCCATCGGACCGCCTGACCGGCGCGAACGTTTCGCGTTCCAGAAAAGGAGGAGGCCCCGTGCCGAGCCCGTGGTTAGTATCCCGCGCCCCTTCCACCCCCTCCGCTCCCTGCATGCCCCGCAAGCCCTTCTCCGTCCGCGAGCACCTCGCCGTCCGCAACTCCGGCATCCATGGCAAAGGCGTCTTCGCCCGGAAGCGTATCCCCTCCGGCGTCCGCCTCCTCGAATACACCGGCGAGCGGGTGCCGACGGAGGAGGGGTACGCGCGCTACCCGTACTACGACGACGTCCCCTACCACACCTTCCTCTTCACGGTGGACGACGACACGGTCATCGATGCGGCCGTGGGGGGCGGCATCGCCAAGTGGATCAACCACTCGTGCGACCCCAACTGCGAGTCGGTGGTGGAGGACGGGCGGATCTTCATCGAGAGCATCCGGCCGATCAAGCCCGGCGAGGAGCTCGCCTACGACTACAAGCTCATCACCGAGGGGCGGTACACGCCTGAGGTGAAGCGGCGCTACCCCTGCGAATGCGGCGCGCCGAACTGCCGCGGCACCATGCTCGGCAAGAAGCGCTGACCGTGCCCGACCTCCACCTCGTCTACCACTGCACGCAGTGCGGCGGCAACCAGTTCGCGCCGGCCAAGACGAAGGGCCACGTGCGGTGCGCCTACTGCGGCTCCGAGTACGAGGTTGTCCGGCGGAAGGACGAGGTCGGATCGCCGGAGCCGCGCGTGGTCGTGAAGGGGAAGGTCGAGATCGGCGGCCACGTGGAGCTCAGCGGGGGGATGCGGCTGGAGGACGGGGCGCACCTCACCGTGCATGAGGGGAGCGACTTCCGCGTGTCCGGCGACGTCCACGTGGACGAGGGGGCCACGCTCGCGCTCCGCGGAGACCTCCGCCTCGTCCGACGCGCCCCGGAGGCGGTGATTCGCAAGGCGCTGAAGCGGGTCGAGCGCGGCGAGGCCCCTTGACAGCGAGCGGCCCCGGCGCCGGGCGGGAGGCGGAGCGATAACGCTGCGAGAAAAGCGCCCGGCCCACGCGTTCGGCGGGCGCCGGCTCGCGGGCCATGCGTAGGTTCCGGTCCCGATGCTGAGCGGAGGGGCCCGGCCCCTGGCTTCGTCGCTCAGGCGCCCCATGTCCGAACCCTTCTTCATCCTCGTCACCGTCATCGGGACCGCGCTCGCGTTCGACTTCACGAACGGGTTCCACGACACGGCCAACGCGATGGCGACCACCATCGCCACCCGCGCGCTCCGGCCCCGGGCGGCCGTCGCGCTCTCGGCCGTCCTCAACCTCATCGGCGCCTTCCTCTCCATTGAGGTCGCGCTCACGGTGAGCAACAAGGTCGTCGACATCCAGGGCCCGGACGGGGCGCCCCTCGCGGCGCTGATGGGGACGCCCATCCTCACCGTCGTCTTCGCGGGGCTCGTCGGGGCCATCCTGTGGAACCTCCTGACGTGGCTGTTCGGGATCCCGTCGAGCTCCTCGCACGCCCTCTTCGGCGGGCTCATCGGGTCCACCATCGCCGCGCTCGGGCTCGACGGCGTGAAGTGGTCGGGTGTGCTCCAGAACGTGGTGATCCCCGCGGTGGCCGCGCCCGTCGTGGCCTCGCTGGTGGCCGCGGTCGGGACCGCCCTCATCTACCGGATCACCGCGCGGGTACCCGAGAGCCGGCGGAACGAGGGGTTCCGGTGGGGCCAGATCGGCTCGGCCTCGCTCGTCTCGCTGGCCCACGGCACGAACGACGCGCAGAAGACGATGGGCGTCATCACGCTGGCCCTCATCGCCTACGGGAGCTGGACGGACACGGAGGCCGTGCCGTTCTGGGTGAAGGCGGCGTGCGCCGTCGCCATCGCGCTCGGCACGTACATGGGCGGGTGGCGCATCATCCGCACGCTCGGGAAGGGGCTCGTCGAGATCGC
>DASPKS010000070.1:0-4909 GCA_035628035.1 Rubricoccaceae bacterium
CCCGCCGCCGACGTCCTCGCCATAGACGAGCACGCGCTCGTCTCGCGCCATCTCCTCGTCCATCGCGTGGTTGATCGCGTCCACCATGACGACGAGGTCGCCCATCGGACCGTCCTTCTCGTACTCCAGTTCGTCAGGCCCCTCGTAGAGGTTGTAGGCAGCGGCCTTGGCGGGGTCGGGGTCGGGCTGCTGCTCGACGGCGCGGGCGAGCTCGTCGATCTCGCGCTGCACCTCGGCCCGCATCGCCTCCACCTCGTCGCCGGTCATGATCCCGGCCTCGACGAGGCGGGCGGCGAGCTTCGCGATGGGGTCGCGCGCGCGGTCGGCAGCGAGGTCATCGGCCGCGCGGTACTTCGCGTGGTCGTCGGAGGAGGAGTGCGGAAGGAGGCGGACGACGTCGGCGAGGAGCGCCACGGGCCCCTTCCCGCTGCGGACGTGCTCGACGGCCGCCTTGCCGACGGCGTAGGCCGTGAAGAAGTCCGTGCCGTCGTACTTCGCACGGAGGAGGCCGGGGTACCCGCCGAGCACGGGCCAGATCGAGCCGGCCACGGTCTGCTCCCACACGGGCACCGAGATCGCGTACTTGTTGTCCTCGACGTGGAAGAGACACGGGGCCTGCGCGCGGGCGGCCCAGTTGAGCGCCTCGTGGAAGGTGCCCTGGCTCGTCGACCCCTCGCCGCCTGAGACGTAGACCACCTTGTCGGCGCCCTCGGCGCCGGCGCGCTGCTCGCGCTGCACGGCGAGGCCGAACCCCACCGCCGGCATCCACTGCGCGCCGACGGACGACGAGGTCGACATGATGTTGAGCGCGCGGTGCCCGAAGTGCTCGGGCATCTGGCGCCCGCCGCCGTTGGGGTCGTCGGCCTTGGCGAAGTGAGCCTGCAGCGTGTTCTCGGGGGTGAACCCGAGCGTGAGGGCGAGCGCGAGGTCGCGGTAGTAGAAGCAGAACCAGTCGTGCCCGCCGCGGAGGTGGAGACCGAGGGCGACCTGCGCCGCCTCGTGCCCGGAGGCGCCGATGTGGAAGAACCCCTTCCCCTGCTTGAGCAGGGTGAGCATCTTGTCGTCGAGCCGCCGCGAGGTCATCATGAGGCGGAGCGCGCGGCGGAGCTCATCTGGCTCGAAGTCCTCGGGGCCGACGGGCGTCACGTCGAGGTCGCCCTCATAGTCCGCCAGCGCAGGGGCCGTGCGCGCGGCGGCGTGGTCCTCCGCGCGGGCCCCGCCCTCTGGGACGTCGGCGTCGGCCTCCTCCGGGGGGAGCTCCCCCTCAGGGCTGATCAGCTCGTGCGTAGCGAACCGGCCGTTCTGGTCGCGAGAGGACGCTTGCTGCTCGGGGGTCTCGGGCTTCATGGCGTGGCGAGGTGCCGGGCAGGGACCGCCCGGCAGGAAGAGGGGAACCGCAGCGGCGAGCGAGGGACCGATCGGGCCCGCACGGCGGAGCGTAAAATATACCCGCCCCCCCGAGAGATGCTCCCCGCCGCTCCCCCTCCCGGCCCGAGCCGGCTGCGCCGCTGGGTGTCACGCTTCGGCGTGGCGGGGTTCGTTTTTTTTCTCGTCAAGGGGCTGCTCTGGCTGGCCGCCCCCTCGCTGCTGGTTGCGCTCGGCGTGGGATGCTAGGGGGATTCCCGGGAGGTTCGTTTGCGTACGGGCTCGGTTTACCGCAACTTTATGGGCTCCTTAGCCCGCCCCCCATGCGTTCCTTCCTCCCCTGCGCCGTAGCCCTCCTCGGGGCGGCGCTCTTCCTCGCCCCGGGCGCCGGCGCCCAGGGCGCCCGCCCGGCCGAGCGCGTGCTCCGCACGTGGGTCGACCCCGTCAAGCTCGGCGACGGGCGCACCGTGAACTGGCACCACACGGTCACCTACGACGCCGTCACCGGCGAGACCATCCGCACCACCCGCCTCGACGACGGGACCGTCGTGACGCGCGTGCCCGTGCGGCCGATCCGGCCCACGCTCGAAGAGATCGCGGAGGCCCGCGCGCTCATCCTCGCCCACCCCGAGATCGCCGCCCTGACCGCCCCCGTCCCGAGCCCCCTCGTGGAGGGCGGGTTCGTGATCCTGCGGAACGACGGCGGCCCCTGCGGCGAGGGCTCGCGCTGCCTCCAGTTCGAGGTGGCCAACCCCGCCTACACCGGCCGGGATGCCCTTATCCGCTACGTTCTCGTCGACCTCCGCGCCGGCCGCGTGCTGGACGCCGACTTCCAGCCCGCCCTCGAGGGCAACCGCTTCTGAGGCCCGCCATGCATCGCCCCATCCTCTCCCTTACCCTCGCACTCGGGCTCACGCTCGCCGCCTTCCCCGCGGCGGCGCAGATCGTGACGGAGGCAAACTGCGCAGCGCCTGACCACACCCCCACTGGCCACATCGCGTGGCCGGCCGATAACCCGGTGTGGGAGTTCGACTTCATCCGCTTCAGCCGGAGCACCGGCACCGAAGGCTCCGGCGTCGAGATCCGCGACGTGTATTACCGCGGCCGCCTCGTGCTCCGGCGCGGCCACATCCCGGTGGTCAACGTGCTCTACGATCCGGGTGGCTGCGGGTGCTACCGCGACTGGTTCGATGAGGAGAGCCGGTTCCAGGCCGACAACCCCATGCCGGGCCAGAGCTGCATCGCCCTCGCGACGCCCGGCACCGTCGTGACCACGTGCGAGAACGAAGGGACCGACATCGGCTCGTTCAACGGGGTGGCCGTCGAGGACTACGGGAACGAGCTCGTGCTCACCGGGCACTCGCGCGCTGGGTGGTATCGCTACAGGATGAACTGGCACTTCTACCTCGACGGGCGGATCTGGCCCGAGTTCTCGGCCGGCGCCACGAACACGTCGTCGTGCGTAACGCGCCCCCACACCCACCACGCCTACTGGCGACTCGACTTCGACCTCAACGGGGCGGAGAACGACCGCGTGCGCGAGGTGAACCCCACCACCGGAACGAACGTGGTCCTCGCGGCGGAGACGAAGCGCGATTGGGGCAACCCGGCCGATGGGGTCTACTGGGTCGTCGAGGACGAGGCGGCCGAGATGTCCTACCGCATCATCCCGAGCGCGGCGGACCTCCTGATGCCGGTGACGGGGCTGCCCGATCAGACGTTCGACGACGAGTTCGCCTACATGGACGCGGCCGTCCTCCGCTACCAGCCGAATGAGATCGACGACGGGGTCGGGTTCCAGTCGGGCAACGCGTACTGCGCGATCAACTTCGAGGACGCCGGGCGGCCGAATGGGCTGTTCATCAACGACGAAAACGTGGACGGTCAGGACGTCGTGTTCTGGTACCGCGGCGGCACGCGGCACGCCCCCGAACTCTTCCACGACGACAACTGCCACATCGTGGGGCCCACGCTGGAGCTGGGCGCCTTCCCGACGGGCTCGGGCCCGGGCCCTGGCGAGGTGCCCGCCGCGGGGTACGTTCTGGAGCGGGCGGCACCCAACCCGTTCAGCGCCACCACCACCCTCCGCTTTGCCGTGTCGGAGGCGCAGCACGTCACGGTGGCGCTCTACGACGTGACGGGGCGGCGCGTGGCCGTGCTCTTCGAGGGCCGCATGCCCGCCGATCGGCAGGAAACGGTCCAGGTGGACGGCGCCCCCCTTCCCGCAGGGACGTACGTCGTGCGGCTGGAGGGCGAGCGGGTGATGGGCGCAACGCGGATTGTCCTCCTCCACTGAGTTCCACTGAGTGGAACGGATTGGACGGGCGGTCAGAAGGGGCGGGGCTACAAGCGCCCCGCCCCTTCTGTAGGTATCAGGAACCGACGGGCCCCCCTCAGCACGAGCCGTTGGCGCCGCTGGGTGCGGCGCTTCGGCATAGCGGGGCTCCTCTGGCTCGCCGCCCCTGCCCTCCTCGCGGTACTCGGCGTGGGCTACGAGCGCGGTCGGCCGGCCCGGCCGACGCCACGCGAGGCCCCCGCGTTTGCTTACTTTGGGGGGCTGTACGACTTAATACTCATTCATTTCAGCCCCACCCCCATGGCTGCCCCCCGCCTGGGCTGGCTCCTCTTCCCGGCCCTCCTCGTGTGCCTTCCTGCCGCGCGGGCGCAGGTCGGCTCGACGGTGAACTGCACAGCGATCCCCACCGGCCACATCGACTGGCCGGCGACGAACCCCATCTGGTCGTTCGACTTCGTCCGGCCTTCTCGGAGTTCGGGCTCCGACGGGTCCGGCCTCGAGCTCCGGAACGTCTATTACAACGGCGATCTGGTGTTCAAGCAGGCCCACGTGCCTATCCTCAACGTGGAGTACGACCCCGGCGGCGGGTGCACCTGCTTCCGCGACTGGTCCGACTCCGAAGCCGGCTTCCGCGTCCGCGCTCAGGACCCGCAGCCGACGGGGTGCTTCTACGTGGCCGTCCCCGGTGAAGTACGCACCACGTGCGACTCGAACATGGAGGGCGGCACCGGCGGCGACACCGGCACCTTCCATGGGGTGGCCGTCGAGGAGTTCCCCGGCGAGCTCGTCCTGACGACGCACATGCTGGCGGGGTGGTACCGGTACCGGATGAAGTGGCACTTCTACGCCGACGGGCGGATCTGGCCGGAGTACTCGTTCTCGGCGGCGAGCGCGACGTGCACGTCGGCCGCCCACCGCCACCACGCCTACTGGCGGTTCGACTTCGACCTCGAGGGCACGGCGGCCGACGACGTGGTCCGCGAGGTGAACCCCACCACCGGGGAGAGCACCACGTTCACCACGGAGGTGCAGCGGACGTGGGGCGACCCTAGCCACGGCGTGTACTGGGTGGTCGTGGACACCCCCACGAACACCGGCTACACGATCACCCCCAGCTCGGCGGACCTCCTCCTCCCGGCCGACTTCGACGGCCCCTCCCCCGCCCTCCTCGACATGGCGCTCCTCCGGTACGTCCCCGGCGTCGTCGACGACGGGAGCCCCTCGTGCGCGATCAGCCCCTCCGGGCTC
>DASPKS010000071.1:0-7236 GCA_035628035.1 Rubricoccaceae bacterium
CACGCGAGCGCAACGGCATCCCCGTCGACTATAGCGTCGAAGCGCGTCAGCTCGACCGGCGTGAACTGTGGTCTGGCCCTTACCGTATCGAAGTAGAGGGTTCCTGTTCCTCCGCGAGCCTCGAAAGCAAAGATGACAGAGTTAGATCTAGGAGGGGACCAGCCGAACAGGGCGAAATCATAGGTTGGAGTCGTCGTGACCGCGTACGTCCTGTAGTAAGGGATGAAAGTAGTACCCCCGTCGAGGCTATACAGCAGGCGAACTTCTGAAGGCCCACTCGCATCTCTCCACAGATTGAAGTCGATGAAAGAGGTCTGGTAGGACTCCCCACCCGCATGGTTAACCTGAAAACGAATGGAGCGGCTCGGATCGAAGGTCTCAGAGAATCCTGATGTGCCAAACACGTCGTCCAACTCGTCCTCGCAAGCCAGAGCCTGCTGACGCGTCATCGGGCCCACCGTAATGGCCGGGTGACCGCTTACCATAGGGTTGGGGTTCTCGTTGCTCCCGCAGATGGTAGGTCCCTCTGTTGAGAATGAAAACGTGACTTGGGCATACTGGCAACTGTAGCACGGCTGGACCATCGCGGCCTCCTCGGCGGTGAGGCCGGAGGTGGCGAGCCAGTCCGCCAGCGCGGCGTCCTCGATCTCCCCGAGCAGCGCCGTCTGGAACCGCTCATTGATCCGCTCGGCGGCGGCCCGCCCGGCATCCTGCTCGAAAAGAAAACCCATCGCGCAGATCCGCCCGGCCTCATCGATGAACACGGGCGTGCGGAAGTGCGGCTCGACCGTGTTGCGTGGGAAGACGCCCGCCGTCCAGTAGGCATGGAGGCGGTCGAGGTTGCGCGCACGCGCGGCGCGGAGCGCCGGGCTGAGGTGGCGCACGTCGCGGGCACGGAGGAGGCGCTCGACGTAGGCGAGGTGCGTACGGATGCGGAGGTCCTCGCTGTCGCCGGGACCCGGCAGGCGCCCGAAGGTGGCCACGAAGCTCTCGTCGCCGAGGACGGCGTTGACCGTCGTGCGGGCGCGGTGCGGGCGCGCTGCGATGGCATCGTGCGGACTGGATTCTGCGTGGGCGGCGAAGCGAACCGCAGCCTCGGGGGTGGGGGCCAGACGCTCGGGAGCCAGCAGGACGGCCGCAAGGGCCAGAAACAGGGCGAGGGGGATCCAGCGCAGCATGGCCGTGGGGGTCGAAGGGGCGCCCTGAACGATAGGCGTTGCCTCCGACAATCACAACAAGAAAGGGCGCGCGGGGGCTCCCCCGCGCGCCCTTCAAGACGCCGACGCCAGGCTCGTTTACTTGAGCAGCGTCACCGAGGTCGCCTCGACGAACGTCTCGCCGACCACGCGCACGACGTAGACCCCGCTCGTGAGGTCCGCGCCGTCGACGTAGAGCGTCTGCATCTGGTTCACCTCCGGGGTGCCCTCATAGAGCGTGCGGACCACGCGGCCGAGCACGTCCACCAGCTCGGCGCGGACGTGCTGCGCCTGGCTCACGCCGAAGCGGACGTTCGTGACCGGGTTGAACGGGTTCGGGTAGGCCGGCTCGAGGACGAACGTGCCGGGCACGTCGATCGTGGCCTCGATCTCCTCGCTGTACTCGAAGGCGCCGTCGTAGTCCACCTGACGGAGGCGGAACATGTGCGTGCCCGGGCCGAGGTCGGTCACGTCGTAGCCGTAGGTCTGGGCCTCGGTCGTCGTCCCGTGGCCCTCGACAAACCCGACGACCTGGAAGTCGCCGCGGCCGACCGTGCGGACCTGCACCTCGAACCCGGCGTTGTTCGTCTCACTGGCCGTCTCCCAGCGGAGGTGGGCCGTGGTGCCGTCGAGGTTCACGTCGAAGCGGGTGAGCTCCACCGGGACGGGGTTGTACATCGTCGGCCGGTAGAGGGCCATCTGCTGGTTCCCCCGGACGGACTGCCCCGACGTGAACAGCTGGTAGCACGCGTCGTCGGAGTAGTCCATGAAGTTCTCGATGGGGTCAGGGCCGCCGGTGCCGCAGGTGTTCCGGCCGACGGGGCACCCGGTGGCCGGGCTGGCCTCGGCGTTGGTGTCGCAGACCTGGTCGCCGCCGGTGGTGCACCCCGGCGGGGTGTCGCCGCCGGCGCACCCACCCTGGAACGTGTGGTAGAGCCCGACGTAGTGGCCGACCTCGTGGGTGCCCGTGTGGCCGAGGTTGAAGGGGGCGTACGTCCCGCCGGGGAGCGTCTGGTTGTGCACGACGACGCCGTGCATGTAGTGGTTCTCGGGGTACGAGTTCGGGAACACGGCCCAGCCGAGGAGCCCCCCGCCCATCCCGTTCGTGTAGAAGTTGAGCGTGGTGGCGGGGCTGATGGCGAGCGCCTGCTTCATAGCCGTCTCGCACGAGCCGCCTGTGCACGTGAACCACGACGCGTTGTTCGTGTAGTCCACGCTGGCCTGGAAGAACTGGAAGCCCTGGCTGGCGAAGGCCGCGTTGAGGACGGTCGTCTGGTCGGTGAGCATCGACTGCGGGATGTTCCCGGCCGAGCCGTTGGTGATGACGTGGTAGGCGATGGGGATGGTGACGATGCCGCGCTGGGTGCCGAAGTTCGGATCGACAGCCAGGATGGCCTGGACCCGCTCGGTGATGGCGTCTCGCTCGGCCTGCGAGAGGTCGGCGGTGCCGCACCGAATGATGGTGTTGTTCTGGGCGCTGGCGTGCGCGAGGGGAAGCACGAACGCGGCCCCGAGGAGGACGCGCCGCACGAGGGTAGCGAAGCTCATAGCGTCTGCGGGTGGTGTTAGGGCGCGGCGGTGGCCGCGCGGGATGAGGCGGGGGTGAAGTGTAAGGAATCCCGTGGAGGGGCGCAACGGGCCCCGTCGCCGTTAGCCGGGCCCGTCGAGCGGAATGAGCGCACCACCGGTGCCGAAGATGCGGTCGCCGGCGTCGCCGAGCCCGGGGCGGATGTACGCATTCGCGTCGAGCGCCCGGTCGAGCGCGGCCGTGAGCACGGGCACGTCGGGGTGGTACTCCTCCAGCCGCCGCACCCCCTCAGGCGCCGCGACGAGACACACGAAGGCGAGGTCGACGGCGCCGCGCGCCTTGAGGTGGGCCAGGGCTCCGGCGGCGCTCCCCCCCGTGGCGAGCATGGGGTCCACGACGAACACGCGGGCCTCGCGCACCTGCGGGGGGATGTTGGAGTAGTAGTCCACCGGGCTGTGGGTGAGCTCGTCGCGGTACATCCCGAGGTGGCCCACGCGCGCCTCGGGCACGAACCGGACGAACCCGTCGACGAGCCCGAGCCCCGCGCGGAGCACGGGCACCACGACGACCTCCTTCGCGAGGCGGTACCCCGCGGCCGTCTCCAGCGGCGTCTCGACGGGCACCTCCTCGACGGGCAGCGTGCGCAGGGCCTCGTAGGCGAGGATAGAGGCCGCGTCGGAGAGGGTCTGGCGGAAGAGCCCGTGGGGCGTGCGCGCGTCGCGCAGCACGGTCAGGCTCCGCTTCAGCAGCGGGTGGTCAACGACGGTGAGGGCCATCGAGGGCGAGGAAGGACGAGCAGAAGCTACGGGCGGGCCCCCGATCCTTCCCCCTACAGCGTCGATGGGTCCACCTCCACGAGGCGCCCCTTGACGAGGGCGAGCGTGCGGGCGGGGAACGCCTTCACGATGCGGTAGTCATGCGTGGCCATGAGGAGGCCCATGCCCTGCCGGTTGAGGCGGACGAGGAGCTTCTGGATCTCGTCGGCCACGCGGGGGTCGAGGTTGCCCGTCGGCTCGTCGGCGAGGAGGAGCACGGGGTCGTTCACGATGGCGCGGGCGATGCACGCGCGCTGCTGCTCGCCGCCGGAGAGCTCGTGCGGAAGCGCCTTCGCGCGGTGGCTCATCCCGACGGTGGCGAGCGCGTGCGTGGCGCGCTCCTTCACCTCGCGCCCGGTGTGGCCCGTCGCGTAGAGCGCGAAGGCCACGTTGTCGTAGGCGCTCCGGTCGGGGAGGAGCTGGAAGTCCTGGAAGACGACGCCGAGGCTACGGCGGAGGAACGGGATGTCGCCCTCGCGGACGTGGTCGGAGTCGTACGGGCCCACGCGGACGACGCCGTAGTCCGGCTTGAGGTCCATGTAGAGCAGCTTGAGCAGCGTGCTCTTCCCGCTCCCCGTTGGGCCGATGAGGTAGGCCATCTCGCCGCGGCGGAGCGTGAGGCTGAGGTCGCTGGCCACCTGGAGCCGGTCCCCCGAGGGCGTCGTGTACGACGCGGCGACGTTGCGGATCTCGACGAGCGGGCGCTCGGCGCCAGTGGGCTCCACGGGTGACGATAGGGCGGGTGGTGACGGCGGGCGAAGCTACGCCTCCCCTCCTGCAGGCCGCTGCGCGATCCAGTGGATGCGCTCGGTGGCGTCGGTGGCCGGGCGGAACGAGAAGCCGGCATAGGCGGCGACAGGGCGGAGTGGCGAGGCGGCCAGCAGCGCCTCCACCTCGGCGCGGGTGTAAGCCCGCTGCACGTGGGTCTCCGTGAGCGCGCGGCCGCTGGAAAGATGTAGACGAAACGTTGTCGTGTGGAGCCGCGCCACGGCGTCGTAGCGGCTCGTGCGGAGGTAGCGGAAGGGGCCAGCGTCGCCCGCGTCGTCGAAGCCGTCGGGGTGGTTGAGCGAGTTGGCGGGCGTGCTCTGGTCGAACAGAAAAAGACCGCCCGGCCGGAGGAGCGCGTGGACGCCCGCGAACAGCGCGGCGACTTCTGCTTCCTCCAGCAGGTAGTTGAGCCCGTCGTAGAGGAGGAGCGCGGCGTCGGCGGGGACGAGATCGGCGGGAAGCACGCGGAAGTCGGCCTGCCGGAAGCGGATCGGCGTTCCCGCCGCCTTTGCGCGGGCGGCGGTGAGCATGGCCTCCGAGCCATCGGTGGCGGTGTAGCGGTACGGCCCCAGCGGCTGGAGCGCAAGGGCGAGCGCGCCCGTCCCGCACCCCAGCTCGAGGAGGTCGCGCGCGGCGGGGTGATGCCGGCGGAGCAGCCGGTGGGCGTGCTGCGCCCATCGCTCGTAGTCCACGTGAGCCATCACGGCGTCGTAGCCGGCGGCGAGCGCGGAGTATGGTGCGGCTTCGTCCATCACGCCCCTTTCCGTCGACGCACCATCTCAGCGGCGAGGTGGATCGCGGCCTTCATCGAGTCGGGCGAGGCAACGTTCTCGCCTGCCAGGTCGAAGGCGGTCCCGTGGTCGGGCGAGGTCCGCACGAACGGGAGGCCGAGCGTGACGTTGACGCCGCCCCCCATCGCGAGGGCCTTGAACGGGGCGAGCCCTTGGTCGTGGTACATCGCGAGAACGGCGTCGTACTGCTCGAACGCGCGGCGCCCGAAGAACCCGTCGGCGGGGAACGGGCCTGCCACGGCAAGCCCTCGCGCGGCGGCTTCCTCCAGCGCGGGCGTGATCGTCTCGATCTCGTCGCGGCCGAGGACGCCGCCGTCGCCCGCATGGGGGTTGAGGCCGAGCACGGCCACCGCAGGCCGTTCGATCCCGAAGTCCTGCCGCAGCCCGGCGTCGAGCACGGCGAGCGTGTCGAGGATCGCATTGCGGGTGACGAGGCGCGGCACCTCCGCGACGGGCACGTGGATGGTGACGAGCGCCACGCGCAGCGGCCCGGCCGCGAGCACCATCACGACGGGCGGCGCGCCCGCCTGCGCCTGCAGGAACTCCGTGTGGCCGGGGAACGCGAAGCCGGCCCGGTGGATGGCCTCCTTCGAGAGCGGTGCTGTCACCATCCCCTCGAACGTCCCCGCGAGGCAGCCCTCGGCCGCCCGCGCGACGGCCACCATCGCCTGCCGCCCCCCCTCCGCCGTGACCGTCCCGATCCCCTCCGGCGTCCACGCACCTCCGGTGTCCAAGATCTCCCCGGGGGGCGCGATCCCCAGCAGCCGCGCCCATCCCTTCGCTGCGGCCGCCGAACCGACGAGGGCGAGTTCGGCCGCCGTCTGTACCTCGGGGTCAGCGGCCGCCTTCAACGCGACCTCCGGCCCGATCCCGTGTGGGTCGCCGAGCGTGATGGCGAGGCGCGGGCGATCCGGCATCGGCTACTGCAGCGGCACGCACCGCCGCTCGTCGGTCTCCTGCACCTGCCGCGTGGCAAGGTCGAGCCGCACGACGCGCGTGATCCCGACGCCCATCCCGTTCTCGAACCACTCGGTGGCCTCGGGGCACTCCACGCCGGTGCTCTCGAAGATGTACGGGTCGATGTAGGCGTCCTCGGGGCGGCCGAAGGTGAGCGCGCCGTCTTCGATCTGGATGGGCTCCTCGTACTCGGTGTCGAGGATGACGGCGCCGTCGTCGTTCAGATCATACACGCGGAGTTCGCGGCCGTTGGGTGCCGTGCCCCGGTCCACGAACAGGAGCCCGCGCTCCATCCCGAAGAAGTACTCGGCCTCCGCGCCGCTCACCGACACGACGGCCTCGGCCTCCGGCGCGTCGCACCGCGCGCGGGCCTCGGCGCCCTCGGCCACGGCGAAGACGGCGATGGACTCGCCTACGTCGTTACCGCGTGGCCGGACGCGGACGACGTAGCCGGCGTAGTCGTAACACCGCCCCCCCCCGGTCTGCCAGGTGCGCGTGGGCACCGTCGAGCCGGGGACGCCAGGCTCTCCCCCTTCGACGAGGTCGGACGGCGACGTGGGGTCCCCTCCCGCAGGAGCGTCCTCGTAGTCTTGGGAGTCCTCGCCGGGATGGGCCGGCCGTTCGTCGCCGCCGCAGCCGGCAGTCCCGACGAGGAGCAGGGCCAGGGCGGTAAGGGTCAGAGCGTGCATCGCGGCCAACGAGGGTGCCGCGAGAAAGCTACGCCGCCGGTTGCATCAGCACGTCGAGGAGGAGGCGGACGCCGAAGCCGGTCCCGCCTTTGGGGCGGTAGCCCTTCGCGGTTTTGAGGAAGGCCGGCCCCGCGATGTCGAGGTGGACCCAGGGGTAGCCCCGCCCGTCGGCGTCGCGCGTGAAGTGCTCCAGGAACTTGGCGGCGGTGATGGTGCCGGCCTCGCGCCCGCCGATGTTCTTGAGGTCGGCCACGTCGCTCTCGAGGTACTCCTCGAAGAAGGCGAAAAGCGGGAGCGGTGCCACGAAGTCGCCCGTGCGGACGCCGGCCTCCTTGAACCGCGCGAGGCGGTCGTCGGCCCCCTCGTCCTCGTTCGTGAGGACGGCCGCCACGCGCGAGCCGAGTGCCACGACCTGCGCGCCGGTGAGGGTGGCCACGCTCACGACGAGCGCGGGGTCGTAGCCGCGTGCCACGTCGAGCGCGTCGGCGAGGA
>DASPKS010000072.1:0-13689 GCA_035628035.1 Rubricoccaceae bacterium
GGCGGCCCCGCTGCGAGGCCCACGCCCCGCCGAACCCGCGGGCGAGCACCGTCAGCACGAGCGCGATCCGGAACCACCACGTGTCCCAGAACGGCGGGACGACCACGATGGGGATAGCGAGGCCCGCCTCGTTCCAGACGCCGTCGTTGTTCGAGCCACGGACGCGGAAGACGTACCGCCCCCCGTCGAGGTTGGTGTAGGAGACGTAGCGGCGCGTGCCGGCGTAGTGCCAGTCCTCGTCGAAGCCCTCCAGCATGTAGGCGTACTGGTTCCGCGCGGGGTTGGCGAAGTCGAGCGCGGCGAACTCAAACGAGAAGAAGTTCTGCCGGTGCGTAAGGCGAATCGCTCCCCGCCGGTCGCGCTGCGGCCGGACGGCCTCGTCGAAGATGCGGAACCGCGTGAGCACGACGGGCGGCACGTGCGGGTTCGGGCGGATCGCCTCGGGGTCGAACCGGTTGTACCCGGCGATGCCGCCGAAGAGGAGGTCGCCGTTCCGTGCGCGGTAGTAGGCGCCCTGGTTGAACTCGTTCGACTGGAGCCCGTCGGAGACGTCGAACCGGCGGAAGGTGCCGCGGCGGGGGTCGAGCCGGGCGAGGCCGAGGTTCGTGCTGAGCCAGAGCCCGCCGGCGGCGTCCTCCAGGATCCCGTAGACGAGGTCGTTCGGGAGGCCGTCGCGTGTGGTGTAGCGGCGGAACCGGCCGGTGCGGGCGTCGAGCAGCCGGTTCAGCCCGTTGTTCGTGCCCACCCACACGGCCCCGTCGGCAGCGACGTGGATGGAGAAGACGCGGTCGTTCGAGAGGCTGGCGCCGTCGGCGGGGTCGTGCTCGTAGCGCGTGATCCGGCTCGTCCGCCGGTCGATGCGGTTGAGCCCGCCGACGGTCCCCGCCCAGAGCGCGCCGTCGCGGCCGAGCGCGAGGCTGATGACCTCGTCGTTGGAGAGCGTGGTGGAGTCGTCGGGGCTGTGCGTGAAGTGGCGGACGAACGCCCCGCGCACGGGGTCGAAGGCGTAGAGCCCGACGCGCGTGCCGACCCACAGCCACCCGCTCGGGTCTTCGAGCAGCACGTACACCCGGTTCGCGTTGATGTCGCCGCCGGGGTCCGCCTGGTGGGGGAAGTGCGTGAACGAGCGCGACCGCGGGTCGAACCGGTCGAGCCCTTCGGCCGTGCCCACCCAGAGCGTCCCGCGCCGGTCCGTCAGCAGCGCGCGCACGTACGAGTTGGCGAGGCTGCCGGGCCGCGCAGGGTCGTGGACGAAGTGCTCGAACCGCCCGTCGGGCCCGCGGCGGCTGAGCCCGTCGCGCGTGGCCACCCAGAGCGCCCCGTCGGGGCCCTCCGCGAAGGCGCACACGTAGTCGGCGATGAGGCCGGCCGGGTCGTTCGGGTCGTGGCGGACGTGGTGGAAGCGCTCGCGGGCGGGGTTATAGACCGACACGCCTCCGCTGACGGTGCCCACCCAGAACAGCCCGGCGCCGTCGGGGCTCTCGTAGAACGAGCGGATGTAGTCGTCGCTGAGGCTGCGGGGGTCGCGGGGGTCGTTCCGGTAGCGCGTGACGTGGCCCGTGCGGGGGTCGAGCCGGTTCAGCCCCGCGCCCCACGTCCCCACCCACACCCCGCCGCGCGCGTCGCGCCAGACGGCCACGGCGGCGTCGCTGGAGAGGGAGTTGGGGTTCGCAGGGTCGTGGCGGAACGTGTCGAACTGCTCGGTAACGGGGTCGAACCGCGCGAGGCCGCCGCCCATCACGGCCACCCAGATCGTTCCGTCGCGATCCTCGTGGAGGGCGAGCACGTCGTCGCCGGGGAGCGAGCGGGGGTTGGCAGGGTCGTGCTGGTACCGGACGAAGTGGCGGGTGCCCGGGTCGAGGCGGGCGAGCCCACCCCCGCGCGTGGCGACCCACAGCCGCCCTCGCCGGTCGGTCAGCAGCGCCCAGAGGTCGTCGCTGGGGAGCGAGCGCGCGTCGGTCGAGTCGTGGCGGAAGTGCTGGAAGCGGCCCGTGCGCGGGTCAAGGAGGTCGAGTCCGCCGCCGCGCGTGCCAGCCCATACGCGCCCGCCGGGGGCGCCGGCCAGCGCGGTCACGCGGTCGTGCGCGAGGCTCGCCGGGTTCGCCTCGTCGTGGCGGTAGGCCGTCGCGCGGCCCGTCGCGGGGTTGAACCGGTTCAGGCCCCCGTCGGAGGTGCCCACCCAGAGCGCGCCGTCAGGGGCCTCGTGGAGGGCGAGGACGTAGTTGTCCGAGAGCGAGCGGGAGTCGGCGGGGTCGTGGCGGTAGACGACGAACTCGTACCCGTCGTAGCGGTTGAGCCCGTCTTCCGTCCCGAACCAGAGGAAGCCCCGGCGGTCCTGGAGCGTGCTCATCACCGTGCTCTGGGAGAGCCCGCTCTCCAGCGTGAGCCGGTCGAACCCGACCTGCTGCGCGTGGGCCGGGCCCGCCAGGGCCCAGACCGCCGCGATCACCCGCCCCCCGATCCGTCGTGTCATACCGTTGCTGCGCGTCTATCCAACCACGCAGGAAACAAACGGGCGGGCAGTTTGGCAATAGGCCCCCCGCCCTATCCGGCCGTTGAAGGTCAGGCTTCGAGCTCGTCCGCGAGGGCCCGCTCCAGCAGCGCCAGCCCCTCGTCGAGGTCGGCTTCGGTGACGCAGAGGGCCGGGCGGAAGCGGATCGAACGCGGCCCGCAGCCGAGGATGATCGCGCCGTGCTCGTAGGCCCGGTCGAGCACGCGCTGCCGCGTCCCCGTGTCGGGGAGGTCGAACGCGCACATCAGTCCCTTCCCACGCGGGTTCTCGACGGCCTCGAACCGCTCGGCCAGCCCCCGGATGCGCTCCTGGAGGTACAGGCCCGCGGTCGCCGCGTTCTCGACGAGGGCGTCCTCCTCGATCACCTCCAGGATGCGGTCGAAGCGGACCATGTCGGTGAGGTTGCCCCCCCATGTGGAGTTGATCCGGCTCGAGAGCCGGAAGACGTTGTCGTCGATCTCGTCGATGCGGCGGGAGGCGAGGATCCCGCACACCTGCGTCTTCTTCCCGAAGGCGATGACGTCGGGGACGACGCCGGTCTGCTCGTAGAACCAGAACGTGCCCGTGAGGCCGACGCCGGTCTGGACCTCGTCGAAGATGAGGAGGGCGTCGTTCTCGTCGGCGAGCTGGCGGAGGGCCTGGAGGAACTGCGGGCGGAAGTGGTTGTCGCCGCCCTCGCTCTGGATGGGCTCGGTGATGATGGCGGCGATGTCGTCCTTGTGGAGGTGGAAGAACGTCTTGGCCTGGTTGAGCGCGGCCTCCTCGCGCTCCTCGACGTCGGCCTCGTCGGCGGGCCCATTGCACTGCGGCGTCGTCACGCGGGGCCAGTCGAACTTCGGGAAGAGCGCGGTCTTCGTCGGGTCGGTGTTCGTGAGGCTCATCGTGTAGCCGCTCCGCCCGTGGAAGGCCCGCTCGAAGTGGAGCACCTGGTGCCCGCGCTCCGTACGGTACCCCCGCCGGAAGTTCTTCCGCACCTTCCAGTCGAACGCCGTCTTGATCGCGTTCTCGACCGCGAGCGCGCCGCCCTCGATGAAGAACGCGTACGGCAGTTCTTCAGGGATCCCCACCCGCTCGAACGTCTGTACGAACCGGGCCATGTGCGGGGTGTAGACGTCGGAGTTGGCGACCTTGTTGAGGGCGGCGTCGAGGAGGCGCGCGCGGAACGCCTCGGCGGCCTCGCCCGGCCCCGACAGCTTCGGGTGGTTCATCCCGAGCGGGTGCGAGGCGTAGAACGTGAAGAGGTCGACATACGTCTTCCCCGTCGCGGCGTCGCGCAGGTGGACGCCCTGGCTCCCCTCCATGTCGAGGACGAACGGGTACCCGTCGGCAAGGATGTGCCGGCCGAGGATGGCGTGGACGGAAGACGGCTCGGGAAGGTCCTTGGAGACGACGTCGGTGACCTGCATGGGCGTGGCGCGTGAGGCCGGCCAAGATAGCCACGGTGCCCGCCGCGCCGGGGCGGCCGGGAACCCCCGTGCGTACCTTGTATCAGCACGTTTACCCGCCTACTATGGCCGACCCGGCCGCCCCCCTCCGCCCCGGCGACATCGCCCTCCAGAAAGCGCGCCCGGATGCCGGCGACGGGGCTGCTTTCGACGGCGGCCTCCTCGAGCTGCCAGTGGTCGAGAAGCCGCCGGCGGCGAACCGGCCCGGCCAGCGGCCCGACTGGCTTCGCGTGCGCCTCCCCTACGGCGAGCGGTTCCGGCAGGTGCAGGACGCCATCGAGCAGAACCGCCTCCACACCGTCTGCCAGAGCGCGCGCTGCCCTAACATGGGCGAGTGCTGGACGGCCGGGACCGCCACGTTTATGGTGCTCGGGAACGTCTGCACGCGGTCGTGCTCGTTCTGCGCCGTCCAGACCGGCCGCCCCACGGAGAAGGACCTCGACTGGGACGAGCCGCGCCGCGTGGCCGAGGCCGCCCACCTCATGGGGCTCCGGCACGTCGTCGTCACCTCCATCAACCGCGACGACCGCGAGGACGGCGGGGCGCCCATCTTCGCCGAGACGATCCGGCGCGTCCGCGAGGAGATCCCCGGCTGCACCATCGAGGTGCTCATCCCCGACATGCGCGGGCTCCGGCCGGCGCTCGAAACGGTCTTCGCCGCGCGGCCCGACCTCCTCAACCACAACGTCGAGACGGTCCCGCGGCTCTACCGGCGCGTCCGCCCGCAGGCGAGCTACCCGCGCTCGCTCGACGTGCTGCAGATGGCGAAGGACGAGTACGGCCTCCGCACGAAGAGCGGGATCATGGTCGGCCTCGGCGAGACGGAGGACGAGGTGGCGCAGGTGATGGACGACTTCGTCGGCGTTGGGCTCGACGTGATGACGATCGGGCAGTACCTCCAGCCGACGCGGATGCACCTGCCGGTGGAGCGGTTCGTCCACCCCGACGAGTTCGCCCGGTACAAGGCGATCGGCGAGGCGAAGGGGCTCGGGCACGTGGAGAGTGGGCCGCTGGTGCGGTCGAGCTACCACGCCGAGCGGCACGTCTGAGAAGGGGGATGCGCGGGGCGCTCTTGGTCGCGGGGCTGGTCCTCCTCGGCGGGTGCAGCCGACTCGGCATCAACCTCGGCGCACCGCGCGAGACGTGGGGCGCGCACGTGGTCTTCCTCGCGCCGCCGGGGTGTTCTTCCTTCGCCGCGCGCACCGTGCGGCACGGGTTCACGCTCCTCCGCACGGATGCGCCGGGCCACACCCCCGCACAGGGCGACGTGCTCGAAGGGCCCGTCCGCGAGGGCCGCTCGGTCTTCCGCCTCTACGCCGTCGGCGAGGCCGACGCGACGCGCACCGAGGGACGGGACCTTCCCCTCGACGTGCTGGCCGTCGGGCTCCCGCTCGGCGTGGCGCACGAGCGGCTGGCCGTGATGTGCGGCCCGCTCCCTCCCCCCCCGGGTACCGGTGGGCGGGAAGGGTGAGGCCAGCGGGAGCCCGGGGCCCATGTTTCTCCACATGCTCAACCTGCTGGGCGTTGCCGTGTTCGCGGCCAGCGGCGCGCTCTCGGCCGGTCGGAAGCGGTTCGACCTCGTGGGCGTCGTCGTGCTAGCGGTCGTAACGGCCGTCGGCGGGGGGACGCTGCGCGACCTCCTCCTCGACCGCACGCCCTTCTGGATCCGCGACACGGCCTACCTCTGGACGGCGCTGGCCGCTGCGGCCGTCACCCTCGCGTACGTGCGCTTCCGCCGTCCCCCGTGGGCGGCCCTCCTCGTCGCCGACGCGCTGGGCCTCGCGCTGTTCTCGATCAGCGGAGCGCAGGTGGCCGAGCAGGCGGGCCACACCGGGCTCGTCGTCGTGGTGATGGGCACACTCACCGGCGTGGCGGGGGGCGTCGTGCGTGACGTGCTGAGCGCGGAGGTACCGCTGCTGTTCCGGCCGACGGAGACCCTCTACGCCACGGCGGCCGTCGCTGGTAGCCTCGGCTACCTCGCTCTTCAGGGGGTGGGCGTCGAGCGGGCCGCGGCGGGGCTCGCGGGGATGGGGCTCATTGCCGCGCTTCGCTTCGCCGCCATCTTCTGGCGCCTCCGGCTCCCGCACTTCCAGGTGCCGGAGGACGAGGGGGCGGGCACGCCCAATTCGCCCTGACTTCGCGGTCGTGCCCGTGGCGGCATGGGTTGTTTGGCGGCCTCCTCAAACGCCCCACGCATGGAACGCACGCTCGCCATCATCAAGCCCGACGCCGTTGCCGCTGGCCACGCCGGGAAGATCCTCGACCGCATCCTCCAGGAGGGCTTCGCCGTCCGCGCGATGAAGCTGGTGCGGCTCACGCAGGCCGAGGCCGAGGGGTTCTACGCCGTCCACCGCGAGCGGCCCTTCTTCGGCGAGCTGACGACGTTCATGTCGAGCGGGCCGTGCATCCCGCTCGTGCTGGAGAAGGAGGGCGCCGTCGCTGCGTGGCGCGAGGTCATCGGCGCGACGAACCCGGCCAACGCGGCCGAGGGGACGATCCGCAAGCAGTTCGCTGCGTCGATGGGCGAGAATGCCGTCCACGGCTCGGACTCCGTCGAGAACGGACGGACCGAGAGCAACTACTTCTTCCCCGAGCACGAGATCGTCGCCGTCGGGGGCTGATCGTCAGGCAGCGAAAGCGGCGCGGAGGCGGCGGCAGGCGTCGTCGAGCACGTCCATCTCCTTGGCGAAGGAGAAGCGGAGGTAGTGCCGCCCGCGCGCGGGGTCGGCAAAGAAGGCCGAGCCGGGGACCGTCGCCACGCCGGCCTCGGCGATGAGGGTCTCGCACGCCTGCCGGTCGTCGGCAAACCCCGGCCGGCCGGCCAGCCGCTCGAAGGAGGCGAAGGCGTAGTAGGCGCCCTCGGGCCACGACGCCACGAACCCGCACGCGTCGAGGGTCTCGCCCATGAGCGCGCGGCGCGCGGTGTAGTCGGCCTGGAGGTCGGTGTAGTAGGCGTCGTCGAGGGGGAGCGCGGCGGCGACGCCGTGCTGGAGCGGGGCCGGCGCGCAGATGTAGACGAGGTCGCTGATGAGCCCCATCTTCTCGATGACCGGCGGCGCGGCGACGGCGTAGCCGAGTCGCCACCCCGTCATGTTGAGCGTCTTCGAGAAGCCGGAGAGCGTGACGGTGCGTGCGTACGCGCCGGGGAGGCTCGCCAGCGAGACGTGCACGCGCCCGTCGTAGGTCATGTGCTCGTAGATCTCGTCGGTGATCGCCCAGAGGTCGTGGCGCTCCAGAAGATCTAGGAGCCGCCGCAGCTCGTCCTCGGTCCACACCTTCCCGTGCGGGTTGCCGGGGGTACACACGAGGACGGCCTTCGTCTTCGGCGTGATGGCCCCTTCGAGGGCGGCCCAGTCCACCGACCAGTCGGGCGCGTGCAGCGGGACGAGCACGGGCACGACGCCGAACAGCCGGAGGAGGCCGGTGTGGTACCCGTAGAACGGCTCGAACACGACGACCTCGTCGCCGGCCTCGCAGAGCGTGAGCACGGTGGCGACGAACGCGCCCGTGGAGCCGACGCCCACCATCACCTCGTCGGCGTCGGCGGCGGGGATGCGGTTGAAGGCGCGCACCTTGTCGAGGATGCCCTCGCGGAGCGACTGGATGCCGTTGTAGGCCGTGTAGATGGAGCGGTCCGTCTCGACGGCCACGATGGTGGCAGCCTTGACGGGGTCGGGCGTGGCGAGGTCGCAGATCCCCTGCCCGAGGTTGATCCCGCCGACGCGGTTCACGGCGGCGGTCACGGCGCGGATGTCGCTCTGGCGGAGGCGGTCGGTGCGGGCGGCGAGGGGCTTCACGGGCGTGGGGGCGTGACGGGACGGGGGAAAGTAGACCCACCCCATACGATCCGCCCCGCTGGGCCGTCTATCCCCGGCCGTCTATCCCCGGCTGCCAGCTACTTTCCCGCACGCACCCCCGCACGCCATGCGTCTCCTCCTCACGGCTCTCATCCTCGCTGCCATGCCCGCCGCCGCGCAAGCCCCCATCGTCTCCGCGCCCGAGACGCAGGAGGGCGTCTCCCTCACCGTCTACAACGGCGGGTTCGCCGTCGTGCGCGAGGTGCGCCCCATCACGCTGCCGCGCGGGCGCGCGCTCGTCCGTTTCGAGGGCGTCGCGGCGCAGATCGACCCGACGAGCCTCGCGCTGAAGTCGCTCACTGACCCCAACGGCGTGACGGTGCGCGAGCAGAACTACCAGTACGCCCTCATCGGGACCAACTCGGTGCTCGACGCGGCCGTCGGGCAGCGCATCCGGCTCACGCGGGCGCTCCCCGACGGGCGGCTCGAAACGGTCGAGGGCACGCTCATCAGCCAGCCCGGGCAGGGCCGCATTGTCCGCCTCGACGACGGCCGCGTGCTCGTCGACCCCCAGGGCACCATCGAGCTGGCCGGCCTCCCGCCCGGCCTCCTCTCCCGCCCCTCGCTCCTCTGGATGCTCGACGTCGAGCGCGCCGCGACGCACCGCATCGAGGCGTCGTACCTCACCAACGGGATCACGTGGAGCGCCGACTACGTGGCGGTGGTGCAGGACGACGAGCGGCAGATCGACCTCACGGGCTGGGTCACGCTCAACAACCAGAGCGGGGCCACCTACCGCGAGGCGCAGCTCCAGCTCATGGCCGGCGAGGTCCGCCGCGTGCAGGACCAGGTCGGGTTCGCCGACGGGGTCGTGTACGAGCGCGCGATGCCGGCGGCCCCGCCCCCGCCGCCGTTCCAGGAAGAGGCGTTCTTCGAGTACCACCTCTACACGCTCGAAGGGGCCACGACCATCGCCGAGCGCGAGACGAAGCAGATGACGCTGCTCTCGGCGGCCGACGTGGGCGTGCGCCGCCGGCTCGTCTTCGACGGCTCCAACGCCTTCGGGTGGTGGCGGCCCCGCCGGCCGGGTTCTGGGTCGGGCACCGACGAGCTGAGCGCGGCCGTCGTCGTGGAGTTGGAGAACACGGAGGAGAACCATATGGGGATGCCGCTCCCGGCCGGGAAGGTCCGCGTCTACAAGGCCGATGCGCGCGGCAACCTCCAGTTCCTCGGCGAGGACCGCATCCAGCACACCGCGCGGAACGAGCGCGTCCGCCTCTACATCGGCGACGCCTTCGACGTCGTCGGCACGCGGCGCGTCGTCGACGAGCGGCGGATCAACAGCACGACGTCCGAGCGGACGGTGGAGGTGGAGGTGCGCAACCGGAAGGAGACGACGGCCGACGTCGCCGTCGTGGAGCGGCTGTGGGGCGACTGGCGGCTCACGCAGCAGTCGCACCCCCACACCGAGCTCGACGCGTACACCCTCGAGTTCCCCCTCACCGTCGCGGCCGACGAGACCGTGCGCGTGCGCTACACCGTCCGGTGGCGGCACTGAGCGGCGCCTAGTTGACCGTCGGCGGGGAGTTCTGGCCGGGGTGCACGCCGCTCCGGATGTTCTCGAACGTCTGCTCGATGAGCTCGCGGGCGCCGCCGCCCATCTGGTAGAGGTCCGTCATGAACCGGACGGCCGCGGCGGCGGGCCCGTCGAACCCCCACGAGCACGCCTCGAAGGCGCAGTCGACGAGCATGACGGGGCCATACCCGAAGTAGTGCACGCGGCACCGCCGGAAGGTGCACCCCTCGAAGTGGTGGAAGTCGAGGACGACGTCCTGCTGCTCGAAGGTGTAGCGGACGACCCTCACGCCGCGACGCGCGCGGGCTGCGGCTGCGTCGCAGCTTCGCTCCGGGCCTCGTCGCGTGCGGCCCGGGGCCGCCAGAGGATCGCGTAGACGATCTCGAGGTAGCCGCCGAGGAGGAGGAGCGGCGCCACCACGAGGGAGAGCGGGCTGTCGACGGGGTTCTCGCTCGACGCGTTGTCCACCAGCATGAGGGCGTAGCCGAGGACGATGAGGCCGACGCCGATCAGGAGGAGCACGTAGTTCCGCCGGCTGAAAACGAGGCGCGCCTCGGTGGTGCGGCGGACCGCCGGCCGGGGCTTCTGGGCCGCCCGGCGGGCGGGCTGACGACTTGATGCCATCAAAGGGCTGATGAGCCGAACACGGGGCCAATATACAGCGGCGCCGGGCCGGCGTTCTGCCCTGGCCGCGCCGCCCCGGCGTAGATTCCCACCGCCCTTCTGTTGCGTTCGATGCCCTTCCCGCTCCGTTTCCGCCGGCTCTCTACCCCCGCCCTCGTCCTCGGCGCCGCGCTCCTGGCGGCCTTCGTCGTCTGGGGGCTCGGCGCCGCCGAGACGACCGCCACCCCGACCGACTCCACGGCCACGCACGACTCCACATCAGTGGACTCCGTGTGGATGACCGACGGCGCCTACGAGCCCGCCGTGCGGTCGGCCATCACGGAGATCCTCAGCGACCCCGCGCTGCCGGCGGCGATCTGGGGTATCCACGTGATCGACCTCGAAACGGGCCGCACGGTCTACACCCACAACGGCGACGTCCTCCTCGTCCCCGCCTCCAACCTCAAGCTCTACACGACGGCCGCCGCGCTCGACGCCCTCGGGCCCGACTATCGCTACGTCACGCGGCTCTACTCCTTTGGCGAGGTCACCCCCGACGGCACGCTTCGCGGCGACCTCGTCGTGCGCGGCTCCGGCGACCCCACCTTCGGCAGCCGCTACGTGCAGGACGACCCCTTCGAGACGTGGGCCGGGAGGCTCCGCGCGGCCGGCATCCGCCGCATCGAGGGCCGCCTGATCGGCGACGACGACGTGTTCGACGACGAGCCCTGGGCGGAGGGCTGGGACGTGACGCACGTGACCATCGAGAACTACGCGCCCGCCGCGAGCGGGCTCTCGTACGCCGACAACCTCGTCGCGCTGGAGATCGCCGGCGCGGGGGGCGGGCGCGCGAGCGTGGAGGCGAAGCCGGGCGGGTACGTGGAGGTCCACAACCGCGTGGGCGTGCGGCGCGGCAATGGCTTCGGTCCGTTCCGTGTGCGGCGGCGGCTCGGCACGAACGTCGTCGAGCTGTCGGGCTCGGTGTCGGCGCGGTACCGGGGGACGGTGCGCCTCCCCGTCGACAACCCGACGCTGTTCGCGATGCACGCCTTCGCCGCCGCGCTCCGCGCCGACAGCATCGCCGTGGACGCCGAGGTGTGGGACGTGGACGAGCTCGACGAGCCCATCGAGTACGAGGGGCGCGAGCCGCTCCTCGCGCACGTCTCCCCGCCGATGGCCGCGCTCGTGGCGCGGACGAACCGGCGGAGCGACAACTTCTACGCCGAGCAGCTCCTCCGCACCGTCGGCGGCGGCTCGACGGCCGGCGGCGCACGCCGCGTGCAGGCCCTCCTCGAAGGGGGCGACGTCGAGGCCGACGACCTCTCGATCCGCGACGGCAGCGGGCTCTCGCGGAAGGACCTCGTCACGCCGGCCTCGATGGCGGGGCTCCTCCGCATCATGCACCGGCACCGCGCGCGCGACGCGTACTTCGCCTCCCTCCCCGAGGGCGGCGCCGCCCGCTCGACGCTCCGCTACCGCCTCAGCGGCGTGCCCGTCCGCGCCAAGACCGGCTCGCTGGAGTACGTCCGCTCGCTCTCCGGGTACGTGACGGCGCCGACGGGGCACACGCTCGCCTTCGCGCTCATCGCGAACAACTACACCGTCCGCGCGCCGGCCATCGGGCAGGCGCAGGACCGCATCGTGCGGGCGCTCGCCACCGGGCAGGCCGTCCCGCGGGCGGACGCCGAGGAGTAGCCGAGCCCCCGTGGTAGCTTAACCGCCCGTCGTCCTCACCCCTCCCCGATGCCGCTCCTCCTCCGCCGGGCGCTCACCGGCCTGCTCGTCGTGCTGGCGCAGTGGCTCGTGTTCGGGCGGCTCCGGTTGTGGGGGGCGTTCCCCGACCTCGTCCTCCTCTACGTGGCGCTCCAGGCCGTGCAGTTCGGGCGGCTTGCCGGAACCGCCGCTGGCTTCGGCACCGGGCTGTTGATGGACGTGCTCTACGGGACGTGGGGGCTCCACATGACGCTCAAGACCGTCATCGGCTTCGTCGTCGGGTTCTTCCGGTCGGACCAGGGGGAGTACCTCCGGCTCGCCCCGCCGGTGGCGTTCCTCGGCGGGCTCGTCGTCGCGCTCGTCCACCACGGGCTGATGGTGATCGTCCTCGCGCTCGACCAGGACACGCGGACGCTCTTCCTCGTGACGGGGCTGTGGCTGGGGAGCGCGCTCTACACCGCGTTCATCGCGCTGCTGGCCGCGCTCTACCGCTCGCGCTAAGCCGTATCCTGCCGCCATGCCCACCTACGAGATCAAGCCGCAAGAGGGGATCGGCCCCGTCCGCTTCGGGATGGGCCAGCGCGAGGTGTACGCGGCGGTGCCCGAGCGGCCCCGCCCCTACCGCCGCACGCGCGACGCCAGCCACCCCGCCGACGCGTTCGACGCGGCCGGGCTCCACGTGCACTACGGGGGGATGGAGCCGGTGGTGGAGGTGGTGGAGGCCACCCTCGCGCCCGACGTGACGGTGACGCTCCGCGGGGTGGACGTGTTCGGGCAGCCGGCCGAGGCCGTGGTGGCGGCGCTGGCCGCGCAGACGAACGTGGTGACGGAGGAGCACGGGCGCGTGGTGCTGCTGCCCGAGTGGGACGTGTCGCTGTGGCGGGCCTCGGCCGAGAGCGAGCGGTTCACGACCGTCGGCGCCGCCGCGCCCGGCTTCGACCACCTCGCGGCCGTTTGACGGCGCCTGACGTGGGCTCAACAATGAGCATCATGGTGCCGCCACCCTCCATGATCGATGGAGCCGATGTTATGCTTTACCTCTCGTTGTCTAAGGCAAACGAGCCGACCGAAGCACTCGCCTCTATCCTTGATGGTTGGAGTGACGCCCCACCTGCGGCCCTCGCTATCACGGGATACACCGTCGCCCAGGGCGTTCAACTGGTAGTATGTGACAGAGAGTGGAGAACGCTTGGTGATAGCTACCACCCGGGCGTAGCAGAGGCAAAAGCAGCAGCAAGCGCGTTGTTCTCCGGAATATCAGAAGGGTCTTGGTGCGAGCCTGCTAGGCTTCCTTAGTGCGACGTTGATCAGCGCAATGCCTCCTCCAGCGTCGTGGCCGCGTCGGTGCGGGCGTCGCGGTACTTCACGATGAGGGGGGCGGCGAGGTGGAGCCCGTGCCGCTCCCCGAACTCGCTCCCCACCGCCCGCGCGCCGGGCACGACGACGGCCCCCGACGGGATCTCCAGCGGCACCCCCTCCCCTGCCGCGAGCACGCGCTCGTTCGCGAGGTCGTACACCTTCGTCGAGCGCGTGAGGATGACGCCGGCCGCGAGCACGGCGCCTTCGCGCACCACCGTCCCCTCGTACACGCCGCACCCGCCCCCCACGAACACGTCGTCCTCGATCACGACGGGCGCGGCGCCGATGGGCTCCAGCACGCCGCCCACCTGCGCCGCCGCCGAGAGGTGGACGTTCTTCCCGATCTGCGCGCAGCTCCCCACGAGCGCGTGGGAGTCCACCATCGTCCCGGCATCGATGTAGGCGCCCACGTTCACGTACATCGGCGGCATGCACACCACGCCGGGGGCGACGTAGGCGCCGCGCCGGACGGTGCTCCCGCCGGGCACGACCCGCACGCCGTCGTCGAGGCCGAACGTGCGCGCGGGGAAGGTGTCCTTATCGAGGAACGAGAACGGCGGCGCGGAGAAGTCGGCCAGCTCGCCGAGGCGAAAGCCGAGGAGGATGCCCTTCTTCACCCACGCGTTCGCGCGCCAGACGCCGTCGGCGTCGCGCTCGGCCGAGCGGATCTCTCCGGCTTCGAGC
>DASPKS010000073.1:0-8548 GCA_035628035.1 Rubricoccaceae bacterium
TCCCGTTCGTCTCGACGGCGACGAAGAACCCGGCGGCGTGGAGCGCGCGAATGAGCGCGGCATCGGTCTGTAACAACGGCTCGCCGCCGGTGAGCACACAGAACCGGATGGGGCCGCCGATCTCCGCCATCGCGGCGGCCAGGGCGGAGGCCGCGTAGCGGGCGCTCCCCTCGCGCGTGAAGTCGGTGTCGCACCACAGCGGGCAGGCAGCGCCGGTGCGGGCGGCGTCGCGCGCGCGGTCGTCCTCGTAGCCGCTCCACAGGTTGCACCCGACGAAGCGGACGAACACGGCGGGGCGCCCAGCCCAGAACCCCTCGCCCTGGAGCGTCTTCCAGATCGCCTTCACCCGGTACGCCGTCGCCATCAGATCCAGCCCTTCGCCTTGGCCTCCTCGTAGCCCTTCGCGCGGAGGACGCTGGCCGGGTTGTCGAGGCGGCCGTAGCCCCAGTCGTGCCGCTCGCTCCGGTCGCCGTGGTAGTCGGTGTGGCTCATCTCGACGACGACGTCGAGGCAGCCCAGCTCGGCGGCGAGCCGCCACGTCTCCGCCTTCGTGAGATCCATCAGGGGGGTGTGGATGCGGAGCGGCGCGTCGAGGGCGAGCGAGAGGGCTTCCTGCTGGGCGTCGATGAAGACCCTGCGGCAGTCGGGGTACCCCGAGTGGTCGGTCTGGCACATCCCCCCGACGAGGTCGCGGATCTCGCGGGGGAAGGCGAACGCGGCGGCGGCCGTGAGGAAGAGCGCGTTCCGGGCAGGCACGAACGACGCCGGAAGGTGGGGGGCGAGGTCGTGCGGCGCGTTCGTGTCCCGGCCGGCCTCGGTGAGCGCGCTGCCGGAGAGGAGACCGGAGAGGTCGAGCACGGTGAAGGGGACGCCCGCGACGGCGGCGATCTTCTCGGCCTGGTCGAGCTCGACGCGGTGGCGCTGCCCGTAGTCGAAGCCGACGGCCTCGACGTGGTCGAAGTGTTTTCGGGCCCAGAACAGGCAGGTGGTCGAGTCCTGCCCGCCCGAGAGGAGCACGAGCGCGGAGGCCATGGCAGAAGGGAGGGGACAGAAGACAGGGGACAAGGTAGGGCGGGGATTCGCCGAAGATTGGGCCCGGGCCACCGCCTGTGACGAACCGGGGCCCGGCGGGGACGTACAGTGCCGTCCCCGAGCCGACGCCCGCATGCGCGACACGCCCCCCACCGACCCCCTCGACGACCCGCTCGAAGCCCTCCAGGACGAGGCCCTCCGCCACACGCGCCTCTCGCTGGACCACATGGCCCGCCACGGCATTCGCCCGGAGGGGCGGGTCGGGCTGTTCCTCCCGCCGGAGGCCCGACAGCAGGAGATCCACCGCCTCCCGTACGTCCACGACGCGCGGCAGGTGGTCGTCTATGAGACCGAGCCGGGCGAGTTCTCGGCGCTGTGCCCGTTCTCGGGGCTGCCCGACTTCGGGAAGGTCCGCATCGAGTACGTCCCGCGCTCGTGGCTCGTCGAGCTGAAGAGCCTGAAGTACTACCTCCTCTCGTGGCGCCACGTCGGCGCGGCGCAGGAGGACATCACGGCGCTCCTCTTCGAGGACCTCCGCCGCCACCTCGAGGACGCCGAGTACCTCGTCGTGACCACCGACTACAACGTGCGCGGGGGCATCCACACCGTCTGCACGGTGGACAGTCGCCAGCAGCGGCCCGGCTGAGGCGACGTCTCACCCGCACGCACGCGCCGAGGGGGTCAGCCCGGGCGTAGACAATCCCGCCCGCTAAAACGGCTCCTCCCCGCCCGGCCCGGTTTTCGTCCGTTTGAGCCCCGCCCTGCCTCCCCCATGAAGCGCCTCCTCCTCCTCGCTGTCGTCCTGGGCCTGATCGGGCTCGGGATCGGGTACGCCCTCGCCTTCGCGCCCAACGCGCGGGGGGCCGAGGAGGGGCGCGGCGTGAAGGTCCCCGAAGGGGCCACGTTCGAGACCGTGCTCGACTCCCTCGAAAGCGCCGGGCTGATCCGCTCGCGCACCACGCTCCGGTGGTTCGGGCGGCTGACGGGGTGGGGGGAGCAGGTGAAGCCCGGCCACTACCTCGTCGCCGACGGGATGAGCAACTGGGCGCTCCTCGACAAGATCCGGAAGGGGCTCCAGGACCCCATTCGCATCACGGTCCCGCCGGGGCGTACGCCCGCGCAGTTCGCCGCCGCGCTCCGCCGCCAGCTCGGGACCGACTCCGCCGCCGTCCGCGTCGCCCTCCGCGACACCTCCTTCGCCGACTCCCTCGGCACCGACCTGATCCACCTCTTCGGGCACATGCGCGCGAACACGTACGACGTGTTCTGGACGACGAACGCGAAGCGGGCGATCGAGCGCATCCACAACTGGCACGAGCGGTACTGGACCCAAGACAAACGCGCGGCGGCGCGCGCGCTCGGCCTCACGCCCGACGAGGTCATCACGCTCGCGTCCATCGTGGAGTGGGAGGCGCGCGTGCCCGAGGAGCGGCCCCGCATCGCGGGGGTGTACCTCAACCGCCTCCTCGGGCGGACGCCTGCCGTGCGGATGCGGCTCCAGGCCGACCCCACCGTGCAGTTCGCCCTCATGCAGGCCGACGGCGGCCCGATGCGCCGGCTCCTGTTGAGGGACTACCAGTTTCCGAGCCCGTACAACACCTACCTCGTCGACGGTCTCCCGCCCGGCCCCATCACGAACCCCTCCGACGCTTCCATCGAGGCCGTGCTGAACGCCGAGCGCCACGACTTCCTCTACTTCGTCGCCAATGGGACGGGCGGCCACACGTTCGCGCGGACGGGCGCCGAGCACGCCGCCAACGCCCGCCGCTGGAGCGCGTGGATCACCCGGCAGTACCAGATCCGCGACTCCCTCCGCGCCGACTCCGTCCGGCGCGGGCTGCGCCCTGCCAACTAGCCGTGCCCTCGCCCCTCCGCACCCTCGTCGCCGCCCAGCTCAAGCTGGACCTCCGGCACCCCCGCACGGGGCGCGCCCGCGCCTCGCGCCTGGTGATGACCGCCGTGGCGTACGGGTTCTCGGGGCTCGTGCTGGCCCTCTCCCTCAGTGGCCTCACGCCGGAGGAGGCCCTCCGCGTGGCGGGCAGCTTCGGGCTCGTCTTCGCCGCCTTCGGCGTGGTGGGCTCGTATGAGGAGCTGATGGGGCGGCCGAAGGAGAACGCGTGGCTGATGACGCTGCCGGCGTCGGAAGGGCAGCACTACGGCGCCCGCCTCGTCGCCATCGCGCTGCACTTCGTGCTGATGGCGCTGGCCGTGGCGGCGCCGGTGGCCGCGCGTGTGGCGTGGGCCCACGGGATCGGCGCTGCGCTCTCGGTCGGCGCGCTCGTTGCCGCCGGGATGCTGTGGACGGCCGCGGCGTCGCTCGCCGTGTTCTGGGCGCTCACGCTGGGGCTGCCACCCCGCGTGCTGCGGCCGGTGCTGGGGGTCGCCCGCGCGCTGCTCGTGGCGCTCCTCGTGCTCGGCTACCAGTGGATCGGCTCGCAGGAGGGCGCCGGCGCCGACGCGCCGTGGTGGCCGGCGGCGTGGCTGGCCGACCTCCTCTCCGGCCGCTCCACGCTCGGCCTCGCCGCGCTCCTCGGCTCGACGGGGCTCCTCGTCGGCGCCTTCGCCGGGTTCTTCCCGTCGCGCTACTTCCGCGTACTCACGCGCGTGGCCGGCAGCGGCCGCCGCGCCGATGGCCGCCCCCGTGCGCCCCGCGCCCTCACGGGGATCGAGCGCGCGCTCGTCCGACAGCCCGCGCCGCGGGCGGCCTACGGGTTCGCGTGCGCCGCCTTCCGCTCCGACCGCCTCGTGCGGGGGCGGCTCTGGCCGGCGGCCTTCCTCCCGCTCGGGTTCGCCCTCTTCGGGTGGTGGATGGGCGGCCTCGGCGACCTCTTCGTGCTCGGCTCGGAGAACGTGCTGGAGGACGAGGCGCTCCGCCTCCACCTCTCGCTCCTCGTCGTCCTCCTCTTCGCCGGGCACAACCTGGTGCAGACCCTCCAGTTCTCCGACCACGCCGAGGGGGCGTGGGTGTTCGGGACGCTCCCCGGCGCGGCGTCGCGCGCGCTCCAGGTGGGCGCGCAGCAGGCCCTCACGTACCGCGTGCTCCTCCCGCTCCACGTCCTCCTCGCCGTGACGCTGTGGACGCGGATGCCGCTCGGGCACGCCCTCCTCCACGCGGGGTTCTGGTTCGCCATGACCGCCCTCGCCACGCGGCTCCTCGCCCTCGCGCACCGCCGTCCCCCGTTCGCCCGCCGCGCCGACCGGTTCAACGCGGCCGAGCGGCTTGCCCCGCTCCTACTCGCGGTGCCCGCCGGGCTCGTCGTCGCGCTCCTCCAGACGTTCACGTTCACGCGCCCGTTGCTCGCGCTGCAGGCCATCGTGGGGCTGCTCCTCGTGAACGCCGCCGTGGCGCACCTCGCCGCGCGCCCCCGCCTGGGCCCCCGCGTTCGTCCTCCGGTGCCGGCCGCCCCCGTTGCCGCCGAGGCTGTTTAAGGGTTGAGGTCAGCGGCCGCCGGGATCGCCTCGACGAACTGCCAGCCGCCCGCGTCGGCCACGCAGCAGTAGTGTACGAGCCCGTTGGTGACGACGAGCGCGTGGGCACGCACGACGGCGTTGTACCGCGCGAGCTGGTCGAACGTCGCCTGCGTGACCGTCACCTCTGGCGCCTTGCACTCGGCGAGGAGGAGCGCCTGCCCCGTGCGGCCGTAGGCGACGACGTCCGCGCGCCAGAGCTTCCCGCCGTAGGGGAACCCCTTCTCGACCGCGAGCAGGCCCGGCGCGTAGCCGAGGTCGCCGAGGTAGCGGAGGAGGTGCTGGCGCACCCACTCCTCAGGCGTGCCCCGCACCCACCGCCGCCGGATGGGGTCGCGCACGAACAGCTTCCCGCCCTCGTCGCGCGTCTCGATGGCGTAGGCCGGGAAGGCGAGGCGCGGCGTCATCCGGCCTGCTTCCGGAGCGCCTTCATCGCGCCGCACCACCAGTCGGCGTCGCGCGTGGCCTGCGTGACGGTGATCGTCTGGAGGTGGGGCACGAGACCGACGAGGAGCGGCGGCACGTCGGCCCAGCGGTCAGCGAGCGCGGCAGCCGCGAGGGCGTCGGCGGTGCGGGCGGCCCACCGCCAGTCGGCGCGGAGCCTCTCGGACTTCTTCCAGTAGTTCCGGTCGTCCCACGCCTGCGCGCTCTCCTCGATGGAGGCGGCGATGCCGCGGAGCGCGAAGACGAGGAACGCCGTCATGTCGCGGGCCTCCTCGTCGAACCGGCCGGCGGCGACGTCGGGGCGGGGCGCAAGGAGGCGGAGGACCTCGGCGCAGGAGCGGAGGTGGGCGTGGCGCCGCTTGGCGGCGGTGTCGCCCGTCTGGATCACGCGCGCCATCGGCCTAGTCCTCCGCGCGGTAGTACGCGACGACCCAGTCCGGCGCGTCAGGCTCCCAGCGGACCTCCCGCCCCACGCCGCGCGCCCACCGGTGCAGCCATGAGTTGCCGTACCGGCCGACGTACGGGTCGGGCCGTGCGTAGGCCGGGTCACGCAGCGCCTCGTCGAGCGTGACGAAGCGGTAGCCGCGCCGCGCGTACATCGCGAAGAGGTCGCCGGCGGCGTCGGCGTGGAGGAGGTTGGCGTGGAGGAGCGCGATCTGCGGGAGCTCGTAGCCGACGACCTCGCGGCTCCACCCCTCGAAGTGTTCGACGACGGCCTCCGACCACGTGAGGTACTCGGCCCGGATGCGCCGCGCCGTCGTCGAGTCCCCGCGCGCGAAGGCGCGGGCGTAGGCGGCAGCGAAGACCCACTCGTCGCTGTCGATGGTGACGGGCGCGATGGTGTAGCCGCGTTCTTGCAGGAACGCCTCGACGGCCGCCTTCTTTTCTTCGGTGTCGCCGGTGCGGAGGTCGGGATGGCGGAAGTAGCGGAGGCGCTGCCCGCGCGCTTCGAGGAGCCGCCGCGTGATCGCCTCGCCGCGCACGATGTCGGCGGTGTAGTCCTCGACCGAGGAGGTCACGAGGTCGGGGTGCGAGTAGGTGTGGTTGCCGAGGGTGTGGCCCGCGTCGAGCCAGCGTGTGAGGATCGTTTCTAGCGTGCCCGCCGGGAGCCGGTCGCACGCGCGCCCCTCGTTGACGAGCCCGGCGGCGGGCGCCTCGTAGGCGGCGAGGTGGGCGAGGAGCCGGTCGTGCATCGCGAGGAGCGCGTCGGCGTCGCAGCCGAGCGCCTCCGGGCCAGCGTTGAGCGGGAGGTCGTCGAACGTGAGCGCGACGGCGCGGGCGGGCGGCGCAACAGCGGACGACTCCGGCTGCGCGCACGCGGCCGACGCGAAGGTGACGGCGGCGATGAGGAGGAAGAAGGCGCGGGGCATGCGGACGTCAACGGTTCGGCGAAAGGATACGCCCGCTCGGCGTCCGATCTCTAGGGGAAGGGCTACCGACCGCCTTAGCTTCGGGCACTGCCCTCCCGCGTGCCCGTGCCTCCGCTCGCCTCCGATCTCAACGCCTCCGGCGGCGCCCCCTCGCGCCGCGACGTGCTCCGCCTCCTCGGGCTCGGCGCCCTCGCCGCGCCGCTCGCCGGTACGGGCGTTGCGGCCGCCCAGACGGCGCACGAGACCACGCGCCGGCTCCCGCTCGTCAAGCCGCCGCGGCTGCGCTACGGCGATACCGTCGGGCTCGTGTGCCCCGCCTCGCGGCTCGACGGGCCCGGCGTGCTCGAAGAAGCGCAGGAGGTCGTCGAGGCGCTCGGCTTCCGCGCGAAGGTGGGCCGCTACTGCCTCACGCGGCACGGCTACCTCGCCGGTACCGACGCCGACCGCGCGGCCGACCTCATGGAGATGTTCACGGACCGCGACGTGCACGCCGTCCTCGCCCTCCGCGGCGGGTGGGGCTGCGCGCGCCTCCTCCCGCTGCTCGACTTCGACGCCATCCGCGCCAACCCCAAGCCGCTCATCGGCTACTCCGACATCACGGCGCTGCTGCTGGCGATCTACCAGAAGAGCGGGCTCGTCACGTTCCACGGGCCCGTCGGGCGGAGCACGTGGACGACGGCCACCATCGAGTCCTTCCGCGACGTGCTCGTGCACGGGCGCACGCCTGCCTTCGGCGAGGACGCCCCCGACGGCGAGGGGGCCGACGAGGGCGAGGCGAGCGGACCGTTCGAGCGGCGGCGCGACTTCCTGCCTGTTCGCGCGGGTGTCGCCGAGGGGCCGCTCGTCGGCGGCAACCTGTCGGTACTGGCCGGGCTCGTCGGGACGCCCTACCTCCCGAGCTTCGCCGGGCACGTGCTGTTCGTCGAAGAGGTGGCCGAGTCGCTCTACCGGATCGACCGGATGCTGACGCAGCTCCGCCTCGCCGGCGCCTTCGACGAGATGGCGGCGCTCGTGTTCGGGCAGTGCCGCCGCTGCACCGACGACGGCGACGTGCCGGGCGACGGGCTCCGCTGGCTCCTCCGCGACCAGCTCCAGGGCCTCCGCGTGGCGGCGTGGACGGGCGCCCCCATCGGGCACGTCTCGCCGGTGTACACGCTGCCCGTGGGCACGCGCGTGGTCACCGACGCCGCGCTCGGCACGCTGGCGATGCTGGAGCCGGCCGTGGACTGAGGGGGGAAAGCAGGTGCCCTCGGTGGGCGCGCGGCTACGGCGGCTACCTTTTCTGGGTCGGACCAGCCTGCTGCTCCCATGCGCCTCTCTGCTACGCTCTTTCGCTACGCGTTGCGCTTCGGGGTTCTCCTCGCGGTCCTTCCCACCTCCGCCCGCGCGCAGACGCCCGGCTCGTGCGCGCCCGGCGAAGCCGTGGGCACGCTGAACGTGAGCGACGTGCAGGCACGCCTCTTCAACGGCGGTAACCTGTTCTACGGGCCCGGCTACACCAGCGGGAACGGCTACGAAGTCCCCCATGTGCTGGGGGCCTGCGGAGGCTTCCTGTGCTCGCCCGTCTTCGCGGCCAACTTCTGGGTGGCCGGGACGGTGAGCAGCACGCTGCGCACGGCCGCCGCCACGTACCAGCGGTTCGAGTTCTGGCCGGGACCGCTCGACCCCGGCGCCACCCTCCCCAACCCGTCGGACTGCTCGGGCTACGACCGCATCTACGTCGTGAGCACGACCGACGTGGAGACGTACGAGAACGGCGGCCCGGCTACCCCCGACCTCGCCGAGTGGCCCGTCGGGCTCGGCGCGCCTGCCGTGGACGCGATGGGCAACCCGGTCATCCCTACCTCGCGCGAGCAGGTCATCAACCTCGCGGCCGGCGAGCGCCCCGTGATCCACGGGAGCCAGACAGCGTTTTGGGTGATGAACGACGTGGGGAACGTCCACGCGGAGAGCAAGTCGGCGCCGCTCGGTGTGGAGGTCCAGGTGCTCGCCTTCGCGATCAACAGCACGGAGACGGCGCTGAACCAGGCGACGGTCTATCGCTACCGCCTGATCAACCGGAACAGCGCGCTCATCGACAGCGCCCGCGTGGGGGTCTGGATGGACAGCGACCTCGGGGCCGCGCTGGATGACTTCATCCACTTCGACACCACACGCTCGATGATGGCGTTCTACAACGCCGCCAACACCGACGTTATCTACGGCAGCCCCCCTGCGCTCGGGATCGACCTGTT
>DASPKS010000074.1:0-3039 GCA_035628035.1 Rubricoccaceae bacterium
CGGTCCTGGATCTGGCTCTCGGTGTGCTTGTCCGGGGAGAACGTCTCGTCGGGGATCTCCACCTCGTACTCCTCGTCGTCGCGATTGACGGACTGTAGGGAGTAGAGCCGGCGCCGCTTCCGCTTCCGGTACTCGCTCCGGGCGAGGTTGCCGGCGATGGTGTAGAGCCACGTCGAGAACTTCGCGATGCGGCGGTAGGAGTGGCGGTTCCGGTACACGCGGAGGAACGTCTCCTGGAGGAGGTCCTCGCACTCCTTCATGTCGCCGAGGAAGCGGTAGATGTAGTTCGTCAGGGGCTCCTTGTACCGGCTCACGAGGATGTCGAAGGCCTCGACCGTCCCGACCTGGAACTGGCTCATGAGGTCCTCGTCACTCATCTGGAGCAGGGCCTCGTAGTGCTTGCTCGAGGGCGTGCGCGGGGCGGAGGCCTTCGCGAAGGTCTGCTTCTTGAGCGTGCTGGGCATGAAATGCTCCGGGGATGGGCGGCAGCGCGCGGGAAGGGCTACCGCAAGTTTGTCAGCAAGGGCTTAGGAGTCAAGGACCGTGCCCGAGTGTTTGGTTAAACGAACGGGGATACGGCTTCATTGCGCGCCCGTTGCGCCTGAGCGGGCCGCTCTCGGAGGCGGCCCAGCGCGAGGGCGAGCACGAGGCGCTCATCGCGGGCCGAGCCGCCCTTGAGCTCGGCGTCCGCCGCCAGCAACGTCTCGAAGCCACGCCGGAGCGTGGCCCTGTCGAACCGCCGCAGGCTGACGAGGTACTCGCGGATGAAGAACGGGTTGACGCCGACGAGGGCGGCCATCTCCTTCTCGGGGAGCCGCTGCCTGACAGCGTCCTGGAGCTTCCACAGCTTGACGAGGAAGCCCGACAGGACCGACACAACGAGGAGCGCCTCGCCGCGTCGGTTTGAGGCCTGCGCCAGCAGCGCCTCAACAATGGCGAGGGCTCGGGCATGCTCGCCCAACCCGACCGCCTTCTGGAGCTCGAACACGTTGGCCTCGCGGGAGCGCCCGGCCGCGTGCACCACGTCGTCCTCGGTGACGGCCTTCCGGTCCCCCACATAGGCCGCGAGCTTGTCGACCTCCATCGCCGCCGCGCGGAGGTTCGTCCCGACGGCCTCGGCGAGCATCTGCGCCGCCCCGCCCTCCACGGCCGCTCCCTTCGCCTTGAGGCGCTGGGCGATCCAGCCGGGGATCTGGCGCTCGTAAAGCGGCTTGAACTCGGCCCACACGGCGTGCTGTTTGAGCGCACGGTAGGGGTGCTGCGTGAGGTTCGGCTTCCCATAGCACAGCAGAAGGACGACGGCTGTGGGGTTGGGGCGCTCGGCGTAGCCCTGGAAGAGCCGGTTTTCCTCCAGCTGCTCGAACCCCCGCACGACCACGACACGGCGCTCGGCCATCATGGGATAGCTCGCGCACTGCGCGAGGACGGCCTGCGCCCTCGCCTCGGGGCCGTGCACGATGTCGAGGTTGAAGGCGCGCTCCTCCGGGCGTAAGGCGTGCTCGACGAGCAGCGCCTGCAGCTCGTCCATGAGGAATCCCTCGTCGCCGTAGAAGAAGTACAGCGGCTTGAAGTTGCCGTGGCGGAAGGCCGTGGCAAGGTCGTCGTAGGCGGCGCCAGTGGAGGCGGCCATGTACGAGAAGCGGGGGAGGGGCGATGCCGGGGGTGAACCCCGGCGGTAGAGGTGCCGGCTAGCTACGAGGCGTAGGTGACGACGTTCCGTCACGCCATGAATCTATCACCTTTCGGTGTTCGTCTTACAGCTCGTGCAGGCGAAAGTGGAACTCGAGGACCCACCGCGCGCCCTAGGAGCGCTCCGAGAGCTGGCTCCCGTGGAGACGGTAGGCGAGGTCGCGGAGCTGGTCGGCGTCGTTGCGCGCGATGCGGAGGGCGAGGTCGAAGAGCGTGACGGGGGTGCCGTCGAGCATGGCGGAGCGGTGCCAATCGGCCTCTGGGACGGCGCGGAAGGCGTTTAGGAGCGCCGTGCGGGCGGCACGGAGGTCTTCGAGTAGAACGTCGAGCGGCTGGTCGTTGGCACCTTCGCTGGCGGGGCCTCCGGGGGTCTCGAAGGTGGGGGCCTCCTCCGCAGCGAGCCGTTCGAGGCGGGGGCGGTGGACCGTACGGTCGAGCGCAGCGAGGTCGGCCAGGGTCTCCTTCACCGAGCGCTCGCCTGGGAGCGGGGCGCCTTCGAGCGCCCAGGCTGGGAGGTCGGCGAGGAGCGGCCCGAGCGCTTCGGCCTCGTTGAGGAGCCAGGCGAGCTGGTCGAGGAGGAGCGCCCGGCGGCCGGCCCACGTGGCCGCGTCGTCGGGCAGGCCGGCGTAGCGGTCGAGGTTGACGTCCATGGGGCGAGCGCCCTCAGGCTTCGGCCGTCGCGCTGGCCGGCTTCGGCGGCGCCTCCTCGGCCGCATCCGAGAGCGTCTCCTCGATGGCGTCGAGGTAGGCGAGGCGGTTGCGGAGGGTGTGGATGTTGTTCTCCTCCTTGTAGTCCCACACCTTCCCGAACTGCCCGTTCCGGCGCTCAGCCAGGAAGTCGAGGCGGTCCTGGAGGCGCTCCTTGGGGAGGAGGAGCCGGTCGAGGTGGAACTTGGCTTCGTCGCGGTGGCGGAACGTGAGGTCGTACTCCTTCGACATCACGATGGCCTCCTCGGGGCAGACCTCCTCGCAGTACCCGCAGTAGATGCACCGGAGCATGTTGATCTCGAACCACTGCGGCTCGCGCTCCTTGATGTCGTCGTAGACCTCGTGGGCCTGCATCGAGATCGCCAGCGGGGGGCACGCACGGGCGCAGAGCCCGCACGCCACGCAGCGCGGGCGCCCCTCCTCCTCCACGAGTACGGGGCGGCCCCGGTACACGTCGGGGGGGTAGAACTGCTGCTCCGGGTACTCGAAGGTGTACTCCGGCAGGCGCGTCTTGCGGGCGGAGTAGCCGAGCCCTTTGAAGACCTCCGGGAGGTACATGCGCTCCCAGAAATTCAGCTTCCGCTCGTTCGGCGTGGCGTTGTTGACGGGCGTTCCGGGCATGAGGGGCGGGCCGGGGAGGAC
>DASPKS010000075.1:0-32268 GCA_035628035.1 Rubricoccaceae bacterium
CATGGGATGGTGTGATGTTGGGCCTTGCCCCCCTCCGCCCGCGCCTGAGGCGTACCTGAACGCTTATAACTACGCTGCCCTGGCGAGCGTCGGAAAGCGATTAGAACTAGCTCCGCCGGAAGCAATCGAATGGGCTGAGCAGAACGGTTTCGGTGCAGCGTTCGTGTGGCAGGAGCAGGCGTCAACCCTCCTGATGGAGATTGAGCGTGAGAGCGCGAGGACATGCGACTGCGAGTAAGTAATGGAGATTCGTCCTGAGACACTCGCTGATCGCGACGCCGTGCGTCGGGTGAACGAGGCAGCGTTCGGGCAGCCGGACGAGGCCCACCTCGTGGACCGCCTCCGCGAGCGCGCGCCGGCCTACCTCGGGCTCGCCGCTGTGCGCGAAGGCAAAGTCGTCGGGCACATTGCGTTCACGCCCGTCACGCTGGACCCGCCCCGGCCGGCCCTCCATGCGTGGGGCCTCGCGCCGATGGCGGTCCTGCCAGAGCACCAGCGCGAGGGCATCGGCACATGGCTCGTCGAAGCGGGGCTGGCGGCGCTCCGCGCGGAGGACGCCTGCGCCGTGTTCGTCCTCGGGCACGCGGCCTACTACCCCCGCTTCGGCTTCGCGCCCGCGCCGCCGCGCGGCCTCCGCTGCACCTACCCCGTACCGGACGAGGTGTTTATGGCGCTGGAGCTGGTGCCCGGCGCGCTCGACGGCGTGACCGGCACCGTCCACTACGATGACGCCTTTTCGGGCTAGCCCAGCCTCACTCCTCCTCTTCGATCGCTTCGGCGTCGTCAGGGACTGCGGCGACGAGGGCGTCGAGAACGCGCGAGAGGAAAAGGTCGGGGTCGAGACCGGGGGCCCAGCGGACCATCCGCGCGGGGTGGAGGCGCATCCAGTGGGCGAGGATGCGGATGGCGTCCACCTCCTGCCGGTCGAACCGCTCGGGCACCGGCGCGTCGAGCGAGAAGGCAGCCGCGAGCGCGGCGGCGAGCGCTTCGAGGTCCGCTGCGTCGGGCGGCGTGGGCACGCGGAGGCGCCCGGCGAGCCGTCCTGCGCGGATCATGAAGAGCTGCGACGCCTCGCCGCTCGCCTCCGGCTCGATGAGAACGGCGTGGTGGTCGTGGACGGCGCCCGCCACGCGCCGCTGGTAGTCGAGCATCCGCTCCAGCCGGCGGAGCTGGTCGCGGTAGTACCCGGCGAGCTCGAACTCGCGCCCGGCAGCGGCCTCGTGCATCGCCGCCTCCACCGTCGCGAGCGCCGTCTCGTCGTGCCCGGTGAGGAAGCGGCGCACCTGGTCGACTACGCGGGGGTAGACGGCCGCCCCTTCGCCGCCCACGCACGGCGCGGTGCACCGCCCCATCGCGTGGTACAGACACGGGCGGCCGAGGTGGAACACGGGGTCGTCGCACTCGCGGAGCTGGAACAGCCGCCCGATCAGCTCCACCAGCTCCTCGGCCTGGTAGCGGCGCGGGAGCGGGCCGTAGTACTCAGCCCCGTCGCCCTCGATGAAGTGGACCCACGAGAGCGTGGGGTACGGATGTGTGGTGTCGAGCTTGAGGAAGGGGTAGTCGCGGTAGCGGCGGCCTGCGCGGTTGAAGTGCGGGAGGTGGTGCTTGATGAGGCGGCTCTCTTCGAGGAGCGCGGCCAGCTCCGTCCCCGTCTCCTCCCACGTCACGTCGCGCACCTCGCGGACGAGCTTCTGGATGTGCGGGGCGTGGTTGTCGACGGCGTTGAAGTACGTCCGCACGCGGGCGCTGAGCCGCTTCGCCTTGCCGACGTAGATCACCTGCCCGCGCTTGTCGCGCATGAAGTAGACGCCCGGCCGGTCGGGCACGCGCGGGAGGACCTCTTTCCGGATGCGGACGAGGTGCGCGGGCTCGCGGCGGGTGTCTCGGTAGCGGCGGTGCTGGAAAGCGAGGAGTTCCTCCGCCGTCTCGATCCCGAACTCGCGCTTGAGCCGCTCGACGAAGTGGAGGAGCAGCTTCGCCGTGGCCTCGGCGTCGCCGAGGGCGCGGTGGCGCCCGTTCACGCGGATCTCGAAGTGGTCGGTGAGGGCGGTGAGCCCCTTCGAGGAGAGCGTGGGGACAAGCCGCCGCGCCAGGCGGAGCGTGCACAGCGAGGGCCCCTTCAGCGGGGGGAGCCCGGCAAGGGCGAGCTCCTGGTCGATCACGCGGCGGTCGAACGGGAGGTTGTGCGCGACGAGCACGTCCTCCCCGAGGAAATCGAGCCAGGCCGGGAGGATATCGGCGGCCGCCGGCTGGTCGAACACCATCGCCGTCGAGATCCCCGTCAATAGCGTGATCCGGCGAGGGACATGGCGGCCGGGGTTGACGAGGTGCTGGAACGTGCCGACGACCTCGGCCCCGCGCACCTTCACCGCGCCGATCTCGATCATGCGGTCCTCCCCCGCCCGCGACCCGGTGGTCTCGGTGTCGGTGACGACGAACGTGGTCTCTTCGAGGCGCATCGGCGGGCGTACCGGGCCCGCGAAGGTCGCGTTCCCCCGGTGACGGCCCGGGCGTCAGCGGCCGGTCTCCAGGTCGAGCGCGTCGAAGAGCGCCTGGCCGACGGCGTCGTTCCGCATCACGCCGCGGAGCCGCTCCGATCCAGGCCCGAAGCTGTAGAGCGGGACGTCTACCGCCGTGTGGCCGCCGGTCGTCCAGCCCACGCCGGCGCGGCGCGAGAGCACGTCCGCGACGACGGCCTCCACGCCGGGTCCGGGCTGGCCTTCCATCGCGGCCACGAGCGCGGCCTCCTCAGCGGGGGTAAGGGTGGTCACGTTCGCGCCAGAGGCGAGCACACCGGCGGGGGCTTCCCCTGCGCGGAGGCGGTCGGCCATGCGGTCGGCCGTCTGCGAGACGGCGGCGAGGAAGGCCGGCTGCCAGTCGTAGACGTTGTCGCGGCCGAGCGCGAGCCCGCCCGTCTCGTGGTCGGACACCCCCACGACGAGGGTGCGGCCGTCCTCCCGAGCGAAGCCGAGCGCGACGGCGACGGCGGCGTCGTAGGCGAGCACGTCGCCGAGCGTCCCGGCCGGGTCGTTGCCGTGCGCGGCATGGTCGATGCGGCTGCCCTCCACCATCAGGAAGAACCCCTCTTCCTCCCCGGCCTCACTCTCGCTGAGAAGGTCGAGCGCCTTCCGGGTCATCTCGGCGAGGCTCGGCTCGTCGGTCTCGTCGCGGTCGAGCTCGTAGGCGAGGTGGTCGTCGGCGAGGAGGGCGAGGGCGGGCACCGCTGCGAGGGCGTCGTACTCCGCGCGGCTGGTGGCGACGTGCACCCCGGCGCGGCGGGCCTGCTCGATCAGGTCGTGCGGGTCGGTCCGGCTGCCGCCGATGGCCTCGGGCGTAAAGAAGCGCGCGCCCCCGCCGAAGAGCACTTCGATCCCGAGCTTCACCATCCGCGCTGCGATCTCGGCTTCCATGTCGCGGTCGGGCACGTGCGCGGCGAAGGAGGCGGGCGTGGCGTGCGTGATTCGGCTCGTGGCCACGAGCCCCGTCGCCATCCCGCGCGCCTCGGCCGCTTCGAGGATCGTTCGGCAGGGCTGCCGGGCATCGTCCATGGCAATGGCGCTGTCGAAGGTGCGGAGGGCGCACGCGTAGGCCGTCGCCCCGGCGGCGGAGTCGGTCACCTCGCTGGTGGACGAGGCCGTGCCGATGCTTCCCGCGAGGATGCCGTCGAGGGCGAGTGGGCGCCCGGTAGCCTGGCGTGCCATCGTAGCGAAGGCGGGTCCGAACCCGTCGCCGATGAAGAGGACGACGTTGCGGGGGCGCTCCTGCGCGGCGGCGAGGGCGGGGATCAGCAGGAAGACGAGGAGGAGTCGGCGCATCAGGAGGGCGGCAAAGGCATGGGAAGTTCGCCCGGCGCGATGCAGGGTGCGCAACGGCCGGCAATTCGCAGGTTATCCGCAGGGGTGGACACGTGCGCGGCGGAGGGCCATCGGTAAAATCGCGAAACGCACCCTCAGCTCATCATCTGCCTCCTGTCATGAAGCTCACCGTCGTCGGGGCCGGGAACGTCGGGGCCACCGTGGCCGACTGCGTCGCCCGCATGGACATCGTGAACGAGATCGCCCTCGTGGACATCGTCGAGGGCGTCGCGAAGGGGAAGGCGCTCGACCTCTGGGAGAGCGCGCCCATCCACGGGTACGACACCCGCCTCGTCGGCGGGAGCGACTACGGCCTCACCGAGGGCTCCGACCTCTGCGTGATCACGGCCGGCCTCCCGCGGAAGCCCGGGATGAGCCGCGACGACCTCCTCAAGGTGAACGCCGAGATCGTCGGCTCCGTCACGCGGCAGCTCGTCGACCGCAGCCCCGACACCATCCTCATCGTCGTCTCCAACCCGCTCGACGTGATGACGTACGTGGCCTACCTCGAGAGCGGGTTCCCGAGCCAGCGCGTGATGGGGATGGCCGGCGTGCTCGACACCGCGCGCTACCGCTCGTTCCTCGCGATGGAGCTCAACGTGTCCGTGCGCGACATCCAGGCCATGCTCCTCGGCGGCCACGGCGACACGATGGTGCCGCTCCCGCGCTTCACCTCCATCGCCGGCAAGCCGCTCCCGGAGCTGCTTCCGCCCGACCGGATCGAGGCCATCGTGGACCGCGCGAAGAAGGGCGGCGGCGAGATCGTCAACCTCATGGGCACGAGCGCGTGGTACGCGCCGGGCGCTGCCGCCGCCGAGATGGTCGAGGCCATCGTGAAGGACTCCAACCGCGTGCTCCCCGCCGCCGCGTGGGTGACCGGGCAGTACGGGCTGCACGACCTGTTCATCGGCGTGCCGGTCAAGCTCGGCGCGGGGGGGATCAAGGAGATCGTGGAGCTGAACCTGACCGCCGACGAGCAGGCGCTGATGCAGGCGTCGGCCGAGGCCGTGCGCGAGATCACCGAGGCCTACGAGCGGATCAAGGCGACGGCCTGATTCTTTTGCTCGCTGTCCGGTCCCGGGGCGCCGCCAGTGGGGCGACGCCCCTTCTTTTTGCCTTCCGGACGGCCCCCGACGGGTTCGGAGAGGCCGCCGACGGGTACGAAACCGTCGCCGACCCCTTCGAAATCGTCCCCGACGGGTACGAAGGGGCTCCCGACGGGTACGGAAGGATTGCCGGAGGGTTCGAAGCCATCGCCGGAGGGTAGGAAACGGCTGCTGGAGGGTAGGAAGCCGTTCCCGGAGGATAGGAAACGCTTCCCGACCGCCCGGCGGCGCCATTCTGACAGGCCGCCGCAACAATTCGGCAGATACGCTATCGCCGTACCACCCGCGCCATCGCTGCCTGCCCGTCGGCGCCCGTCACGCGGACGAGGTACACGCCCGGCGCCCAGCCCGAACCGTCGAGCCGGAGCACCCGCTGCCCGGCGGCGAGTGCCTGGCTTTCTTGGTGAAGACGCCGGCCCTGCACGTCGAAAACCTCAATGTGGAGGGCCAGCGCCATGGGCAAGCTGAGGGTGAGCGTGACAGCCTCGGCGAAGGGGTTTGGATACGTGCCGAACGCGAGCGCAGGGGGGGCCGCCGGCACCGGCTCGGCGCCCACCTGCACGGGCGTCCCGTACTCCACACCGCCGACGCGGGCATAGTGCAGGTGCTGCGCGTACTCGATAAGGTCTGTGAGGGCGTAACGGACGACGCCGAGGTCGGCTGCGTAGGCTTCGTCCCAGATGCCTCCGAAGAAGAAGTGCTTGTAAGGGCCGGCATAGGCACGCCCGCCTACTTCATACTCCCATCGGTAGCTGCCCTGCATCCAGAAGGGCCCATCCCCGCATCCCTCTGCCGGGCCACCTGTAGAGTCCGCTGGGAAGGGCGTATCGAGCGGGCAGCCGGTCTCGGGCCACTCCTCGCCGTTCGCTCCCGGCCGCAGCACATGCGCGGAGAGAGTATCGAAGCGCAAGAGCGCATCGCCGGAGGGATATGGGGAGCCACTGGCGGGCGTCCCGTCGAGGAGGTAGCTGCGCATCCGGCGCACGGCGTAGGTGCGGTCGTCGAGGAGGGTGTCGCCGACGACCTCCCAGACGAGGTAGTAGCGGCAAGGGTTGTTCGGAAGGCAAGGCGGCCCTTGCATATCCACCACTTCATATACCCATCGGTCGCCAAGGCCGAGGGGGTAGTACCGCCACGGCGCCGTCGTGTCGGGGACCTGCGCGGCAGCGGGCAGCGCGAGGAGGCAAAACAGAACAAGGAGCAGCGCACGCATCCGAGGGGCGGCCGGGACTCCCCAAACGGTACGGAATGGCCGCCGCTTCCGCAAGCACGCTAGGCCGTCCCGGCGGCGCCATCGCCGGCGGCGAGGGGGAACCGCATCCGGAACGTGGTCCCCTTCCCCTCCTCCGTCTCGAACGTGATCGTCCCCCCGCTCGCCTCCACGGCCTTCTTCACGATGGCGAGGCCGAGCCCCATCCCACTCGTCTTCGTCGAGAAGTTGGGCTGGAAGATCTTCGCGCGGAGGGTCTCGGGGATGCCCGCGCCGGTGTCGACGACCTCGCTGAGGGCGCACCCGTTCTCGGGGAGCGTGCGCACGGTGACGTGGCCGGCACGGCCCTCGGGCATGGCCTGGAGCGCGTTCTTGAGGAGGTTGAGGTAGACGCGGCGCAGCTCCTCGCGGTCGGCCTCGACGACGAGGGGGCGCTTGGCGAGCGCGAGGTGGAGCTTCGCGCGGGGATGCTCGGCGTGGACCTCCTCCTCGAACAGCGCCGCCGCCTCGCGCACGACCTCGTTGAGGTCGACCGGCTCGACGCGCCGCCGCGGGAGGCGCGCGAAGCTGGAGAACTCGTCGGCGATGCGGCTGAGCGTCTCGATCTGCTCGACGAGCGTGGTCGTCGTCCGCTCGAACTGGCCGGCGAACTTCCGCTCCTCGGGCGTGGCGTCCTCGCCGGGGAGGTGGAACACGCGCCGGAGGTGCTGCACCGAGAGCTTCATCGGCATCAGCGGGTTCTTGATCTCGTGGGCCACCTGGCGGGCCATCTCGCGCCAGGCCAGCTCGCGCTCCTGAAGGGCGAGCTGGCGGCGGCTCTCGACGAGCTGCGCCTGCATCCGGTTGAACGTGACGACGAGCTCGCCCACCTCGTCGTGGCCCTCCACCGGGATCGGCTCGTCGAGCCGCCCGGCGCCGACGGCCTGGAGCCCGCGCCGGAGCCGCTGGAACGGCCGCGTGAGCTGGTTCGCCAGCAGCGTCGTGATGAGGAAGATCACGATGAGGAGGAGGAGGAGCCCGCCGAAGAGGTACGCCACGATGCGGGCCTGGCTCGCCTCGATGGCCGCCTGGTCGGGGAGCGTCGGCACGGCCACCGCGCCGACGGGGCGGCCCTCGGCGTCGGGCACGGCCTTGTAGCCCGTCGTGAACTCGAACGTGCCGAGGCGGTCGCGCACGAACGCGTAGGGCTCGCCCTCGAGGACGAGCGCGCGGTAGACCGCCGCCGGCAGCCGCGTCTCGACGAGCTGCTGGCGTACGAGCGAGGGCCGGCTCGACCCGACGAGGGCGTCGGCGCGGTAGAGGTGGAAGTCGATCCCGAGCGCGGCGCCGACGGCCTCGGGGCGCACGCGCGCGAGGAGATCGGCCGTCGAGACGCCCGGCGCGGCGTCGGCGATGAGCGCGCTCTCGACACGCTCGAGCCGCTGGCGGAGGAGGTCGCGCACGGCCTGCTCGTTCTGCTCGGCGATGACCTGCTGCCCGATGAGCCCCGTCAGCCCCACGCTCGCGAGCCCGACGAGGAGGAACCGGTTGAGCACGCGGTCCCGGAAGCGCTGGCGCGGCGGCGGCCACAGCCCGGCCGCGCGACGAATCGGCAGCCCGAGGAGGAACATGACGAGGCCGGCGCCGAGCCCGGCCAGCGTAAGGCGGAAGAGGTGGAAGAGGTGGTCGTAGACGGCCGGCCGCGGCGCGCGCACCGCCACCACGTCGAGCTGCCCGGGCTTCGCTTCCTCGCCCTCGCCGACGGCGGTGTAGAACGCGCGGACGGGCTCGCCGCCGACGCGCTCGTTCCGCCAGAGCTGGCCTGCCTGGCGAAGGCTGTCCTGGAGCGCGGCGCCGAGACGGAAGGGGCCCGTCACGTCGGGGCGGCTGCGCACGAGCACGCCGTCGTCGTACTCGGCGTAGGAGAACGCCTCGGCTTCACGCCCGAGCGGGTCGGCGGGCACGAGCACGCGCGGGAACGGGGTCTCGGCGACGTAGCGGACGAGCCGCGGGCGCGCCTCGGCGTACACCCACGCGGCCGGCGGTGCGTCGTCACCCGGCTGGACGGGGCTGAGCCCGGCGTAGCGGAACACCCCGCGCCGCCGCTCGACCGGGCTCCGCATCACGAGGAACCCCCGCTGACCCCCCTCGACGTAGCGGTCGCGGAGGCGCCGGAACCCGAGGGGATCGGTCTTGGGGACGCTGGCCTCGGTGCCGGGCACGGGGCGATCGGCGTAGTGCCCTAACGTGTCGCCTTCGGGGCTGTAGAGGACGAGGGCGGCGGTGTAGTCGGCCAGGGAGGCGAGGAGCGAGCCTGTCACGAGGCCCTCGGCCAGGGTGTCCACCACCTGCCGCGCGCTGTCGAGGGGGATCGTAGGGAGCCCGCGCCGCGCCGAGTCGGCGGTGGCGACGGCCGCGAGGAGCGCCGGGCGGAGGGCGTCGTCGTCGCGGGCCTCGGCGAGCACCTGCTCGACGGCGTAAACGGCGCGGGCGTCCTGCCCCCCCTCGAAGAGGTCGGCCGCGTCGGCGAGGAGGACGTCGCTCCGCTCGCGGACGGCCCGGTGCATGAGGACGTACGTGAGGGGGGCCAGCACGAGCACGCCCAGGAGCAGACCGCGGAACGAGAGCGGCGTCGTCCACCGGTTCGGTCCGCCGAGGAGGAACGCGGCGAGGGCCCCGCCCGCCAGCCCGAACGCGGCGGCTACGAGGGGCAGGAAGACGAGACCGGGCGCTTCCCCATCGAGCGGGAGCAGCAACGCCGCTAGCCCCAGCACGATGCCGCCGGCGAGGGCGCCCATCAAGCCTGCCCCGCGCCGTCGTCCCTCGCGCCCCATCACGACCGCAGCCCCCGCTGCCACGACGAGGACCACCGCCGCCGCCCCGATGAGCAGCGCGACGAACACCACGAGCGTGATGGCGTTGGGGAGCGGCGCGCTCCGGTCGAGGTAGCGGAGCGTGGCGTCGAGGACGGCGTGACGGACGGTGACGGCGTACGCCGCCGCCGTGAGCACGGCCAGCCCTACGCCCACGAGACCAAGGGCGACGCGCACGGGCCAGCCTCGCGCGAGCCCACCTGTAGCGGCTTGCACGACGAACCGGAGGAGCACGACCGCCAGCGCGGCGGCGAAGAGCACCGTGAGCGCGAGGTCGCCTGCCGAGCGGAGGAGGCCCGCCCCCACCGACGAACCGAGGTAGGCCGGGTCGAACAGCGCGGCCGTGTCGCGCACGGAGCTGGCCCACCGTGCGGGGACGTCGAACATGAGGAGGCTGAAGCGGAGGGCTATCCACGCGCCGACGAGGAGCGCCAGGCTCCCGGCCGCCAGGCCCCATGCGGGCCCCGTGCGAAGCCGCCGCGCGCGGCGCATCGTGGTGGCGTGGAGGCGCCACAGGCCGGCGAGCACCCACCCCGCGAAGAGGGCGGCCCAGAACGCCGCCGCCGCCCGCGTGCGGGCCCGCGTGCGGTGGGCGGTGGCGCGGGGCGAGGGCGGGGAGACCTCCACCCACCCCACCGTCGTGCCGTCGAGCCCGCGCAGAGGGGCCGCTGTGGGCGTTAGTCCACTGCGAGGGCCCGTGAACGCCACGGCGAACGGGAGCCCTACCTCCTCCCGCCACACGTCGGTCACGTCGTAGTCGCGGAGGTAGCGGTTGCGGACGGGCACGGCCTCCTGGACGATCCGCACCACGCGCACGGCACCTACCGGCTCGTCGCCGTCGAAGACGGGCAGCCACAGCACGAGCGCCCGCCGCCCGACGCCGCCCGACGCCGCGAGGGTGCGGAGGCTGTCGAGGAAGCCCACGCGGCGCACGTCCGGCGTAAGCGCGGTGGCGAATCCGCTCCACGCGCGCCGCTCCAGCGTGCGCGTGTACAGCTCGACGCTCACCCGGGGCGGCAGCACCTGCGCATCGAACGCGCCTAGCAGCGCGCTGGCCGTAGACCGGTCGAGGGTATCGGCGATGAGGGCCTCGCGGACGAGCGGACGGTCGGCCACGCGCTCGGCCAGCGCGCGCATCTCTTCCAGGAGCGCCGTCGTCCGATCCTGCACCTCCGCGCGGGCGGCGGCGACGGCGGCCGAGGCCTCCCCTTCCGAGATCGGAGGGGGCGGGCGGTCCCCGAGGAACAGCGTCGTCGGGACCAGCAGCGCCAGCAGCGCGGCGACGCCGAGGTAGCGACGGATCAGGCGCGCGTCGGGCACGGGCGGCGAGCCAGCGGCTCAGGCGGGACGGGACGCGCTTAAGGTAGCGCCTTCCCGCGGGCGCTCCTGGTGAGCGGGCCCTAGCTACCGCCCGTTGACGCGATAGAGCGCGGGCCGGTCCACGCGGAGCACGGCCAGGAGCCAGTCGTCGCCCTCTCGTTCGAGACGGATGTAGATCCCGAGGGGGTTCCCCTCGTCGGTCCAGTACCGCCCCATCGCGGCGCGGCCGTCGTCGACCACCGACGGCTCGGAGAGCTGCACCCGCATCGGCGGGAAGCGCCGGAAGAAGTCGCGGAGGACGAGGGCGGCCTGCCCCCGGCTGTACCGCGCGCCCTGCCCGAACAGCGAGAGCTCGACGCGCTCGCAGGCCCCGTCGAGGAGGCGGCCGGAGTCGCCGTCTTCGAGCGCCGCGCCGAGGGCGGCGAGGGCCGCCGCATCCTGGGGATCGGGCTGGCTCCGGGCCGGCGGCCCCAGCACGACCGGGACGAGCAGCACCCCCACGAGGAGAACTGCTCGACAGCGAGGAAGACGGAAGCGGAGGGGGGTAGCGAGGCGCATACAGGGCGAGCCGCACCGGCACGGCTCCTAGATCACGTCTCCGGTGACAAAAAGTAGTCCGAAGCGCAGAGGCCCCGCAATGTGTCCCGTCCCCGGCGCCCCCCGTCCGTCTGTGCCCCTCGCAGTAGACAGTGTACGGTGGACAGTGGACAGCATGGCGGTCCCTTTCGGAGCGCGATCCTTCCTCACCGGAGCGTGACCACCGTGACACCGTCACCGCCCTGGTTCCAGGGGGCAGCCTCGAAGTGGGCCACGTCGTTCCGGGCGGCGAGGTGGGCGTGGACGGCCTGGCGAAGGGCGCCGGTGCCCTTCCCGTGCAGGATCTCGACGCTGGGTACGCCGGCGGCGGCGGCCTCGTCGACGAGCCGCATCACTTCGGGGATCGCTTCGTCGACCCGCTGCCCCCGCACGTCGACGTGGGTGCGCGCCCGGAGGGAGGTGAGCGGGGCCGCCACCGGCGCGCGCCGTTCCTTCCGCTCGGCGCGCGGGCCGCCTACCTTGGTGACGCGGTCGCGCCGGACCCGCGTCGTCATCGCGCCGACGGCCACGATGGCCTCGCGGGCCGTCAGCTCGACGACCTCGCCGACGGCCCCGCTTCCCTCGATCCGCACGTGGTCCCCCACCCCGACGGGCCCCTCCGCGACGGGCGCCCCGTGCGCGCGCCGCGCGCGCTCCTGACGACGTGCCAGCTTCTCCTTCCGGGTGGCGAGGTCCTCGCGGAGGGCGTCGAGGCGCACGCGCGCCTCCCGCGTCGTCTCGCGCTCAGCCTCGGCCTCACGGATCTCGCGGATGGTCCGCTCCACCTCCGCATTCGCCGCGCGGACGATGGCCTCGGCCTCGGCGACGGCCTCGGCCCGGAGCCGGTCACGGTCGGCGCGGAGCTGCTCGCGCCGCGCCTCGTAGTCGGCGCGGAGCCGCTCGGCCTCGGCGGCGCGGACCGCCGCTTCGGCGCGCTTCGCCTCCGCCGCCTGCACCTCCGCCTCGAATGTGGCGACGAGGTCTTCGAGCGCCGTCTGCCCCTCCCCCACCAGCGCCCGTGCCTCTCCCACGACCTCCGGGTTCAGCCCGACACGCGCGGCAATCTCGAAGGCGTAGCTCGACCCCGGTACGCCTGCCTGGAAGCGGTACGTCGGCGCGAGCGTGGCGCGGTCGAACTGCATCGAGCCGTTCTCGACGCCGGGCGTCTCGTGCGCGAACGCCTTGAGCGCGCCGTGGTGGGTGGTGGCGATGGTACGTGCGCCCTGCGCGGTGAGGCGGGCCAGTGCCGCCTGCGCGAGCGCGCCGCCCTCCGCCGGATCGGTGCCGGTACCGGCCTCGTCGATGAGGGCGAGCGAGCGGGCGTCGGCCTCGTCGAGCATCCGCCGGAGCGCGGCGAGGTGCGAGGTGAACGTCGAGAGGTCTTCCTGGATGGACTGCCGGTCGCCGAGGTCCACGAACACCCGCGTGAAGAGCGGGAGCGAGGTGCCGGGCGCGGCGGGCACGGGCAGCCCGCTGGCAGCCATCAGCGCGAGCACGCCGACGGTCTTGAGCGCGACCGACTTTCCACCCGCGTTCGGGCCTGTGATGACGAGCGTGTTGAAGTCCTCGCCGAGCACGAGGTCGAGCGGGACCACCTCGCGCGGCGTCACGCCCTCCTCCCCCTCCGCGCGCCGCCGCTCGGCCTCGGCACGGACATGCAGGAGGAGCACGGGGTTCTTCGCGCGCACCAGCCGGACGATCCCGTCGTCGTTGATCTCGGGGACGAGCGCCTTCACCTCGTTGGCCAGCCGCCCCGCCGCCGCGAACAGGTCGAGGCGACCGAGCGCGTCCAAGCTCTCGGACACGTCGTCGCGGTGGGCGCGGAGGTGGCTGCTCGCGGCGCGCAGGAGCCGCTCGATCTCCTGTCGCCGCGCCACCTCCAGCTCGCGGATCTCGTTGTTGAGGTCGAGCACCGCCGCCGGCTCGACGTACACCGTCTGCCCTGACGCCGAGACGTCGTGGACGAACCCTTGCACGCGGCGCTTCGCCTCGGCGCGGATGGGGATGACGGCGCGTCCCCCGCGCACGGTCGGCTGGTCCTCGGTCGCGAACCCCCGCGCGATGGCGTCGCGGAGCGCCTTGAGGAGCGTTTCGCGGAGGCGGGCCTGCCGCGTGGCGAGGTCGCGCGTGAGGCGGAGGAGCTCCGGGCTCGCGTCGTCGCGGACGCGGCCCTGCTCGTCGACGATTCGCGCGAGGTGCTTTTCGAGGTCGGGCAGCGGGACGATGTGCTGCGCGACGCCCCAGAGGCCGGGGTATTTCTCGTGGCGACTCTCGAAGTAGCCGTGCAGCCGCCGCAACATCGCCAGGGCGTGGAGCACGGCCGCGAGGTCCTCGCCCGACGCCCACGCGTCTTTCGGCGCGACGCGCCGGAGCAGCGGACGGAGGTCGTCGGCGCCGCCGAGCGGGAGCGGGGCGTCGAAGCCGAGGACGCCCTGCATCTCGCCCGACCGCTGGAGCCGCTGCTCTACCTCCCGGCGGTCGGCCGAGGGCGTGAGGGCGTCCACGCGCTCGGCGCCGTAGGGCGTGCGGGCGTGCGCGCGGAGGCGGGCGCGGATCGTGTCGAAGCCGAGCCGCGCTTCGGCATCGGCGGGGTAGAGCTGCATCGCCGGAGGATCGGACGGCGGCTCTAACGCGCCGCCCGGGCGGGAGTCCCCGCGCTCAGTCCGCCGGGCCGACGGTGGCGTGGTCGCCCACGTTGAGTGTGCCCGCGAACCCCCGAACGACGGCGTGTTGCCCCACGAGCGCGTCGTCGAGCGCGGCGTCCTCGACGGTGGCGCGGTCGAACACGATGCTGTTCCGCACCACCGAGTTCTTGATGACGGCGCCCCCATGGATGGCCGCATACGGCCCGATGACGGAGTCGGTGATCCGCGCGTCCGGCCCGACGAACACCGGCTCGACGAGCGTGGAGTTCTCGACGGTCCCCTGCTTCTCGTCGGAGCGCTCCTTGTCGAGGACGAGGCGGGAGGTCTCCATCAGCGCGGGGATGGTCCCGCAGTCGAGCCACTCGCTCACGGAGGCCGTCTTGAACACGGCGCCCTCGCGGAGGAGGCGGTCGAGCGCGTCGGTGAGCTGGTACTCCCCGCCGACGCCGCGGACGTCCTCGTCCATGAGGTGCTGGAGGGCGGCGCGGAGGGCGGCCCCATCGCGGAGGTAGTAGATCCCGATGATGGCCTCGTGCGAGATCGGCGTCTCGGGCTTCTCGACGAACGCCGTGATCCGCTCGCCGTCCTTGACGACGACGCCGAAGCGACGGGGGTCGTCGACGTGCTTCACCCACACGACGGCGTCGGCGTCGAGGTCGGGCGGCTCGTCCATCGCGAAGAGGGTGTCGGCGAAGACGACGACGCACTCGCCGGTGAGGTGGTCGGCCGCTTCGAGGACGGCGTGGCCGGTGCCGAGCGCGCGCTCCTGTACGGCGAAGTGGGCCCTCATCCCGTGCCGCGCGGAGATCTCGGTGAGCGACTGCCGGACGGCGTCGCCGAAGTCGGGCCCGAGGATAAACACGGCCTCGTCGAGCGCGCGGGGAAGCACGGAGGCGAACGTCTCGACGATCCGCTCGACCATCGTGCGGCCGGCGACGGGGAGGAGCGGCTTGGGGGTGACGTGGGTGTGGGGGCGGAGGCGCGTGCCGCGCCCGGCCATCGGGACGATCAGCTTCATCGGACGGGAGGACAACCAAAGAAGAGGCCCGGAGGATACGCACGGCCCACGCGTTACGCCGGGGCCGCGCGCGGCGGCTTGGGGGTATCAAGCGAGCCGGCGTCCACCGCCCCCGACGCCTCTGTGTCCCTCCGGCTGCGGTCTTAAATGGCCGTGTGGGGCGTGGAATCGCGACAGGGGCCGGTTCGGACCAACTGGAACGGAACTTGACAGAACTTCGGCCCCGTACAACGGCCGTTGGCCCTCCGGGCGGATGCCCGTGAGCCCCGCCACCGGCCCTTCTTCACGACCACCATCCCCTCTGCTACCATGAACCGCCTTCGCCTCCGCGCGGCCGTGCTGCCGCTGGCCGCGCTCCTCCTCCTTTCCCTCGGCCAGACGGGCTGCTCGAACATGAGCCGGACTGGCCGCGGCGCCGTCATCGGCGCGGGCACCGGCGCCGTCGTCGGCGGCGTGATCGGGCGCGCGACGGGCTCCACCGCGCGCGGCGCCATCATCGGGGCCGCCGTCGGCGGCACCGCCGGCGCCATCATCGGCCGCGAGATGGACCGCCAGGCCGAGGAGCTCGACCAAGAGCTCGAGAACGCCCAGGTCGAGCGCGTCTCTGACCCCGAGACCGGCGCCGAGGGGATCACCATCGTCTTCGATAACGCGATCCTGTTCGACTTCGACAGCGCCGCGCTCCGGCCCGGCGTGCGGGCCGACCTCGCCGACCTCGCGCAGAGCCTCGAGCAGTACGAGAACCACGACGCCGTGATCGTGGGCCACACCGACGCGACGGGCTCGGAGAGCTACAACCAGCGGCTCAGCGAGCGCCGTGCCGAGTCGGTGGCGAGCTTCCTCCTGTCGAACGGCGTGGCGTCGCACCGCCTCCGCACGGTCGGCATGGGCGAGACGCAGCCGGTCGCCTCGAACGCGACGGCCTCTGGCCGCCAGGAGAACCGCCGCGTCGAGATCGCGATCTACGCGAACGAGGAGTACCGCGAGCGGCTTGAGGACCAGTACGGCGGCTGACGCCGGCGGCCACCGCGCCCTCCGCTATCTTCCAGGGCCCCCGGCTACGCAGCCGGGGGCCCTTTTCGTGTCCCCTCCCATCTATGCCCGACGCCCCTCAGCTCGAAACCCCCTTCGAGGCCGACAAGAAGATGTCGCCGCAGGAGCTGGCGCTGTGGCAGGAGTCGCGGCTCCGCGACACCTGGCACATCTTCCAGATCATGGCCGAGTTCGTCGAGGGGTACGAGCGGCTCGGCCGGATCGGCCCGAGCGTCTCGGTGTTCGGCTCGGCGCGGATCCCGCCGGGGACGCCGTACTACCAGATGGGCGAGGCCGTCGGGCGGCTCCTCGTCGAGCACGGGTTCGCCGTGATCACCGGCGGCGGGCCGGGGCTGATGGAGGCGGCCAACCGGGGCGCGCAGGCGGCCGGCGGCGTCTCCGTCGGGCTCAACATCGTGCTCCCCCATGAGCAGCACGTCAACCCCTACGTCGACCCCGACCGCTCGCTCACGTTCGACTTCTTCTTCGCGCGGAAGACGATGTTCGTGAAGTACGCGCAGGGGTTCGTCGTGCTGCCGGGCGGGTTCGGCACGCTCGACGAGCTGTTCGAGGCGCTCACGCTCATCCAGACGGGCAAGACCACGCGCTTCCCCGTCGTCCTCATGGGCCGCGAGTTCTGGGAAGGCGCGCTGACGTGGCTCCGCGAGCAACTCCTCGGCCGAGGGATGATCGGGCCCGCCGACCTCGACCTCCTCTCCCTTACCGACGATCCCGCCGAGGCCGTCGGGATCATCGAGGCGTTCGGCCAGGCGGCCGGCGTCACGCCGAACTTTTAATGCGCAGACGAACGCCCCGGAACGGTCGTTGTATCGTTCCTGCGTACCATAAATAAGGCCCCAGCCCAGCGGGAACGTTCCTCCGCGTCGGGCATCCACCGGGCTCTTTGTCCACCCCAACAGACACCACCTTGATGCACCGCATCGTCCTTGGCGCGCTGCTCGCCTTCGTGGCGCTCGCCAGCCCCGCTGCCGCCCAGCCGGACACCACCACCACGGCGGCCCTCGACTCGCTGGCCAGCGCTGCCGACTCCCTCTCCGCCGCGGCGGACTCGCTGGCCGCCGCGGCGCGCGAGGCCGCGCGCCGCGACTCCCTCGCCGCCGCCCGCACGCGGCGCGAGCGCGCCCAGGAGTCGTTCGAGGCCGGCAGCGAGCAGCTCCGCGCGCAGAACTACACGGGGGCGCTGGAGACGTTCGAGCGGGGCCTCCGCATCGACTCCACGAACATCCTCAACACATACGGGCGCGCGTTCGCGCTCGCCCAGCTCGGGCGCAACGAGGAGGCCATCATCTCCTTCGACCGTGCCATCCGCATGGCCGAGGCAGAGGACGACACCGCCGCGGTTCGGCTGGCGCGCACGAGCCGCGAGGGCGTCGTCTCGCAGTGGACCGCCAGCACGTACGCCACGGTGGACCCCCTCATCCAGGCGGAGCCCATCCCGAAGGAGTCGGGCGAGCAGGCCGTCTCCTTGCTGGCCCCGCTCGCGACGGGCCTCCAGAACGACCTCGGGTTCAACTACCGCTACGCCCGCGCGCTCAACGCCGCCGAGCGCTTCGCCGACGCCGCCCTCCACGCCGAGCAGGCCGTGAACCTCAGCGTGAACGAGGCGGACCGCTCGCCGTACTACTACGAGCTCGGGATGTCGCTGAAGGGGATGAACCAGGTCGGCCAGGCCCGGACGGCCTTCGAGCAAGCCCGCACCGGCACGTGGGGCCAGTGGGCCGAGTACCAGCTCGGCGTCCTCGCCACGATGACCGGGGGCGGCGGCAACTGACCGCGCCCGCTCGACGCTTGCGAAGCCGCCTCGGGATGCCGGGGCGGCTTTGCCGTTCATACCGTCCGCCGACTGCCGACGTACATCAGCACGAGGAGGAAGATGATCGGGAGGAGGACAGCAGCGACGGGCATCCACTCCAGCCCGGTGCCCTGGGCACCGATGTCCGGCTTGAGCGCGAGGAAGGCAAGCGGCATGGGAGAGCGCGTGAGGGAAGGCGATAACTTGGCCTGAACGCCCCGCGCGCCGCGCCGATCCCATGCCCGTCTCCCCCGCCGCCCACGTGGACCCGACCGCCGTGCTCCCCCCCGATGCGGAGGTGGGTCCATTCACCGTTGTGGGGCCGGGCGTACGCGTGGGGGAGGGGGCGCAGATCGGCGCGCACGTGGTCCTCCATGCAGACTCGCTCCTAGGGACCAACGTCCGCGTGGACGACCATGCCGTCGTCGGCAAGCAGCCGATGCGGGCAGCACGGAGCGCCACCACGCGGGCCGAGCCCCTTCCCCCTGCCGAAGTCGGCGATGGGTGCCTCGTCGGAACGGGCGCCGTGCTCTACGCTGGCTGCCGGCTCGGGCCCCGCGTGCTCGTGGCCGACTACGCCACCATCCGCGAGCGCGTCGAGGTCGGCGCGGAAACCATCGTCGGGCGCGGCGTCGCCGTGGAGAACGACTGCCACGTGGGGGCGCGGTGCAAGCTGGAGACGAACGCCTACCTCGCCGCCTACACCACGGTCGAGGACGACGTGTTCGTGGCGCCGGGCGTGCTCACGAGCAACGACCGCTTCCTCGGGCGGACGGAGGAGCGGAAGCGGCACTTCGGCGGGCCCGTTGTCCGGCGCGGCGCGCGCCTCGGCGTGGGCGCCGTGCTCCTTCCCGGCACGGAGGTGCCTGAGGAAGCCCTCGTCGGCGCGGGCGCCGTGCTCACGCGCGACGCCAAGGCAGGACAGGTCCACGTGGGCATACCTGCACGGGCAGTCCGGCCGGTCCCCCCGGAGCAGCGCCTCGACGGCGGGGGCTGAGCCCCTGGGGACGTGCGTACCTTCGTCGGCCCCAGCCCGCCCGCGATGAAGCTCCAGATGGTGGACCTGCACGCGCAGGTCGCCGCCCTCCGCCCCGAGCTGGACGCCGCCTACGCGGCCGTCCTCGAAAGCGGCGCGTTCGTGCGTGGCCCGTTCGTGTCGGCCTTCGAGGAGGAGTTCGCGGCGTGGGTGGCTTCCACCGGGGACGGCCTCCCGCAAGGAGAACCGCTCTACGCGCTCGGCGTCGGGAACGGGACCGACGCGCTCCAGATCGCCCTAATGGCGCTCGGCGTCGGCCCGGGCGACGCGGTGATCACCTCGCCGTTCACGTTCGTCGCGACGGCGGAGGCGGCAGCACTCCTCGGCGCGCGGCCCGTATTCGTCGACATCGAGCCGGACACGTTCAACCTCGACCCCGCCCTCCTCGACGCGGCGATCACCGCGCGCACGAAGGCCATCGTTCCCGTCCACCTCTTCGGACAGCCGGCGAAGATGGACCTCCTTCTAGCCCTCGCCGAGGAGCGGGGCATCCCTGTCGTCGAGGATGCCGCGCAGGCCATCGGGGCGACGTGGCGGGGTCGCCCGGCCGGGACCATGGCCGCGTTCGGGACGATCTCGTTCTACCCGTCGAAGAACCTCAGCGCCTTCGGCGACGGCGGGGCGATCCTCACGACCGACCCGGCGCGCTTCGCCGAAGCGAAGTCCATCGCCAACCACGGCGCCGAGCGGAAGTACTACCACGAGCGGGTCGGCATCAACAGCCGGCTTGACGCGCTCCAGGCAGCGTTCCTCTCGGTGAAGCTCCGTCACCTCGCGGCGTGGACGGCCGCACGGCAAGCGGTGGCCGAGCAGTACGACGCGCTCTTCGCCGGCAGCGCGTTCGCCATCCCCCCCGCGCGCGATCCCGGCGCCACGCACGTCTTCCACCAGTACACCCTCCGCGTGCCGGCCGACGCGCGGGACGACCTCGCCACCCACCTCAAGGCGAAGGGCATCCCGACGATGGTGTACTACCCGGTGCCGCTGCACCGGCTGCCCGTCTTCGAAGAGCTCGGCTACGCGGAAGGGAGCCTGCCCGAAGCCGAGCGCGCCAGCCGCGAGGTGCTCTCGCTCCCGATGCACCCCGACCTCACGCCGGAGCAGGTCCGCTACGTGGCCGGCGCCGTGCGGGCCTTCGCCGGGGAGGCGTTGGCCGAGGCCCTCGTCCCGGCCTGACCCGCCGCCTCCGTGATGGCCCCGAAGGTCAGCGTCGTCGTCCCCGCGTACAACGTCGAGCGGTACGTCGCCCGCGCCGTCCGCTCCGCGCTCGCCCAGACCCTCGCCGACGTCGAGGTCATCGTCGTCGACGACGGCTCTACAGACAGCACGGCCGCCGCCGCGCTCGCCGCGGGCGACGACCGCGTCCGCGTGGTCGCGCACGGCGCGAACCGCGGCCCGGGCGCCGCGCGCAACACCGGCATCGAGCACGCCCGCGGCGAATGGGTCGGCGTCCTCGACGCCGACGACTGGTTCGGTCCGCGTCGGCTCGCGCGGCTCCTCGAGGCCGCCGAGGCCACCGGCGCCGACCTCGTTGCCGACGACCTCTACCTCATCGCCGACGGGGCGAGCGTTCCCTACGCGCGGCAGCTTCGGTCGGGCGGCGTCCGCGCGCGGGCGCCCTACCCTATCGACCTCGTCCCCTTCGTCGACTCCTTGCTGCGGGGGAAGCGGCCGATGTACAGCCTGCTCCAGCCGCTCATCCGCCGTGAGGCCCTTCTCCGAACCGGCCTCCGGTATGACGAAGGGATCCGGCTCGGCGAGGACATCGCCTTCGGGATCGACGCCCTCCTCGCGGGCCTCCGCTTCGTCGTTCTCCCCGAACCCCACTACTACTACCGGCAGGCACGGCCGGGTGCGCTCACGGCCATCGACCGGGGCCCGTTCCTCCAGCACTTCGTCGCCCTCCACGACGAGCTCGCCGGGACCCGCCCCCTCCCCCCCGAGGCGCGCCGGCGGTTCCTGCGGTTCCGTGCGCAGTACGCGGAGCTGTACGAGGTGTGGCAGCTGGGCCAGCTCGCCCGCGAGCGCGGTCCACTCCGCGCCCTCCTCCACCTTGCTGGGCGGCCCCGGCTGGCGGCGGCCCTGGTAGGCTACCTCCCCGAGAAGCTTCGCTACCTCTACCGGATGCGGTACGGCCGCGTGGCGGCGGCTGGCGAGCCCGCTCCGCGAGGCACGCTGGAGGGGGTACCCGCATGAAGCCCGTCCGTCTCGCGCAGGTCGGCGTGGGGAACTGGGGGCGGAACCTCCTCCGCGCCTTCGCGAGCCAGCCTGGCGTCGAGGTCGCGTGGGCGTGCGACGTGCGCGCCGAGGCGCTCGCCGCCGCTGCGCGGCACCATCCCCACCTCCACACGACGGCGCGGGTAGAAGACGTGCTGGACGACGAGGCCGTCGAGGCCGTGGTCATCGCGACGGAGACGCCGCAGCACGCGCCCTGCGCCGAGGCCGCCCTGCGAGCGGGCAAGCACGTCTTCGTCGAGAAGCCGCTGGCCCACGCCGTCGAGGACGCCGAGCGGCTGGTGGCGCTGGCGGAGGCGTCGGGCAAGACGCTGATGGTGGGGCACCTGCTCCGCTACCACCCCGCCTTCGAGCACGTCGAGCGGCTGATCCGCGACGGCGCACTGGGCGAGGTGCACTACCTCTACAGCCAACGCGTGAACCTCGGCGTCGTCCGCCGGCACGAGAACGCGTTCGACAGCCTGGCCCCGCACGACCTCGCGCTCGCGCTCGCGCTCATCGGCCGGCCGGCCGTGGCCGTGGCCGCGCAGGGACACGCGTACCTCCAGCCCGGCGTCGAGGACGTCGTCTTCGCGACGGTGTTCTTCGACGGCGGCGCGCTGGCGCACCTCCACACGAGCTGGCTCGACCCCCACAAGGTGCGGAAGGTGACCGTCGTCGGCAGCCGGCAGATGGCCGTCGTCGACGACATGGAGCCGGCCGAGAAGGTCCGCCTCTACGACAAGGGCGCCGTGCTCCTCCAAGAGGACGCCTTCACCGGGTTCGCGGGCGCCGTCGCCGTCCGCTCCGGCGACGTCGTCATCCCCCATGTGCCGACGACCGAGCCGCTCCGGCTCGAAGCGGAAGCGTTCCTCACGAGCGTGCGCGAGGGGACGCCGCCCCGCACCGGCGGGCGCGAGGGGCTCGCTGTCGTCCGTATCCTCGACGCGGCCCGCCGCTCGCTCGCCGCGCAGGGCGCCCGCATCGAGCTGGGGAAGACAGGAGACGGAGGACTGAAGACGGAGGGAGGCCCGAAGCCGTGATCCGACCCACGAGACGCCGAACGCCGCGCTTCGCTGCGCTCGCGCTCTTCGCGCTCGCCTCCGCCGCCCACGCGCAGACGGAGGGGGTGCTCCCCGTCGGCGACCCCGTGCACCGCTTCCTGGAGCGGCAGCAGACGCGGGGGCACCTCCGGGAGGCGCACCTCAGCCACCAGCCGCTCTCGGCCTACGCCGCCCGCGCCCTCCTCGATAGCCTCGCCGCCGACAGCGCCGCCGTCGCGGCGCTGGCGCCGGCCGACCGCCGGCTGCTCGCCCGCCTCCGAGGCGAGACCCCCGGGCCCGGGGCGGCGCTCGCCCGCCGCTACGTCCCGTTCGTCTACCGCAACGGGCAGGACCTCCTCCGTGCCGAGGGCGACGGCTACGGACTTGTTCTGACCCCACTCGCCTATCTCCAAGCGGGGCGTGCGTCGCAATCCACAGACGGCGTGGCCGGCGAAGGCCTCACGGTGTGGCGGAACACACGCGGGGCCCGCGCGGCCGGCCACCTCGGCCGCCTGGACCGGACGTTCTTCTTCTTCGAGACGCGCATCGAAGAGAACCAGCGCGTCGAGCCCGCGGCCGACAACGCGCTCGTTGGCGCGCGGATCGGCGAGCGCTACTTCCGCGACGGCCGGACGTACGACTACTGGGTCGCGACGGGGCTCGTCGGCGTGAAGACACGGTTCGTGGAAGCACGGCTCGGTCGTGACCGCGCGCGGTGGGGCGCGGCACGGGGCCCGCTCCTCGTGTCGGGCTTCCCGACCACGTTCGACCAGCTCCAGCTCCGCACGAGGGTCTGGCGCGTGGAGTACGTCAACGTGTTCTCGGCGCTGGCCGACCCCACGCAGCCGCGCGACTCCCTCACGAACCAGATCCGCGCACGCTACGGCGTCTTCCACCGGCTCGCCCTCGACCTCCCCGGTCGCGTTCAGGTGGGCCTCTCGGAATCGGCCATCCTCGCGCCGACGCCGGAGGATCGGGGTCCGGAGTTCTACCTCGCCTACCTCAACCCGATCATCTTCTACCGCGCACTCGACTTCGAGTGGGGCAGCCCGGCCAACATGCTCATCGCGCTCGACGCGCAGTGGGTGCCTGTAGGCGGCGTCCAGCTCTACGGCCAGCTCATGCTCGACGAGTTCCGCGCGGGCGACCTCTTCAGCGGGGACGGCTCGTACACGAACAAGTGGGGGGGACTCCTCGGCCTCCACCTCGCGGACGTGGCCGTGCCGGGCCTGGAGGTGCGCGCGGAGTACGCGCGGATCCGCCCGTACACCTACTCCAGCGTGGACCCCGAGCGCGCCTACGTCCACTTCCTGGGGACGATGGGGCACCCCTACGGACCGAACGCCGAGGGCCTCACCGTGTGGGCGGACTACCGGCCGACCGACCGGCTCACGGCCTCGGTCGAGGGCACGCTCCTCCGCCGGGGCCGCAACGATGGTGCGGTCAACTATGGCAGCGACCCCCTCGTCCCCTACACCACGGGCGTCCCCAACGAGTCCGGCACGTTTGTCGGACAGGGCATCCGCCAGACAGAGACGCGCCTCGACGCCCGTGTGGGCTATGAGCTGCTGCCGGGCCTCGTCGCTGAAGCGATTACGCGGTGGGCCCACACCACCGACGCGGCGGACCCTGCCCTGAACCGCGACTACGTCAGCGCGCTCGCGGGGCTACGGTGGGGCCTCCCCTACCAGTCCGCCCGCTTCTAGGCGGCGCTCACCGCTCAGGCGCGGGGACGGGTGTAAGCGAGGGCGGCGGAGTCGCCCCTCCGGCCGGAGCCACTTCCGGCGGGGCGAGAAGTTCGGCCGGGTCCCCCTGTGCGCCGTCGCCGCTGGAGGTGGCCTTGAGGGCGAGCCCGCGCAGGCGAAGCCCCTCCCGCGCCGGGCGCGGGAGCGCCGCCGCAGGGGCGCCGCCGAAGTAGCCGAGCGTCTGGAGGAACCCGCCCACCACGACGCATCCCCCCATGAAGATCAAGGCGGCCGTCTGCGGGCGGCTGAGCGCCATCGCGAGCGCGCCGAGGGCGAAGAAGACACCCACGCCGTAGAGGGCGAGCGCGGCTCGGCGGGGGGAATTCAGCCGCAGCGCCACCCGGTGGTGGATGTGGTCGCGGTCGGGGTAGAACGGCGACCGGCGCTGGACGTACCGCCGGGCGATGGAGAGCACCGCGTCGAGGACAGGCAGCCCCATCACGACGACGGGGATGACGAGGAGGAGGACCGGGTGGGCATGCGCGCTCCCCCGGAGGGCGTAGGCGCCGAGGAGGTAGCCGAGGAACAGGCTCCCGCTGTCGCCCATGAAGATCGAGGCCGGCGCGAAGTTGAACCGGAGGAACCCGACGAGCGCGCCCGCCAGCGCGGCCACGAGCACGAGCGCGCCGAAGTCGCCCCCGGCGGCGTGGACTCCCGCCAGCCCCGCCAGCGCGATCGCGGTCACTCCGGCGGCGAGCCCGTCCATCCCGTCGATCATGTTGATGGCGTTCATCGCGCCCACCATCCAGATCACCGTCAGGCCGACCGAGGCCACGGCGGCGAGGGGGCCGCCGCCGAGGACCCCGTCGAGCAGCTCGATGCGAAACCCGCTCAGGACCACGAGCCCGGCCACGAGGGCCTGCGCCCACGCCTTCGGGCGGAAGTGGAGGTCGTGGAGGTCATCCCAGAACCCGACGAGGGTGATGACGACGGCACCGAGGAGAATGAGCGGGGGTGGCGGCGTGAGGAGGGCCGTCCATGCCGGCGGGAGGAACGGACGCGCGAGGAGCATGGCCCCGACCCCCCCGAAGAACGCGCCCGCGATGGCGAGGCCGCCCACGTTCGGGATGGGCGTGCCGTGGATCTTGCGCTTCCCGTCGGGCGCGTCGGTCCACCCCTTCTGGAGGGCGATCCGCCGAACTGGCGGGACGAGCAGCACCGCGAGCCCGAGGCTGAGCATGAAACCGCCGAGCAGGATCAGGATCGGGACCACCGGGGGGGGCATCAAGGCGCGGGCTCGGCTACCGGGAGGGGGAGAGGGGCAAACAGCGGCGGAGCACGGGAATATAGAGCGCGCGGGGATATCGCCCTACGCTCCGGCGTATTCCGTAACCCTGCTAGTTAATCACGGGGATGGTAATTCGCAAGCGCGTTCGCAACGGCGTAGGCAGCCAGCCGCACGTTCGGCCGTCCCCGATCCCCATGAGCCCTCAGCGCGCCCGGCGCCCGGAGGCTGCGGGGGCGCGCCGGGGGCCGATCTCCGCCGTACCCAGGAGGCCGAGGTAGGCCTCTGTCACCCGCTCCCACGTGTACCGCGCCCGCACCCGCTCGGCGGCGTATTCAGACAACCGCGCCCGGAGCGCCGGGTCCCCTTCGATCTGCTCGACGCACCCCGCTACGTCGGCGGGGGTGCGGAAGTAGAGCGCGGCCTCCCCGGCCACCTCCCGGTTGAACACGTTGTCGTGGGCGACGACCGCGTTGTGGCAGCCGAGCGCCTCTAGAAGCGACGGGTTCGTGCCGCCGACGGAGTGCCCATGGAGGTAGGAGAGGGCGTGGTACCGGAGCGCCCGGAGTTGCTCTGGCTCGTAGACGGTCCCGAGCAGGCGGATGCGCGGGTCGCGCGCAGCGACCGCCTCCAGCCGGGCGGCGTAGGGAGTCCGTCCGCGTGCGCGGCCGAGCACGGCGAGGACGTGGGCGCTCTTGGAGGCCGCGAACCCCTCGAGGATCTCGAGCACGTGGTTCTCGGGCTCGAACCGGCACACGACGAGGTGATAACCCCCAGGCGGGAGGCCCCACCCGCTGAGCGGCGCCGGGTCGGGCGGGGCGTCGAGGACGTACGCGCCGTAGGGGATCACGTCGCACGGGGGGAGGCGGCTGTGCCGGCGCGCGAGCACGTCGCGGATGGCCTCGGCGTCGGCAATGAGCCGGCTCGGCGTCCACATGCACAGGGCCTCCATGAGCTTGAGGTACGCCCGCGCGAACACGCCGTACTTCGCCCGCGCCCACTCCAGCCCGTCCATGTTCATCCAGACCCGCGTGCCCCACAGCCGGGGCAGCCAGCAGAACTGCGCCGCCGAGTAGCCGAGGATGTAGAGGGTCCCGAACCGCTTCCGCCCCCGCCAGATGCAGCGGAGGTCGTGGAGCACCGTCGTGAGCCCTCTCAGATCCGGCGCGGGGACGTACTCCAGCCGAACACCGCGGTAGCTGGACGGCCGGTCGCCCTGCACGCCCTCGCAGAAGACGGTCACCTCGAAGCCGAGCTCCACCAGCCGCGTGGACAGCTCCTCGGCGAAGGTCTCGAACCCCCCGTAGCGGGCGGGGATGCCCCGGATCCCGAGGATGGCCAGAGAGCGGGCGCGCTGCGAGGGGTCGCCCCGGAAGCGCGGGCGAAGCCCTTTCATGCGGCGCTCAGGCGGTGGGGACGGGTGCCGGCTGGGCCTCCGGGCGCGCGCGCGCCACCGCGTCGTACACCGCCCGCACGCGGGCGTAGTGGACCTCGGGGCTGAAGTCGCGCTCCACGCGCTCGCGGCCGGCCCGCCCCATCTCCGCGGCCTGAACGGGGTGGGCCACGATCCACCGGAGCCGGTCGGCCAGGGCCTCGGCATCGCGGGGGGCGACGAGGAACCCGGTCTCGCCATCCTCGACCAGTTCCGGGATGCCGCCGATGCGCGAGCCGATGACGGGCTTCGCGTAGGCCATGGCTTCGAGCACGGCCAGCGGGCAGTTCTCGTACCACTCGGCCGGGAGCACGCTCGCGACGCTCTCGCGGAGCACCCGCTCGAGCGCCTCCCCCTCCTGGAACCCCAGGAAGCGGACGTGGCCCAGTCCGCGCGCCGCTGCAAACGCCTCGAGCGCCGGGCGCGCCCGGCCGTCGCCGACGAGGACGAGGGGGACCTCCGGGGCGAGGGCGGCCGCCTCGAGCAGCGTGAACAGCCCCTTGACCCGCTCCAGCCGTCCGAAGTACACGACCGGCCCTGAGCGCGACGGCGACGGCGCGATCCGCTCGGTGTCGGCGAAGTTGTGGACGGTAGTGATGCGGTCGGCCGCCACGTCGTGCTCGATCATCTTCCGCCGGAGGAAGTCGCTCGGCGCGATGAAGTGGGTGACGGTGTCGACGTCGCCGAGGCGGCGGGCGAAGTACGCCTCGGCCACGCTGAGGGTAGTCCGCGCCACCGAGCGCTGGTTGCACCGCCGGGGGAGGGCCTGCCAGAACTCCTTCCCCCCACACGCCTCGCAGATCTCCCCGTTCGAGATGAAGGTGTAAACCGGGCAGAGCAGCTTGTACTCGTGGAGCGTCTGGACGACGGGGAGGCCGGCCTCCCGGAGCGGCGCCAAGATGGAGGCAGTGAGCTTCCCGTAGTAGACGTGGAGGTGGGCGAGGTCCACCTCCACCTCCGCGAGGAGCCGGCGCATCGCCGCCCGCGCCGGCTTCGAGTACAGGAACTGCACGGCGTCGCCGAACGCGGGGCGCGTAGTGTTCGGGGCCGGGGGGAAGTACCGCGCCCACGGCGTCGGGAGGTTGTCCGGGTGCGCCGCCACGAACGGGATCACGCGGTGGCCGTGCCGCTCCAGCAACTGCCCCAGCTCCACGAGGTACCGATCCGATCCCCCGATGACGCGGTAGTGGTGGCCGACGTTGAGGACCGTTTGCGACACAGTGGGGGGAGGGGCAGAGGGGGCAGCGCCAGCGACGCCGGATGCGGGGCCGGAAGTTAAGACGGGGCCGGGGCCCCCGCCGGGGCCTGCTCCGCTTCCAGCCGGTTCGCGAGCGCCCACGTCAGTGCCACGAGCAGCCAGAGGTAGAAGGCGAACTGGCGGACCTCGAACGCTTGGTTGATGAAGTTCATCGGGACTGCCGACACCAGCACGTAACGCGCCGACAGCGCCAGCGCACGGGCCTGGGCCGAGGGGGCGTACCGGATGCGCTTACGGACCCCCTCCCACAGCCGCCACAGGAAGAACACCAGCAGCCCTACCCCGATGAACCCGTAGTAAAAGACCAAGGCCACCCAGTACACGTCCTCCAAGATGCCCATGAGGACGCCCAGCAGCACGACGGGCACGTCGGAAAAGACGGGGTCGGCGTAGATCCCGCGCACGGCCGACTCGATGTCGGGCCCGTACCCAAGCATCGGGGTGCTGGTAATCATGCGGGGGACGATGTAGACGGCGATCCCGAGCCGCTGCGTCAGCGCGTTCTCCCGGTAGCGCTCGGTGAAGATGGCGAGCACCTCGTTCTCCCGCGCCAGCTCGTCGCCGTTCGCAATGACGTACCCGATGCAAAACGGGATCAGGACGAGCGTGGGGAGGATGAGCCGGCGCCACCCGTGGATGTAGACCTGGTGCATCGCTATGAGTGTGACGCCGACCAGGAAGGCGATCCGGGAGCCGGAGAAGTACATGCAGGCGAGCGCCGCCACGGCCCCCCCCGCGTAGTGCATCTTCCGCCCGCTCATCTGCACGAGCCACACGGCCAGCCCCGTGAGCAGGAAGAACCCGTAGGCGATGTTGTGCCCCATCGTCCCTGAGATGTACCGTTCCTGGCCGGGCCGCGCGCTCGTGAACGAGTACTCGATGCCGCCGGGCCCTTCGATCTCCCCCATGACCCTGAAGAACGACCGCACCGGGGAGCCCCCTACCACCCCCAGCAGCCCGATCGCGATCTGGACCGCGAAGATGAGGAGGAACGCGCGGAGGACCCGCTGTACGTCTTCGCCGGTCAGCCCCAGCGCGGGGATGGAATAGAGGAGGGTGGCATGGCGGAGCTGCGCCTTCACGTTGAGCGCGCTCTCGATGGGGTCGCCGTCGTTGAGGGTGATCGAGAGCGCCACGATACCCAAGAAGCCCCCGAGCGCCCAGTCGGCCCCTCCGCCGAGGCGGGGGGTCCGACCACACATCGTGAGGCGCAGGCCCACGGCGACCAGCGCGAGGAGCAGCACGAGCGCGTCAGACCCTTGCCGGGAAATGGCGAAAAACTCGCCCGAGGGACTCACGCGGCTCAGCAAGAAGTCCTCCATCGGGAGGTACACCACGAGGAACACCAGCAGGCGACGCCCGAAGGTGCGGAGGGAGAACGGCAGGGGGGCAGTGACTTCCACGGAGCCGGTAGGGAGCGGCAAGCTACGGCCGCCCTCCGGCGAGCAAGGCAGCCACGACCTCGGGCAGGGCCTCCCGCCATGCCGGCGGCGTCAGCCCGAACGCGCGCGCGGTGCGGCGCGTGTCGAGGACGGCGTAGGCCGGGCGTGGCGCCGGGGTGGGGTAGTCCGCCGTGGTTATGGGCTCTACGTGCGTCGCCACGAGGGGCCCATGCCGACGGGCCTCCGCCGCGATGGCCTCTGCGAAGCGGTGCCACGTCGTGGGAGGGGTACCGGCGACGTGGTAGGTACCCCACCGCGCTGGCGGTTCGGCGAGCTGACGGGCGATGGTCAACGCGGCCTCGGCGGCACCGCGGGCCGGGGTGGGGCAGCCCTCCTGGTCCGCCACCACGCGGAGCACCTCCCGTTCGCGGGCGAGGCGGAGCATCGTCCGCACGAAGTTGTGCCCGTGCCCGGCGAAGACCCACGCCGTGCGGAGGATCACGTGGCGGTCGAGCACGGCGCGGACGGCCTCCTCCCCTTCCCACTTGCTCCGGCCGTAGACGCCGAGCGGGTTCGGCGGATCGTCCTCCGTGTAGGGTGTCCTCTTCGTGCCGTCGAAGACGTAGTCGGTCGAGAAGTGGATGAGGGGGATGCCGTGCGCGGCGCAGGCCGAAGCGAGGGCGGCGACGCCGTCGCGGTTGATGGCGAAGGCCACTTCCGGCTCGGTCTCTGCGCGGTCCACCGCCGTGTAGGCGGCGGCGTTGATGACCACGTCGGGCTCCACGCCCCCGATGGCCCGGCGGACGGCCCCCGCGTCGGCCACGTCGAGCGCGGCGTGGCCGAGCCCGGTGGCTTCGACGCCGAAGGCGGGCGCCCGCTCGACCAGCTCGTGCCCGATCTGGCCGCCCGCGCCGGTAACGAGCACACGCATCGCGGCTCAGCGCGCGGGAGCCGTGGCCGGCGCCGCCGATACGGCCGGCAGCCCCTGCGGGCCGAGGTCCCGGAGGAGCGGCAGCGCGCGGTCCTTGTCCGAGAGCATCGGGGCTTCGATGGGCCACGCGACGGCGAGGTCAGGGTCGTCCCACCGCACGCCGCCCTCGTCCGTCGGGTCGTAGTAAGCCGTGCACTTGTAGAGGAAGTCCGCTTCGTCCGTGAGCACGCAGAACCCGTGGGCGAAGCCCGGCGGCACCCACAACTGGCGGTGGTTCTCGCCCGAGAGCTCGACGCCGATCCACTGACCGAAGTGGGCCGAGCCCGGCCGCACGTCCACGACGACGTCGAACACCGCCCCGCGCACGACTTGGACGAGCTTCCCCTGCGGCCGCCTCCTCTGGAAGTGGAGCCCGCGGAGCGTGCCCCACCGCGAGTGGGAGTGGTTGTCCTGCACGAACGTCGCCTCGACGCCGGCCTCTCGGTAGCGCGCGGCGTGATACGTCTCCAGGAAGTACCCCCGCGCGTCGCCGAACACGCGCGGCTCCAGGAGGAGCACGCCGGGGAGTGCGGTCTCGGTGGTGGTCATAGGCGCGAGGCTCAGGGCTCGACCAGCCGCGCCTCCTGCTCCAGCAGGCGCAGGAGGTAGGCGCCGTACTGGCTCTTGGCGAGGGGCCGCGCGAGCGCCTCCAGCTCGGCCGCCGTGATGTAGCCCATCCGGTAGGCCACTTCCTCCGGGCACGCGATCTTCAGCCCCTGCCGGCTCTCGACGACCTCGACGAAGTTGGCGGCTTCCAGCAGCGACTCGTGCGTGCCGGTGTCGAGCCACGCCGTCCCCCGCCCGAGCCGCTCGACGCGGAGCTGCCCGCGCCCGAGGTAGGCCCGGTTTACGTCGGTGATCTCCAGCTCGCCCCGCGCCGACGGCCGGAGCGCTTTCGCGACGTCGACCACCTGCGCGTCGTAGAAGTAGAGCCCCGTCACGGCATAGTTCGACTTCGGGTGGGCGGGCTTCTCCTCGATGCTCACCGCGTGGCCGGCGTCGTCGAACTCTACGACGCCGTAGCGCTCGGGGTCGGAGACGTAGTAGCCGAAGACGGTCGCCCCCGTGGTCTGCTGGGCGGCGTGCTGGAGCCGCTCGGTGAGCCCCTGCCCGTAGAAGATGTTGTCGCCGAGCACGAGGGCCACGCCGTCGCCCCCGATGAAGTCCTCCCCGATGAGGAACGCCTCGGCGATGCCGTTGGGCGCGGCCTGCTCGGCGTAGGCGAACGAGAGCCCCCACCGCGCGCCGTCGCCGAGGAGGCGGCGGAAGTGCGGGAGGTCGTCGGGCGTCGAGATGACGAGGATCTCGCGGAGGCCCGCGAGCATCAACGTGCTCAGCGGGTAGTACACCATCGGCTTGTCGTAGACCGGCATGAGCTGCTTGCTGAAGCAGAGCGTCAGCGGGTGCAGCCGGGTGCCGGAGCCGCCGGCGAGGATGATGCCTTTCATGCGGGCGGGAGGACGTCGGGCGGGGGTCAGGCGGGGACGCCGAGCCGGGCCTGAAAGTACGCGACGGTGCGGGCGAGCCCTTCGCGGCGCGGCACGCGGGGCTCCCAGCCGAGCACGCGGCGCGCCTTCGTGATGTCGGGCTGGCGCACCTTCGGGTCGTCGGCCGGCAGGGGCTCCTCCACGATGGGGCTCGGTGAGCCGGTGAGCGTGAGGATCTCCTCGGCGAAGGCGCGGATCGTCGTCTCCTCGGGGTTGCCGACGTTCGTCGGCTCCGTCTCGCCCGACATCAGCAGCCGGTAGATCCCCTCAACGAGGTCGTCGACGTAGCAGAACGAGCGCGTCTGGGAGCCGTCGCCGTAGACGGTGAGGGGCTCGCCGCGGAGGGCCTGGTTGATGAAGTTGGAGACGACGCGGCCGTCGTTCGGTCGCATCCGCGGGCCGTACGTGTTGAAGATGCGGACGATGCGGGTGTCGACGCCGTGGTGGCGGTGGTACGCCATCGTGAGCGCCTCGGCGAAGCGCTTGGCCTCGTCGTACACGCTGCGCGGGCCCACCGAGCTCACGTTCCCCCAGTAGTCCTCGCGCTGCGGGTGCACGAGCGGGTCGCCGTACGTCTCCGACGTGGAGGCCAGCAGGAAGCGGCATCCCTTGGCCCTGGCCAGCCCGAGCGCGTAGAGCGTGCCCAGCGACCCGACCTTGAGCGTCTGGATCGGGAGCTCGAGGTAGTCGATGGGGCTCGCGGGGCTCGCGAAGTGCAGCACGGCGTCCACGGGCCCGTCCACGTGGATGTAGTCCGTGACGTCGTGCATGAGGAACCGGAAGGCGTCGCCGCGCCCCAGGAGGTGCGCGATGTTCGAGGCGCTGCCGGTCAGCAGGTTGTCGATGGCCACGACGCGATCGCCGCGGCCCACGAGCCGATCCGAGAGATGCGATCCGATGAACCCGGCGCCGCCGGTGATGACGACGCGGGCCACGCGCGCCCTACTCTTCCTCGTCCGCGGCGGCCTCGTCGGCCTCGGCCTCCAGCCCGGCGAGCGGGTCGGCATCCTGGCCGGCACCAACTGGTACTTCGTCGCCACCTACCTCGCC
>DASPKS010000076.1:0-14882 GCA_035628035.1 Rubricoccaceae bacterium
CGCGCCACGATGGCGCACACGGCGGCGCCCCCACCTGAGGTCGCCGCGCTGCGGTAAGCGGACCTCACGCCCTTCAATGGCCGGGCCGGCTCCCCGAAGCAGGGGAAGCCGGCCCGGCTTTGTTAGTAGCCGCCCGCGTTACCGCGTGCCCCTGCCGCGGGGCGAGCGCGCGTGGGGCTCCTTGTCCTCGCCGAGGAGGATGCTGAACACGAGGTAGAACCCACACCCCGCCGCGAGGAGGAACAGCAGCATGGCGAGGCCGGGGTACCCGAACACGGTGAACCGCGTCTGCACGCGCATGAGGAGCGCGGCGCCCACGATGAGCGCGGCCAGCACGATGCTCACCGAGACACGGTTGGCGATGCGGTGGAGGTTCGCGAGCAGGCGGAGCTCGTCGATCCCCTGGATCCGCAGCATGAACTCCTGCTTCGTCAGCGCGTCGAGGAGCGCGTTGACGCGGCCGGGGAGCGTCTGCACGAGCTCGTTCATCTCGAGCGCCGTCGTGAAGAGCCGTCCCGGTGAGAGGTTCCGCATCATCCGCCGCTGCGTGATCTCGCTCGCGTACCGGCGGACGACGTCGTTCGGGCGGATCGTGGGGTCGAGCGCGCGCGTGATGGCGTCGAGGTTGAGGAGGGTCTTGCCGAGGAGGGCCAGCTCGGGCGGAGGCCGCAGCGCGTTCTCGGCGGCGAGCCGCGAGAGCTCGACCACGACGCGGCCCACCTCGACCTCCTCGACCGACGCGTCGCGGTGCTCCTTCACGAGGGCGCGCACGGCCTCGCGGTAGTTCCCCTCGTCGAAGTCCTCTAGCGGGGTGCTGAGGGTGATGCCGACGGTGGCGGCCTCGTCGCCCTGCCCTTCCGCGAGGGCGAGGAGGAGGCGGAGGAGGGACTCCTGCATCGGGGGATCCACACGCGCCACCATCCCGAGGTCGATCAGCGCCAGCCGGCGGTCCTCCGTGATGAAGACGTTGCCGGGGTGGGGGTCGGCGTGGAAGAACCCGTCGATGAGGATCTGGTCGAGGTAGGCGCGCGAGAGCGCCTCGGCGAGGGCGGCCCCGTCGATCTCCAGCCGCGCGAGCGGGCTCAGCTTCGTCACCTTCGTCCCGCGCACGTACTCCATCGTGAGCACGCGCGAGGAGGTATAGTCGTCGACCGGGAGGGGGATGACGATCTCCTGGTACCGCGCGAGGTTGTCGTGGAGCGTCTGGAGGTTCCGTGCCTCGCGGCGGTAGTCGAGCTCGCGGAGGAGCGTCTGGCGGAACTGATCGAGGAGGTCGGCGAAGGCGAACTTCCGCCCGGTGTCGGTGTGGGCGTCGATGAAGGTGGCCACCTCCCCGAGGGCTTCGAGGTCCTCGACGATGCGGGGCCGGATGTCCGGCCGCTGCACCTTCACCACGACGGGCCGCCCGTCGCGGAGGGTCGCGCGGTGGACCTGCCCGAGCGACGCCGCCGCGAGCGGCTCGGCGTCGAACGAAGCGAAGGCCTTCGAGAGCCGTACGCCGAGCTCCTCCTCAATGATGGCCTCTACCTCGGAGAAGGGGAACGGGTCGACGTCGTCCTGCAGCTTGGTGAGGGCATCGAGGTACGGCTTCGGGAGGAGGTCGGTCCGCGTCGAGAGGAGCTGGCCGAGCTTGATGTACGTCGGCCCGAGCGCCTCGAGGTCCTTCGCGAGCTGCTCGGGGTCGCCTTTCGTGGGCAGCTCCTCGTCGGCGATTTCGTCGGCGAGCGCGGCGTCGAGGCCGGCGCGGTCGACGAGGCTGCGGTCGCCGTACTTGAGGAGGAGGCGGGCGAGGTCCTTGTAGCGCTTGAGGTGGGCAGGCTTGAGGGAGAGCGCCATAGGCTCCGCGCGTCAGGCCCCGAGCCGGTCGTCGTCTTCGCCAGGGACGCCGCCGTGGCCGAGCGGGTTGTCGCCGCGCCCGTCCTCCTGCCGCGCACCGGTGCTATCGCCGCCGACGCCGGTCGCGTGGCCGGTCGAACCGGTGAGGATGCGGCTCCCGTCGGGATCGGTGGAGGCGTCGGGGTCGGGCTCCGGAACGGGGATGCCGCCGGGGGGGATGTGCGTCGGGTCGTTGGGCATTGGAGAGGCAGATGGAGAAGTGCGGACGGGGTACCCACCCCTCAGCGAGGGGGTTCCTCCCGCGCGCTCCCCCGGTCAGCCCAGCGTGCGGAGAAGCTTCTCCGTCTCCTCCTTGTGCTTCGTCTCGTCGCTGATGATCCCGTCGAGGTCGGCGGCGAGGCCATAGTCCTCGAACGCCTCGGCCTGCTTCCGCCGCTCGACGTAGCGCTTGATGGTCTCGGTCTCGGCGCGGAGCACGGCGCGGAGCATCTCCTCCGGCACGTCGGGCAGGTCCAGCGGGGCGGGCGCCGTCGTGGGTTTCCCGCCGAGCGCGGTGATCTTGTCGGCGAGGAACTGCGCGTGCGCCAGCTCCTCGGGGAGCTCACCCTCGAAGAACGTCTTGAGGATGGGGCGGTGGATTCCGCTCACCATCGCGGCGAACGAGTTGTACATCACGATGGCCTGGTACTCGTGCGCGAGGTCGGTGTTGAGCCCCTCGAGGAGGGCCTGCTTGTCAGCGGTGGGCATCGGGAGAGGGGCTGAGGGGAGGGAGGCTCCAAACTCCCTTTCGGCGCGGGGGTTCGGGCGTAGCCGGGCTCCGGGAATGGCTGACACCCCGCTCCGGGGATGTCTGAAACGCCCAGTGCACGTCGTTCGGCCGGAGCCGGCCCCGCTGCCCCCGGTACAACGGGGCCCTTCCAACCAGCACTTCCCGAACCATGCGTTTCCTCCCCACCCGTGTTCATGGCATGATGGACTACGCCATGGGCCTCCTCCTCATCGCGGCCCCGTGGCTGTTCGGGTTCGCCGACGGCGGGGCCGAGACGTGGGTGCCCGTCGTCCTCGGCCTCGGCGCCATCGGGTACAGCCTCTTCACCGACTACGAGCTCGGCCTCGTCCGCACGCTCCCGATGCCGACCCACCTCATGCTCGACCTCCTCAGCGGGGCGCTCCTCGCGGCCTCGCCGTGGCTGTTCGGGTTCGCCGACGAGGTGTGGACACCGCACCTCATCCTCGGCCTCGTCGAGATTGGGACCGCGCTGATGACGCAGCGTCACCCGTCCGACCGCAGCGCCGGGTTCACCGGCCCGGGGCCGCGGCTCGCTACGCGCTAACCCAGGAGTGGGGGGACGCGCGACGGCGTCCCCCCACTCACCCTGCTCGATTCACCAGCTCCCCAGCGGACCTCGCGACAGTCATCAGCGGGTCTGCGATCCGATAGCGCTCGTTGTCGAGTTGCTTGGTGAGCAGGTGCATTTCGGTGCATCCGGCGATGAGCCCGCGCACGCCGTACTTCGTGAGCAGCGACATGACCTCGCGGAGTTGCTCCTCGCCGGCGTCGCCCTGCTTCACGCGGTAGAGCAGCTCGTGGACGGCATCCTGGTCGTCCTCGTCGGGGAGGACGACGTACCGCTCGACGTCGGGCCAGCCCGATGCCTGCTCGAAGACGCCCACCCGCCGCGTGCCGTTCGTGCAGAAGAGGAGGTGCGGCTCGGCCGCTCGACGCACGTCATCCACGGTGACGTCGAGGAGCGAGACGACGCGGGTGCGAAGGGCCTCTTTGAGCTTCGGGAGGAAGTAGTGCGCCGTCACGCACGTCATCACGATCCGCTCGGCGCCGCACTGCACGAGGCAGCCGAGCGCCTCTTCGAGCCGCGCGACGACGTGCTCCTCTGCCTCCCCCGACCCGCTCAGGATGGCCGCCGTCCTGTCGGGGATGGTGGGGTCGGAGTAGAGGATGCACGCGGGCATCTCCTGCTCCCGCTCCGCGAGGTTGAACTCGTAGAGCGAGCGGACGAACTCCGCCGAGGCGAGGGGGCCCATCCCCCCGAGGATGCCGAGGCGAGCGGCCATAGGTCGCCGGTAGAAGGGCGGACGGTACCCGCCCTTCCCCTACGGGTTCCGCCCACAAGGGGGAGGGCCTCCGGATACCGACTGGCCGCATGACCCCATAACAGCGGCGCCCGCGGCCCGCGTACAGGCGGATCAGCGGGCGCTGCGTATGTCCCCTGTGCCCAGAGTGGGACTCGAACCCACACGGCCTTGCGGCCACGCGATTTTGAGTCGCGCGCGTCTACCATTCCGCCATCCGGGCTGGAACCAAGCTACGGCGCGGCTCGCGAGCGCCCCGTCAAGCATGGGGGAAAACGTGGGGGCCGCTGCCGAGAACCCGCCCCGCAGGTAGACGTAAGGGAGGAGCCCCTCTCGCCCGGCTTCCCCTCTCACACGCGCCCACTTGCGTCGTCCCTGCGTCGCCCGGAAAGCGACCCCGCCATGTCGCTCGTCCTCCTCGCCAACCGTGCCCCCCTCCGGGCTACCGCCGACGGGTGGGCCCCGGCCATCGGCGGCCTCGCCACCGCGCTCCTGCCCGTGCTGAATGCGCAGGGCGGCGCGTGGGTCGCCATGCGCGAGCCGGACGATGAGGCGCCGCTCCGCCAAGCGTACCCCAAGGACGATCCCCGCTTCACCGTCCACCGCGTCGTGCTCGACGCGGCGGCGTTCGAGGGGTACTACCAGGGGATGGCCAACCGCGTGCTCTGGCCGCTCGCGCACTACCTCATCGAGCACACCGAGCCCGACCGCGCGTTCTATGAGGCCTACAAGACGGCGAACCGGCAGTTCGCCGAGGCCGCCCTCGCCGCCGCCCCGGAGGGCGCGCACTTCTGGGTCCACGACTACCACCTCATGCTCGTGCCGGCGCTGCTCCGGCAGGCCCGGCCCGACGCGCGCATCGGCCACTTCTGGCACGTCCCTTGGCCCGCCCCGGAGGTCCTCCGCATCCTCCCCTCGGCGCGCTCGCTCGTGCGCGGGATGCTCGGCGCCGACCTCGTCGGGTTCCATACGGCCGGCTACGCCGAGAACTTCCGCGAGGCCGCGCGCGACCTCCTCGGCGCGGTCATCGAAGGGGAGCGCGTGCGGTGGGAGAACCGCACGGTGTGCGTCGAGGCGCACCCCATCGGGATCGACGTGGCGGAGTTCGAGGCGCTGGGGGCGGCAGCGGAGACGGCCCGTCTGGCGAGCGTCGTCCGCGAAGAAGCAGGCGTGGAGCGCCTCATCGTCGGTGTGGACCGGCTCGACTACACGAAGGGGCTGCTCTCGCGGCTGGCCGCCTTCGAGCGGTTCCTCCAGGAGCATCCCGAGTGGCACCGCCGCGTGACGCTCTTCCAGGTGGCCACGCCCAGCCGCACCGGCATCCCCGCCTACGACCAGCTCAAGCGCGAGGTGGACGAGACCGTCGGCCGCATCAACGGGCAGTACGCCGAGGGGACGTGGGTGCCCGTGCGCTATCGCTACCGCGCCTACGGTGCCGAGGAGCTGGCTGCGCTCTACCGCGCCGCCGACGTGGCCCTCATCACCCCCCTCCGCGACGGGATGAACCTCGTCGCCCACGAGTTCGTCGCCACCGACGACGACGGCGTGCTCATCCTCTCGGAGCTCACCGGCGCGGCGGACTACCTCACCGGCGCCGTCCTCGTGAACCCGTACGACACCGACGGCCTCATCCACGCGCTCCACACGGCGCTCACGATGCCGGAGGAGGAGCGGCGACAGCGGCTCGCCATGATGAAGGCGGCCGTGCGCCGGCTGGAGGTGCACGCGTGGGCCGAGCGGTTCCTCGAGTCGCTCGACGAGCGCCCGCGCCCGAGCGGCGACGGCGAGGCTGCGGCCCTCCCGGCCCTCGCGATTCCTCCGCCGGCCTGACGGACGCGATGGGGATCGTGCGTGATGAAGGGCCGCCGGTCCCGGCCCAGCCCCTCCTCTTCCTCGACTACGACGGCACCCTCGCGCCCCTCGTCGAGGACCCTGCCGCTGCGCATCCGCACCCCGAGGTACCGGTCCTGCTTAGGGCCCTCGCCGCACGGCATCCCGTGTGGGTCGTGACCGGTCGCGACCTCGCCGCGCTCGCGCGGCTCCTCCCCGACGTCCGCGTGCGATGCGTCGGCCTGCACGGGGCGGAGGAGGGCGTGCTCGGCGAGGCCGCCACGCGGTCCGCGTTCGAGGCGCACGGCGAGGCCCTCCGGCGTCTCCGCGCGTCGGTGCCGGCCGGCGAAGGCATCTGCGTCGAGGACAAAGGCGGGACCGCCTTCGCCGTGCACTACCGGAACGCCCCCGACCCCGACGCTGCGCGGGCCCTCCTGGAAGCCTGGGCCGCCGCCGTTCCCGACGGGCTGGAGGCGCTCTGGGGGAAGCGCGTCGTGGAGTGCCGCCCGAAGGGGGTCTCGAAGGGGGTGGCCGTCGCGCGCCTCGCGGCTGAGCACCCCGGCCGGACGCCGGTGTACCTCGGCGACGACGTAACGGACGAGGAGGCCTTCCGCGCGCTTGCCGCCGCGTACCCCGGGGCCGTCATGGTGAAGGTCGGGGAGGGGGAGACGGCGGCCCGGTACCGCCTGCCCGATGTGGAGGCCGCCGTCGCGTACCTGCGGCGCTTCCTGAACACGTGAGGGGTCGGCTGCGTTCACGGCCCTTCCTTTTGCCCGCTCTCCCTCCATTCCATGATGCTGCGCCCCGACTACCTCCCCATCGAGGACTACGGGCTCGTCGGCAACATGCGCACGGCCGCGCTCGTCGGGAAGAACGGCTCGGTCGACTGGCTCTGCCTCCCTCACTTCGACTCCCCCAGCGTCTTCGGCGCCCTCCTCGATGCCGAAAAGGGCGGGCGCTTCGAGGTGGCGCCCGCCGGCAACGGCTACCGCACCCGCCAGGTGTACTGGCCCGACACCAACGTGCTCGTCACCCGCTTCGCCGGGCCCGACGGCGCCGCCGAGGTGATCGACTACATGCCCGTTGGGGCGGACCTGAGGGAGGGCGGCTACCACCGGCTCATCCGCCGCGTGGAGGTGCTACGGGGAGCGGTCGAGGTCCGGATGCGGTGCGCGCCGGCGTTCAGCTACGCGCGGCAGCGGCACACCGTCGAGCTGGTTGACGGGGCTGCCGTGTTCGAGGCGGAAGACGGGATGGCCCTCGCGCTCACCAGCACGTTCCCCCTCGTGCAAGAGGGCGAGGCCGTGGCGGCGCGCTGCCCCATGCGCGCGGGCGACACGGCCACGTTCGTCGTCCGCCTCCTCGCGCCGGACGAGCGCGCGCCCGAACCGCTCACGGCCGAGGAGGAAGAGCGGCTCCGCCGCAACACCATCGCGTTCTGGCGGTCGTGGCTCGAGAAGTGCACCTACACCGGGCGGTGGCGCGAGGCCGTCCGCCGGTCCGCGCTCGTCCTCAAGCTGCTCACGTTCGAGCCCACCGGCGCCATCGTCGCCGCGCCGACGACGAGCCTCCCCGAGTACATCGGCGGCGCGCGGAACTGGGACTACCGCTACGCCTGGATCCGCGACGCGGCCTTCACGCTCTACGGGCTCCTCCGCATCGGGTTCACCGAGGAGGTGCGCGCCTTCATCGGGTGGCTCCAGAGCCGGTGCGAGGCGGCGCCCGACCCCAGCGGGCCGGCCGGCCCCCTCCAGATCGTCTACGGCATCGACGGCCGCCGCGACCTCACCGAGCGGACGCTCGACCACCTCGACGGCTACCGCGGCTCGCGCCCCGTCCGCATCGGCAACGGCGCCGCCGGCCAGATCCAGCTCGACATCTACGGCGAGCTCCTCGACGCCATCTACCTCTACGACAAGTACGGGACCCCGGTCACGTACGACTTCTGGCGCGAGCTCGTCCGCTACCTCGACTGGGTGTGCGCGCACTGGGAGGTGGAGGACGAGGGGATCTGGGAGGTGCGCGGGCCGAAGCAGCAGTTCGTCTACTCGAAGCTGATGAGCTGGGTCGCGCTCGACCGCGGCCTCCGCCTCGCGCAGAAGCGGAGCCTCCCCGCCCCGCGCGCGCGCTGGCTCGACGTGCGCGACCGCATCTTCGAGCGGATCCTCAAAGAGGGGTGGAGCGAGGAGCGCCAGGCGTTCGTGCAGGCGTTCGGCGGCACCGCCCTCGACGCGAGCAACCTCCTCATGCCGCTCGTGTTCTTCCTCGGCCCGAACGACCCCCGCGTCCTCGCCACCCTCGACGCCACGCTGAAGACGCCCGAGGAGGGCGGGCTCACCTACGACTGCCTCGTGTGGCGGTACAACCTGAGCGAGGTGGACGACGGCGTCGAGGGGGAGCGCGAGGGGGCGTTCAACCTCTGCACGTTCTGGCTCGTTGAGGCGCTCGCGCGGGCCGGCCGGACCGAGCCGGAGCGGCTCGAACGCGCCTACGTCCTCTTCGAGAAGATGCTCGGCTACAGCAACCACCTCGGGCTGTTCGCCGAGCAGACGGGGCTGAGCGGGCAGGCGCGCGGCAACTTCCCCCAGGCGTTCAGCCACCTCGGGCTGATCTCGGCCGCCTTCAACCTCGACCGCGCGCTCGGAGGGCACGGTCCCATCCCGGGGCCGGGCCGCCCCGGCGCTGCCGTGACGCTCCCCCCGCTCACGGCCCAGGCCGCGGAGCGGGTTCGCTGACGCGAACACCCGGAAACAAAAAACCCGGCCCGCCGGGAGAGGCGGGCCGGGCCAGGGTCAGGCTCCGCGCCGTCAGGGAGCGGGGGTCTCGGTCCCCGTGCCGCCGGTGCCCATGGTGTCGGTGCCCATGCCGCCGGTGCCCATGGTGTCGGTGCCCATGCCCATGGTGTCGGCCGGCATCGGCATCGGCTCCGGCATCGGGGCCGGCTCCATGACGGTGGTCGTGTCCGCGTCGTCGATGGCGGTGTCGTCATCCGACGTGCACGCGGAGAGCCCAGTCGCCACGAGGGCGATGAGGAGGAACTTCTTCATGGCTGAAGGTGCCCCGAGGGGCGGGTGAGGCCGCCGAGGCGGCCAGGTGGGGGTGATTGACGCGGAACAGGAGAGGCCCAGGGGGCTTCTCCCGTTCGGGGCGGTAATATGCGCTAGGCGACGGCCGGTTGCATGGGGCCTCGCAAAATTCGCCGAGGCCCCCCTAACCCCCTGGAACCGCTGAAAAGCGACCCTGCGGGAAGGCAACCGGGGTCCCCCCCTTACCCCACCCCTCTCCGTTGACGTTCACCCTGCACGCCGAGGACGGCCGCGCCCGCGCCGGCGTGGTGACGACGGCGCACGGCCCCATCGAGACGCCCGCGTTCATGCCGGTCGGGACGACGGGCAGCGTGAAGGCCGTCGCGCCGCGCGCGCTGCGGGATGACGTGGGCGCGCAGGTCCTCCTCGGCAACACGTACCACCTCTACCTCCGCCCCGGCGTCGACGTGCTGCGTGCGGCCGGCGGCCTCCACCCCTTCATGGGATGGGACGGCCCCATCCTCACCGACTCTGGAGGGTTCCAGGTGTTCTCCCTCACCGGCCTCCGCACGCTCACCGAGGAGGGCGTCCGCTTCCAGAGCCACCTCGACGGGTCGTACCACGCGTTCACCCCGGAGGCCGTCATCGACATCCAGCGCGCCGTCGGCTCGGACGTCATGATGGTGCTCGACGAGTGCCCGCCTGCCGATGTGCCGGAGGCCTACGCGCGCGAGTCGAACGCGCGTACGGTGCGGTGGGCCCAGCGGTGCTTCGCGCACTTCCACGCGACGGAGCCGCTCTACGGCCACCAGCAAGCGCTCTTCCCCATCGTGCAGGGCGCGGTTTATCCCGCCGTCCGCCGTGAGAGCGCGTTGGCCCTCCTCGACCTAGACGCGCCGGGGTACGCCATCGGCGGCCTCTCCGTCGGCGAGGCGGCCGAGGTGATGTACGACATCGTGGAGGTCTGCACCGAGGTCCTCCCGCGCGAGCGCCCGCGCTACCTCATGGGCGTGGGCACGCCGGCCAACCTCATCGAGAACGTCGCGCGGGGGATCGACCTGTTCGACTGCGTGATGCCGACGCGGAACGCCCGCAACGGCACCCTCTTCACCACCGAGGGCGTCGTCAACATCCGCAACGCGAAGTGGAAGACGTGCTTCGAGCCGCTCGACCCCGGGCTCGACCACTACCACGCGCAGGCGTTCTCGAAGGCGTACCTCCGCCACCTCACCCTCGCCGATGAGCCGCTGTTCATGGAGATCGCCTCGGTGCAGAACCTCGCGTTCTACGGGTGGCTCATGCGGCAGCTACGCGTGGCCATCCTGGAGGGACGGTTCGACGCGTGGCGCGCGACGTGGCTCGACCGCGTGCAGCGGCGGCTGTAACGGAGAGGGCCGGGCCCTCGTGAGGAGAGCCCGGCCCCCGAACGCGGGTGGTCCTGTCCCTCTACTTGACGAGGGCCACCGAGCGCGTGAAGGTCCGTCCGCCCGCTTCGAGGCGAACGAAGTAGAGCCCGCTCGGCAGGTCCGCCGCGTCGAAGGCGACCGTGAAGGTGCCCGCCGCTTGGGGGCCGTCGAGGAGCACGCGGACTTCGCGGCCGAGCGCGTCGTAGACGGCCAGCCGCGCCGGCCCCGCCTCCGCCGTGGTGTAGCGGAGGGTGGTGGTCGGGTTGAAGGGGTTCGGGTACGCCGCCGCGAGCGCGTAGCCCGGCGGCGTTTCCGGCGCGGGTTCCGATGCAACCGGCGTAGCGTTCCCGGAGCCCGGCGTGTCCTGGCCGCCGGCTGGATCGAATGGGCCGATCGTCCAAGCGCCGGTGTCGCCATGACGGAAGATGTGGCCGGGCGGGAAGGACCCGTCCGGACCGACGTCCTCGAACCCGAGGAAAGCGCCGTACGCGAGGTCCGTCGAGTCGTCGGCCAGCCCGACGGCGTCGACGACGGACCCCCACGGCATCACGTCGAGGTCCCCGTCGTCGTCGGTGTCGAGGTCCTGCCCGTCCGTGCCGGTGAACCCCTGCACGAGGAGGTGCGTGACGGACTCGGAGTTCTCGAAGTTGATGTTCGTGACGAGGTCGGGCGTCGGGCCGAGGGTGAACGTGGCCTCCGCGGCGAGGAAGTACCCGTCGCCCGGGATGGTCGAGCCGGCGAGGTCGGTCACTTCCTCGATCACGCCGACGCCGCCGGCGGACGCGTCGCCGATCACGAGGTACGTGTAGCCGGCGAGCGAGGTGCCGGGTGGGCCGGCCAGCTCGAAGTACTCGTCGTTGTCGGTGCTCGGCTGATCCACGCGGATCTCCGAGAGGACCACGCTCGCGCGGAGCTGGTCGCGGATCTCGCCGGGCGGGAACGCGCCGGAGTGGACGTTGACGTAGTAGTTCCCCGCCAGGAGCACCGAGAGCTGGGTCGGCGTGAGCGTGAACGTGTTGCTCGCCGGGAGGAACCGGCCGCCACGCTGGTCGCCATCGAGCGTCGGCGCGAGGGGGAAGACGACGGGGCCGGACACCCCCGGGGGGCCCTCGTGGATGTGGGAGGCGGTGTAGTTCGCCTGGAGGCCGCGGAAGCGACCCGTGAGGGTGAGCTGGAGCCCGTCGAGGTAGCCGAAGGCGTAGCCGCTGGCCGTCGAGCCGTTGGGCGGCACCTCGTTGGCGCCGGAGAGGACGGCGCGGAAGAAGGGCGGGTTGGTCCCGGCTGGCTGCGCGGCCACCAGCCAGGGGGCGAGGAGGAGCGCGCCGGCAAGGGCGGTGCGGGCGGTAACGAAGCGCATGGGAGGGAGGCGTAGGAGGACGGGGTGGTCGTACCCTGCCGATCAGGGCAGCGGTTCCGGAGGGCACATTACGCCACGTCGGTCCTTCGCTCAGCCCGTCGGGCCCGCGCCTCCACAGCCTCTTCGCCGGCCTGGGGCAACCGCGCCCGGTATCGCGGGGTATCCTCCCGCAAACGCCTGCTGCCCCGGATGCGCCAGTTCGAGGTCCCCGTCTTCTACCGCAGCCCCATCATCGCCCGCGTCAAGGAGGCGCGGCGGGGCGCCGACCCACGCAAGCGGGACCTCACGCCGAGCGTGCTCGACTTCGGCCCGGTCCGGTTCAAGATCGGCCGCCACTTCGGGTTCTGCTACGGCGTCGAGAACGCCATCGAGATCGCCTACCGCGCCCTCGAGGAGCACCCCGACAAGGCCGCCGGCGGGCGGATCTTCCTCCTCTCGGAGATGATCCACAACCCCCACGTCAACGACGACCTCCAGCGGCGGGGCATCCGGTTCCTCCGGACGACGGCCGGCGAGCAGCTCATCCCCTTCGACGAGCTCCGCCCCGACGACGTCGTGATCATCCCGGCGTTCGGGACGACCCGCGAGATCGAGGCCGAGCTCGCCGCGCGGGGGCTCTCCCCGGCCACCTACGACACCACGTGCCCCTTCGTCGAGCGCGTGTGGAAGAAGAGCGCGCAGATCGGGCAGAAGGCGTACACCGTCGTCGTCCACGGGAAGCGGTACCACGAGGAGACGCGGGCCACGTTCAGCCGCGCGCAGCAGCACGCCCCCGTCGTCGTCGTCCGCGACATGGCCGAGGCCGACGACCTCGCCGCCGTCATCACGGGAGAAAAAGACGCCGCGTTCTTCTACGCGCGGTTCGCCGATCGCTTCTCCGAAGGCTTCGACCCCGCGCGCGACCTCACGCGGATCGGCGTCGTCAACCAGACGACGATGCTCGCCACCGAGACGGCCGCCATCGCCGCGCGCCTCCGCGACGCCATCGTGGCCCGCTACGGCGAGGGCGACGTGGACGCCCACTTCGCCGACACCGCCGACACCCTCTGCTACGCGACGAAGGAGAACCAGGACGCCACGCAGGCGCTCATCGCCGACGGGGCCGACCTCGCCCTCGTCGTCGGCGGGTACAACTCCTCGAACACGAGCCACCTCGTGGAGCTGTGCGAGGCCGCGATGCCGACGTACTTCGTCGCCGACGCCGCGAAGCTCGTCAGCCCCGACGAGATCCATCACTTCGACTGGCACGCAAAGGAGGAGCGCATCACGCGGGGCTGGCTCCCCTCCGGCCTCGGCCGCCCGCTCGACATCCTCCTCACCGCCGGCGCCTCGTGCCCCGACGCCCTCCTCGACGAGGTGATCCGCCGCGTGCTCGGGTGGCTCCCCGACGCGCGGCCCGTAGACGACGCGCTCGCCCCGTTCGCCGCCGAGGCGGCCTGAGGGAACCGGCGGCGGGATACCTTCTCCCTGCCCCTCTCCGTACGCCTCGATGTCCTGGTACGAGGCCTGGTTCGACTCCGACCTCTACGAGCTCGTCTACGACAGCCGCGACGAGCGCGATGCGGTGCGGCTGGCCGATCTCATCGAGCGCGTGGCGCGGCCGAGGCCCGGCACCGAGATCCTCGACGTGGGGACGGGGCGCGGGCGGCACGCGCGCGTGCTCGCGCGGCGCGGCTACTGCGTGACGGGGCTCGACCTCTCGCCGAATGCTCTCGCGGTAGCGCGCGCGCGCGCGGAGGCCGAAGGGCTCGGCCCCGACCGGCTCACGTTCGTCGAGGGCGACATGCGGGAGCCGCTGTGCGCGGCGTGCTTCGGCGGCGTCGTCAACCTCTTCACCTCGTTCGGCTACTTCGACGAGGAGGCCGACCACGGCCGCGCCGTGAAGGCGATGGCCGATGCGCTCACGCCGGGCGGCTGGCTGTTCCAGGACTTCCTCAACGCGCCGTACGTCCGTGCCCACCTCGTGGTGGAGAACGAACAGGTGATAGACGGGGTGCGCGTACGGCAGGAGCGGTGGATCGAGGAGGACGCGCCGGGCGGGCCGCACGTCCGCAAACGGATCACGCTCATGGAGGAGAATGGCGACATGCATGCGTTCACCGAGTCCGTCCGCCTCCTCACGCGGGAAGACTTCGAGGCGCTCTATGCCGCCGCCGGGCTCCACCTCCTCCACGCTTACGGCGACTACGGCGGCGCCCCCCACAGCCCGGAAACCCCCCGGCTTATTTTGCACGCGGTGCGCGACGCGTGACCTTTTCCTCCTCGCTCCTCTCGAACGTCTCTTCCCATGCAGCCTGCCCTCGACTACGCCCGCCGGAACGGCGACCGCTTCGAAGCTCAACTCCTCGACTGGCTCCGCATGCCCTCTATCTCCACCGACCCCGTCTACGCGAGCGACGTCCGCGAGGCGGCCGAGTGGCTGGCCGACGACTTCCGCCGGATCGGGGTGCAGCGCGTGGAGGTGATGGAGACCGGCGGGCACCCCATCGTCTACGCCGAGCATACGGTGGACGCGTCGAAACCGACCGTGCTCGTCTACGGCCACTACGACGTGCAGCCGCCCGACCCGCTGGAGCTGTGGGAGAGCCCGCCGTTCGAGCCCGTCGTGAAGGACGGGACGATCTACGCCCGCGGCGCCTCCGACGACAAGGGGCAGGCGTTCATGCACGTGAAGGCGGCCGAGGCCTACCTCCAGACCGGCGGCGCGCCGCCGGTGAACCTCAAGTTCCTCATCGAGGGCGAGGAGGAGAGCGGGTCGAAGCACCTCGCCCCGTTCATCGAGCAGCACAAGGAGCTCCTCAAGGCCGACGTGGTGATGATCTCCGACACGGGGCTGTTCGCGCCGGGCGTGCCGAGCATCACGTACGGCCTGCGCGGGCTGGCCTACGTCGAGGTGACGCTCCAGGGGCCGGGGCGCGACCTCCACTCGGGGATGTACGGGGGCGCCGTCCACAACCCCGTCAACGCGCTCTGCAAGATGGTCGCCGACCTCCACGACGCCGACCACCGCGTCACCGTCGAGGGGTTCTACGACAACGTGCGCCCGCTGACGGACGAGGAGCGCGCCACCTTCGCCGCGCTCCCCTTCGACGAGCGCGGGTGGATGGAGGAGGCCGGCGCGAAGGCGCTCCGCACGGAGAAGGGGTACACCGCGCTCGAAGGCGTCGCGGCCCGCCCCACGCTCGACGTGAACGGGATGTGGGGCGGCTACACCGGGCAGGGCGCGAAGACCGTGCTCCCGGCGAAGGCCAGCGCGAAGATCTCGTGCCGCCTCGTGCCCGACCAGACGCCCGACGAGATCACGGAGAAGCTCCGCCGCCACTTCGAGCGGCAAAC
>DASPKS010000077.1:0-7484 GCA_035628035.1 Rubricoccaceae bacterium
CGGCGTCGGGGCTGTCGGTGAAGTCGAACGACGGGAGGTAGGGCTCGAACCACGTCGTGAGGCGGTGCTCGTCCCAGAGGCGGAGGTTGAGCCGCCCGTCGGGCAGCGCCAGGTCGCCGAACCACTCGGGGTGCGCGCGGAAGTAGGGGTGGTCCTCGTGGACGTGGTGGGCGACGAAGTCGAGGAGCACCTTCATCCCCCGCGCGTGCGCGGCGTCGACGACGCGGCGGAGGAGGGCGAGGTCGCCGAAGTGCTCGTCCACGGCGCGCGGCTGCATGGGCCAGTAGCCGTGGTAGCCGGTATAGAACCGGTGCGGCGGCGGGTACTCGCGGTAGGCCCGGTTCGGGTTGTCGTAGACGGGCGAGAGCCAGAGCACGTTCACGCCGAGCGCGTCGAAGTAGCCCTCTTCGAGCTTGTCGAGGAGGCCCTGGAGGTCGCCGCCCATATAGTTCGCCTGGGGCGCGAGGGAGTCGCCGGGGACGGGCGTCGAGTTCGACGGATCGCCGTCCGCGAAGCGGTCGATCATGATCTGGTAGACGACGGCGTCGCGCCAGTCGAAGGGGGCGTCGTCGGCGCGCTCCGTGCGCGGGGCGCCGTTATAGAGGGGTATCTCCACCCAGGGCGTGACGAGCCCGTCGAGGTCGGCCGCGAGGCGGAGCGTGTGCGCGCCCGAGGCGTCGGGCACGGTCACCGTGATGAGCGCGTCGGCGATCTCGATGACCTCCGCCGGAAGCCGCTCGTTGTCGAGGAGCGCGACCACGTCGCCGGGCGCGAGGTCGGGGCGGAGCGGGTTGCCGTCGGCCTCCGTCCACTCCAGCGCGAAGGTGAACTGCGTTCGCGGGGTTCGGTGGTGCGCCCACTCGACGGGGCGGAGCACGGCGCGGTCGCCGCGGCGGGGCCGCACCGTGAGCACGTTGTTGAACGCGCCGAAGGGGTTGGGGACGGAGTCGGGTCGGGCGGGGTCGGTCACCTCCGCGCCGTCCACGGTGAACTTGTACTCGTACCGCCCCGGCGCGATGGGGAGCGTGACGGCGAGCACGCGGTCACCGTCGGGGTCGGTCAGGCGGTCCTTCCCGCGCGCCCAGTCGTTGAACGCGCCGATCACGTACACCTCCGGCAGCGGCGCGTCGGGCGTGGCGAGCGTGGGCCGGAACGTGAACGTGTGCGTGGCCGGCACGACGACCTCGACGGGCAGCGCGAGCGTGTCGCCGTCCATGAAGAGGGGCACCGTCGTCAGCCCCTCGAAGCCCTCCGCCGTCTGGAGCGTGACGGTCCCGGCCGCGAGGTCATGCCATACCGTCACGTCGGGCGAGGCGCCGAACGCGACGGGCCCGGCCGCCGCCCCGAGGAGGTCGCCCACGGCGAGGGTGTCGGGCTGCCCGGCGCGGAGGCGCACGGGGCGGAGGAGCGGGCGCGGGGCGTCGCGCGACGCGGCCTGCGGCGGAGCCAACGGCGCAGGGGGATCCGCGGCCGTAAGCGGGGCCTCGCTCGCGCAGGCGGCGAGCATGGCGGCAAGGAGGACGAGCAGCAGGCGCATCGGGGTAGGGGAGGAGCGGCAATTAAACCGCACCGCCGGCCCCGGCGCAACGTGTCCTGTTGCACGCTCCCGCCGGTAGGCCTAGGTTCGACCCCCCCCCCACCCCTCCCAACCATGCGGACTTGGTCCTCTCGGGCCGCTACGGCCCTCCTGCTCCTCCTCGCCGCGCCGGCCGCCCGCGCGCAGACCGACGCCCTCGTCGTCATCCGCGAAGGGCAGAGCGTCCCCCTCCCCGGCGGTGGCACCGGCACCGTCGGTGTCCTCAACCCCCCCTTCGTCAACGGCGAGAACGAGGTGGGCTTCACCGGCTCGATCACCGCGCCGGCCGCCGACAACTTCCTCTGGTTCAACACGGGCATCGTGTGGCTCAACAGCATGGCCGCCCCCGACACGATCCTCACGGGGGCCGAGTTCACGATGGGCGTCGGCAACAACGGCGAGTTCGTCTACAGCCCCACCATCGACGGCGACGACGGGGTGTGGACCGACCGCGGCTACCTCCTGGGGGAGGTCAACGCGCCCGGCGTGGGCGGCGACACCCTCGTCACGTTCAACAGCCGCCCGCGGATGCGCCCGAACGGGCAGGCCTACTGGGTGGCCGGCCTCAACAACGGCGCCGGCGGCACGGCCTCCGTGGCGCGCGTCTTCTACACCTCGCCCGACCGCACGACCGGCAGCACCGTGCCGGTCCTCCGCACGGGACAGGTCGTCGGCGGATTCCCCATCCAGCAGCCGGCCGGGATCGCGTTCGACTACGACATCTCCGACAACGGCGCCCACCACATCCACGCGCTCCTGATGCAGACGGGGAGCAGCACCACCGACGACGCGATCTACGTCGACGGCGCGATCGTCGCGCGGGCGTCGCTCCCCGCCCCCGGCGGCGCCGGCAACTGGACGACGTTCGACACCCCCTCCATCAACAACAGCGGGAACTACGTCTTTGTCGGGGACACCGACGCGGCCACGAACGCCGACGAGGTGATGGTGTACAACAACACCCTCGCGCTCCGCGAGGGGAACGTCGTGAGCGGCGTCACGCTCGGGTCGACCAACATCGGCCACGCGCTCAACAACATCGGCTTCGTCCTCTTCGGGTGGTCGCTCACGAGCACGTCCGACGAGGGGCTCTTCGTCGGGCCGGCGAACAACCTCGCGATGTCCACGCTCGTCCTCCGCACGAACGACTCCCTCGACACGAACGGCGACAACGCAACGGACTACTACGTCCGCAACCTCAACTCCTCGACAACCACGCCCGGGATCGACTTCGCCGACGGCGTCTACGCCTTCGTGGAGGTGGTGCTGGAGCCCGTCGGCAACCCCACCGGCGACGTCGACGCCATCATCCGGCTCGACGTGTCGCCGTACGTGCCGGTCGAGCTCGTCGCGTTCACGGGCACGGCCGACGGCGCCGCCGCGCTCCTTGAGTGGGAGACCGCGTCGGAGACGAACAACGCCGGCTTCGAGGTGCAGCACCTCCAGGGTCAGGAATGGACCCCCCTCGCGTTCGTCGAGGGCCACGGGACGACGACCGAGGCGCAGGCGTACCGCTACCGCGTGCCGGGCCTCGCGCCGGGCACCCACACGTTCCGCCTCCGCCAGGTGGACTACGACGGGACGGCCGCGTTCTCGCCGGAGGTGGAGGTCGAGATCGGGTTGCCGGGGCCGTTCGCGCTCTCGCCGGCGTACCCCAACCCGTTCAACCCCCAGACGCGCTTCACCCTCTCGCTGGCGCAGACCCAGCGCGTGACCGTCGAGGTGCTCGACGCGCTCGGCCGCCGCGTGGCGACGCTCCACGAGGGCGCGCTGACGGGCGGCCAGGCCCACACGTTCACGTTCGAAGGCGGGGCGCTCGCCAGCGGCGCCTACGTCGTCCGCGCGCTCGGCGAGGGGTTCGTCGCCACGCAGCCGGTGATGCTGCTCAAGTGAAGCGCGCGCTGGCCTCACGGCTGACCCGCGGCCCCGGTCGGAGCGCTCCGACCGGGGCCGCGCTTTTTCAGTCGTCCCCGCCGGTGGAGGGCTTGCGGCGCGCCGCCTTCCGCTGGGCCTGCTTCCGCTTCGCCTCGCGGCGGCGCTGGCGCGAGGCGGCCGTGGGCGCCGTCCCGATGCGGCGCTTGCGGGGGCGGTTGAGCGCTTCGAGCCGCCGCCGCAGCTCGGCCAGCGCGATCCGCTTGTTCTGGTGCTGGCTACGCTCCTGCCGCGCGGTCACGACGATCCCCGTGGGGCGGTGCGTGAGGCGGACGGCGCTCTCGGTCACGTTCTGGTGCTGGCCGCCCTTCCCGCCGGCGCGGAACGTCTCCACGTCGCACGCAGCGAGGAGCGCGTCGTCGTCCGCCGGGATGGCAACGCGCCGCGCCCCTTCACTTCCCGGCGGCTCCATCGGCGGCGAGGCGCTCGAAGCGCAGCAGGGCCCGGAGGATGACGACGGTCAGCAGGGCCACGCCGACGGCGAGGACGTACCGCTCCGCCGCGACGGCGATCCCGACGGCCGCCACCACGAGCAGCGTCGCCGCTGTCGTGAGGCCATGCACCTGGTGGCCCTCCGGTCCCCGGAAGACCACGCCCGCCCCGACGAACGACATCCCGACGGCGATGGCCTGCACGAGCCGCGTCGGGTCGGGCACGACGGAGTCCAGCGGGAGCCCCATCGCGGACCACGCCGCCAGCGTCGGCGCGACGAGGAGCGTGCCCACCTTCACGAAGAGGAAGGCGCCGAGGCACGCGAGCATGTTCGTCCGCAGCCCGGCGCCCTTCCCGGCAGCCTCCCGCTCCCAGCCCACGACGCCGCCTAGCACCGCCGCGAGGGCGGCCTGCGCGAGGGCCATCAGGTCCTGGGCGACGACGTCGGGCATGGCGGTCAGGGCTTGCCCAGCAGGGCGAACATCTTCTGCTTGTACGCCTCCACGCCCGGCTGGTCGAACGGGTTCACGGCGAGGAGGTACCCGCTCACGGCCACGGCGTGCTCGAACCCGTACAGACACCCTCCGAGGGTGGGCGCGTCGAGGCGCGGCAGCTCGACGGTCCAGTTGGGGACGCCGCCCTCGGCGTGGGCCGCGGCCGTGGCCTCCCATGCCACGCGGTTCACCTCGGCGTAGGGCTTCCCCGCGAGGTAGTTCAGCCGGTCGGGGTCGTCGCTGCTTGCTTCCACGACGAGCCCGGGCCCGTCGTCTTCTACCCTGAGGAACGTCTCGACGAGCGTGCGCTGCCCCTCCTGCACGTACTGCCCAACGGAGTGGAGGTCGGTGGTGTACTGGAGGACGACGGGGAACAGCCCCTTGTGCTCCTTCCCTTCGCTCTCGCCGAAGAGCTGCTGCCACCACGCGCCGACCCCCCGCAGGCGCGGCTCCGTGACGGCCATCACCTCCGTCTTGTAGCCGTCCTCGTGGAAGCAGAACCGGTCGGCAGCGTAAGCGATCGCGGGGTGCGCCGGGTCGAAGTCCGTGAGGGCGTGCGCGGCTTGCCCGGCCCCATCGACCAGCGCGCGCACGTCGATGCCGGCCGCCGCGATGGGGAGGAGGCCGACGGGCGTGAGCACCGAGAATCGCCCGCCCACATCGTCGGGCACGACGAAGGTGCGGTAGCCTTTCGCTGCGGCGAGGTCGTGGAGCACCCCCTTCGAGGCGTCCGTCGTGGCGATGGTGCGGCGGGCGTGGTCCTCGAACCGCTGCTCCATCCACGCGCGGACGAAGCGGAAGGCGAGGGCCGGCTCCAACGTCGTCCCGCTCTTCGAGATCACGTTGACATAGACCGACTTCCCTTCGAGGTAGTGCAGGAGCTCCTCGTGGTAGCGCGGCGAGAGGTGGTGCCCGGCGAACAGCACCTCCGGCTTCGTTTTCGCGAAGGGCGGCGAGAGCGCGTCGATGACGGCGTCGGTGCCGAGGTACGACCCCCCGATCCCGATGCAGAGGAGCACGTCGGCGCGCGCGCGGACCTCTTCGGCCACCTCCACGACGCGACCGAGGAGGGCATCGTCGGGGTCGAGGAGCATCTGGCGCCAGCCGAGCATCTCGGCGCCCGCGCCGGTCCCATCGAGCACGGCCTGGTGGGCGGCCTCGACGCGCGGCGTGAGCGCGTCGCGGAGGTCCGGGTCGAGGAAGGGGAGGGCGTGGCGACGGTCGAGCGTGAACATCGAAGGGCGACGAAGAGGGGCGGGGCTCCTACGCCGCCCGCCCGGCGCGGTGCCGCCTCAGCCCTTCACGTACGAGAGCTTCTCGGCCACCTTCCCGTCGCGCACGCGGAAGAGGTCCACGCCGCGGACGTGGCCGGGCGCGCCGTCGCGCACCCAGTGGTACACCCAGCGGACGACGCACCGGTCGCCGCAGGCGAATACCTCCTCCGTCTCGAAGCGGGCCTGCGGGGAGCGCGCGAAGAAGGCCTCCCAGTAGGCGCGCACAGCGGCCTGCCCCTCGAAGCGCTCCCCGTCCGGCGGCGGGCGCGTGGTGTCGAAGACGCAGTCATCCGTCATCAGCGCCATGACGGCGCCCGCGTCGTGCCGGTTGAACGCCTCGTTGAACCGGTGGACGGTGTCGAGCGTGGCGGCTGTCGCTGCGTCGAACGCTATTTCGGGCATGATCGTCGAGTGGTAGCTGCGCTTGGAAAGGGATTAACTCTGCCGAAGCACAATCGTCCCGACAACTGCGCAGTCCCGAACCAGGACGACGCCCTCCTGACCAGCCAGCGCTCCCCAGTATTCTTCAGGTGTCGTGTAGTACCAGAACTGATCTCTGGCTCTTTGCTGCGCCAGAAGGGTTTGCCAAGGTCGGATGGCAAGGCGCTGAGCCAGCGTATCAGCGAGTAGGGATTCCTGGCTTTCCGCGTTCCACATTTCAGTCCACTCCGCCACCAGGTACGATTCAGCCTCTGCCTCAGAGAGTCGGCGTTGAAGCCATTTCGGTTCTAGCTGGTACGTATGAGCAAGTCCGCTAGCGGCTTGTGTCGTGCCTTCCATAGCGGTCAGACGCTCACACCCCACCCGATTCGCTGCTGTTGTCCTCCTTGACTCGGCACATCCTCCTAGGATGGTTGCAACGACAAGGAACATCAACGCCTTGGAGGGGGGCGCTTGGGTCTTGAGTTCGCGGGTTGAGCTTGCGATCACGGATTACGGGGGCGCCAGCGGCCTTCGCGGAAGACGGCGCGGATGTCCTCCAGCACCTCGCGGTCGATTCGCAGTGGCTCCCCGGCGGCGAGGTCAACCCGCTGCACCTCGGGGATGCGGAGGTCGTAGTTCTCCCACCCCATGTAGTCCACGAGGATGCGCTGGAACTCGGCGTCCACCTCGCCGTCGGCGGGGCCTGCGTAAAAGCCGCGCGCGATCCAGATCTCCTGCAGCTCCCGCGCGATCTCGGGCGTGACCGGGATCAGGTTCTCCGGCCGCGTGCCGGTGAAATAGAGGTTGTTCAGCCGGTAGAGCCGCTCCAGCTCGGCCAGCGGCGTGGGGTGGTCGTAGACCGAGATGTCCACGAAGTTGTCGGCGCCGTCGTAGCCCGCCCCCTCGCGGACGACCAGCAGTGTCGCGCTCTGCTCGCCGCGCCGGTCGCCGCCCGCGCGGCCCCCGGCGAGGAGCGCCTGCAGCAGCCGCTCGGCCAGTGGCCCCTCCATCTCCTCGAACGTCTGCGCCATCGCCTCGACGGTCTCCTCCGAGACGAGGATGTTGCCCTGCGCCGTGTAGCCGCTCCCGGCGGCGACCACGCCCATCCCGGCCGGGGTCGGCCCACCGTCGAGTTGCCCGACCCGCCCGCCGGCCCAGGCGAAGCACTCCGCGCCCGTCCACGAGGCGGCGTTGCCGTAGGCGTCCACCATCCCGACCTGGCGGGTCTCGCGGCCGGGGTCGTTGCGGAGGAGGATGCGGAGGGCCTCCTCGGCTGTGGCCCCGTTCCGCATGAGTTCGAGCCCCTTGATGCCGTAGTCGAGCTCGGCGAAGCTCTGCGTGGCGACGGCGCCG
>DASPKS010000078.1:0-4227 GCA_035628035.1 Rubricoccaceae bacterium
CGCACCTTCGCCTTCAGCGCCTCCGGCTCGACGACCTCCGCATCGGTGCCGTAGCGGAGGAGCCATCGCGCGACGTAGTCGAGGTTCTCGAACGAGAACGTGACCCGCGTGCCCTCGTCGCCGAAGTCCTCCTCGGCCTCGACCTCGGCGGGGAGCGCGCGGCGCGCCCACCGCCACGCGCGCTCGGCGAAGTGGACGGTGATCCGGACGTTGCTCGGGCTCTCGCCGCGCTCACGGAGGTGCTCCTTGAGGTCGAAGTCGGCCGGCGGCTCGAACGGCTCGTCGAGCACGTCCATCTTCACGATCTGGTCGAGCCGGAAGTTGCGGACCTCCGCGCGGAGGTGGTCGAACGCGATGAGGTTCCAGTGGTCGGAGTAGTAGACGAGCCCGAGGGGGTCCACCTTCCGGGCGGTGAGCTCCTCGCGGCTCTCCACCCAGTACCGCATGAACACCCGCTTCCGGTGGGCGACGGCCTCCGAGAGGTCGTACCAGTGGCCCTCCTCGTCGTCGGTGGCGGAGGCGGCCGGCATCCCGGCGGCGTAGGGCGCGATGACGGTGCGCTCCTGGAGGCGGTCCATGTAGTCGCGGAGCGACTCCGGGAGGACCGAGCGGATCTTGAGCGCGACGGCGTCGGCGTCGGCGCGGAGCGAGGGGTCGGGCTGGAGCTTCGTGAACTCGGTGCCGACGAGGACGGTCGCCGCCTCGCGCGCCGACAGCATGAGGGGCGGGAGCTGGTACCCCTCGAGGATCTCGTACCCGCCCTCCTCTGCGTACGTGAGCGGGACGCCGCTCTCCGAGAGCGCGCGGAGGTCGCGGAAGATCGTCCGCCGGCTCACGCCGAAGTGCTCGGCGAGGTCGCGGCTGGTGAGGTTCGGCTTGTTCTGGAGGAGGAGGACGAGCGCGAAGAGGCGCTCGGTCTTGTTGAGCGCGCGGTCGGGGCGGGGCATGCCGGCGGGCGGAAGCGGAGGGAGGAAGATCCGGGCTGTGACGCCGAAAGGTCAACGGGCCCAAGCCGCGAAGGGTTCGTCGTTTCCTGCAAAGAACCCCCGGAAAAAGCACCCCCCTCGGACCCCTGTTCCTTTCGGGACGTTGGAGGCGGCCCTATGCCGGGGTGCCCTGCCTTTCTACCCCGCGCCCAGCGGCCCGCCGCGCTGGCCCTTGCTCCCGCATCGCGGGAGCCTTCTTCCACCAACCGCCTTTCTTTATGCGTACGCTGTTTGCCCTCACGCTCGCCTCCCTCCTCCTTCTCCCGTCCGCCCAGGCCCAAGTCGCCTTCGGGCTCAAGGCCGGGCTCAACACGGCCTCGATCAGCTTCGACGAAGACACCGAAGACGCCTTCGAGGTGCTGGGGCTGGACCGGCAGGCCCGGCTAGGCTTCGTCGGCGGGGCTTTCCTCGAACTCCCCGTCGGGTCATCGTCGTTCGTCGTCCGCCCCGAGGTCCTCTATGCCCAGAAGGGGGTCCGCTTCGTGCCCGAGGACGACGAGGACGAGGGTGATCTCACCGTGCGGACGGACTACGTGGAGGTCCCGGTGCTCGGCCTCTACCGCATCCCGCTGACGCAGACGGGGCTGGAGCTGGGCATCCTCGCCGGCCCCTACGGCGCCTTCAAGGTGAGCGAGTCCACCCGCACCGAGTTCGATCTCGGCGGGGAGACGGAAGGGGAAGTCGAAGAGACCGACAACCTGATCTCCACGGATATCGGGGCGGCCGTCGGGGCAACCATCGGCGCGGGCGCGTTCGCGGTTGATCTCCGCTACGGGATGAGCCTCATCAACAATGCCGACGAGGAGTCGCCCGACACGCCGCCGGGCGCGGAGGCGCGCCACCGCGTGTTCTCGGTGACGGCCGCCTACACCTTCGGCCGCTGAGCGGAGGACAACGTCCTCGCGGCGAGGCCCGTCGGCGATGCTGGCGGGCCTCGCCCTTTTCAGGCCTGCACGTGGACGAGCGCCTTGCCCTCGAAGTAGGGACGTTCCAGCATCGCGCCGAGGTCGTGCGTCTCGACGATGAGACCCGGGAAGGCCGTGTTGAGCGCGGCTCGCTCCCCCTGGAGGTCGCCGCCCTTGAGCGCGAGGAGGCCGGGGATCCAGCAGCCTTCGGGTACCTCGTCGAGCGGCGTGCGCACGCGGTCGAACCAGCCCCAGAGATCGAGAAGGGGCGCCGTCGCGCGGGAGACGGCATAGTGCGCTTCACCGGGCCACTGCTCGGCGCGGCCGTTCCACACGTCGAGATTGGACAGCCCGAGCCGCCGCGCGAACAGCCGCACGGCCTCGGTTTTTTTGGTCACCGCGTCGAGGGCCACGAAGTGCGTCCCGGGGAAGCGGATGGCGAGGGGGACCGCCGGCAGCCCGCCGCCCGCGCCGAAGTCCACCACCGTCGCGTCGCGGGGGAAGGCCCCCCGTGCGAGGGCGAGGCTGTGGACGAAGTGGCGCTCCTCCAGGTCCTTCACCGTCGCGGGCGAGACGAGGTTGAGGCGCCGGTTGACGCGCGCTAACTCCGCCGCATAGGTCCTGAGCGCCGCGTGCTGTCCGGGCGTCAGGTCGTCGAGCGGGTCCCAGGCCATCAGGCGTCGGCCGGTGTGCGGTGGCGCTTGAGCAGCACCATGAGCGCCTGCACATCGGCGGGGCTCACGCCGGAGATGCGGGAGGCCTGCCCGAGCGTGCCGGGCCGCACCTTCGCCAGCTTCTCGCGCGCCTCCATCGTGATGGCCTTCACGGCGGCGTAGTCGAACGCCTCCGGGATGCGCCACCGCTCCAGCCCCTGCATCTTCTCGACGAGCGCCTGCTCGCGGTCGAGGTAGCCGGCGTACTTCAGCTCGATCTCGGCCAGCTCCTCTACGGGCTCCATCCCCGGCGCCGGCACGGCGAGGTCAGCGAGGCCGGCCGCCGCGACGAGATCCCTCACCGTGACCTCAGGACGGAGCGCCAGCTTGGCCAGCCGCGTCGCCTCGACGATGGGCGCGGTGCCGACGCTTTCGAGGTACCCGTTCACCTGCTCGGGCGAGGCTGCCGTGCCGTGCAGCCGCGCGAGGGTTTCTCGCAGGGCTTCCCGCTTCGCCTCCATCCGGTCGAGCCGCTCGCGCGTGGCGAGCCCGAGGTCGTAGCCGAGGCGCGTGAGGCGGGCGTCGGCGTTGTCCTGGCGGAGGAGGAGGCGGTGCTCGGCGCGGCTCGTGAACATCCGGTACGGCTCGTCGGTCCCCTTCGCGACGAGGTCGTCGAGGAGCACGCCGAGGTAGGCCTGGTCGCGGCCGAGCACGAGGCCCTCTTTGCCACGCAGCTTCTGGACGGCGTTGATCCCCGCGAGGAGCCCCTGCGCGGCGGCCTCCTCGTAGCCCGTCGTCCCATTGATCTGACCGGCGAAGAAGAGCCCGTCGACGCGCTTCGTTTCGAGCGTGTAGCGGAGCTGGTGCGGCGGGAAGTAGTCGTACTCGACGGCGTAGCCGGGGCGGAGGACGTGCGCCTGCCCCAGCCCCGGCACGAGGCGGAGCGCCGCCCCCTGCACCGCCTCCGGAAGCGACGTCGAGAAGCCGTTGACGTAGACCTCGTACGTATCGCGCCCTTCGGGTTCGAGAAAAAGCTGGTGGCGGTCCTTGTCAGCGAAGCGGTCGATCTTGTCCTCGATGGAGGGGCAGTAGCGCGGGCCGCGCCCCTGGATGCGCCCTGTGAACATCGGGCTCTCGGCGAAGCCCGTGCGGAGGAGGTCGTGGACCGCCTCGTTCGTGTACGTGAGCCAGCACGGAAGCTGGTCGGCCGGGAGCGCGTCGGTGAGGAACGAGAACGGGCGGGGGTCCTCGTCGCCGGGCTGGGTCTCGCACGCCGCGTAGTCGATGGTGCGGCCGTCTACGCGGGGCGGCGTGCCCGTCTTGAGGCGGCCCGTTTCGAAGCCAAGAGCTTGCAGGCTCCCGGTCAGTCCCGTCGCGGCGTGCTCGCCCGCGCGCCCTCCCCCCTGCTGCCGCTGCCCGACGTGGAGCGTGCCGTTGAGGAAGGTGCCCGTGGTGAGGACGACGGCTCGGGCGCGGAACGTCTGCCCCGCCTGCGTGCGGAGGCCGGCGACGCGGGGCTGCCCATTCGGCCCGTCCTCCACGAGCACGTCGGTGACGGCGTCCTGCCGGAAGTAGAGGTTCGGCAGCGCCTCCAGCTCAGCACGGACGGCGGCGGCATAAGAAGAACGGTCGCTCTGGCAGCGCGGGCTCCACACGGCCGGGCCCTTCCGGCGGTTGAGCATG
>DASPKS010000079.1:0-3641 GCA_035628035.1 Rubricoccaceae bacterium
AAGACAGAAGACAGATGACGGCGGGGGACGCCGCGCGTCCCGTTCAGTTCTCCGCCACGGGTCTTCTCGCCGCCGTCGTCCGCTCTCCGCCCTCCGCGCGCGCGTCGCGCGCCTCGGCGGCCTGGAGCGTGTTCTTCAGGAGCATCGCGATGGTCATCGGGCCGACGCCGCCGGGGACGGGGGTGATCCAGCCCGCCCGCTTCCGCGCCGCCTCGAAGTCCACGTCCCCCACGAGGCGGTACCCGCGCGGGTGCGAGGCGTCCTCGACCCGGTTGATGCCCACGTCAATGACGGCGGCGCCGCGCTTGACCATGTTGCCGGTGATGAAGTGGGGGTGGCCGAGGGCGGCGATGAGGATGTCGGCTTGCGAGGCGACCTTGTCGAGGTCGCGCGTGCGGCTGTGGCAGATGGTCACCGTCGCGTCGAGGCCGCGCTGAAGGAGGAGGAAGGCGACGGGCTTCCCCACGATGTTGCTCCGCCCGACGACGACGGCATGCTTCCCGACCGTCTCGATCCCGCTCCGGCGCAGCATCTCGATGATGCCGGCCGGCGTGCAGGGGAGGAACGCCGTTTCGTCCCCGATCACGAGTCGGCCCACGTTGTCCGGGTTGAACCCGTCTACGTCCTTGCCGAGGGCAACGGCGTCGGTCACCTTCCGCTCGTCGATGTGCTTGGGGAGGGGGAGCTGGACGAGGATCCCGTCTACGTCCGGGTTCGCATTGAGGTCGGCGAGGAGGGCGAGGAGGTCGGCCTCCGGGATGGCGTCGGGGCGGCGGATCGTCTCGGCCGTGATGCCGACCTCGTGGGCCGCTTTCGCCTTGGCGCCCACGTAGGCTTGCGAGGCGGGGTTGTCGCCCACGAGGACGACGGAGAGGGCGGGGGCCCGGCGGCCCGCCGCTACGCGCGTCCGCACGGCGGCGCGCACTTCGTCTCGAACAGCGGCGGCGATCTGCGCGCCGTCGATGAGGGTAGCAGCCACGGAGGAGAAGGGAAGAGGGGAAAACCAGTCGCCGAAACGGCGCCCGAAGGTAAGAGTAGGGGAACGTGCAGGAGGGGGCCGGATTAACTTCTTCCGCGCCCCCTCCAGATCCTCCTCTGCACCCCCGTTCTATGCGACTCCGCGTCGGCATCCTGGGCGCCACGGGCGCCGTCGGCCAGACGTTCGTCGAACTGCTGGCTGAGCACCCCCTCTTCGAGGTCACAGCCCTCGCGGCGTCGGAGCGCTCGGCCGGGAAGCCGTACCGCGAGGCCGTGAACTGGCTCGGCCGGCGGGAGCTGCCCGAGGGGATCGGCGATCTCACGGTGCAGGAGGCCGCGCCCCCGCTCGACTGCGACCTCGTCTTCTCCGGGCTCGACGCCGCCGTGGCGGGCGATATCGAGGCGGCCTTTGCCCGGGCGGGATACCCCGTCATCACCAACGCCCGCAACTACCGCCTGGACGCGACGGTCCCCCTCCTCATCCCGGAGATCAACCCCGACCACACCGCCCTCATCGACCGGCAGGACTGGGGCCCCGACGGGGCCTACATCGTCACCAACCCCAACTGCTCGACGGTCGGGCTCGTGATGGCGCTCAAGCCGCTCGACCAGGCCTTCGGCGTGGAGGCCGTCCACGTCGTCACCATGCAGGCGCTCTCGGGGGCGGGCTACCCCGGCGTCCCGTCGCTCGACAGCCTCGCCAACGTGATCCCGTTCATCAGCGGGGAGGAGGAAAAGATGGCGGCCGAGACGCGGAAGCTGATGGGCTACATGGTCGGCGGAGAGGCCATCCCGTCCGAGATCATCGTGTCCGCGCAGTGCAACCGCGTGCCGGTCGAGCACGGCCACACCGAGTGCGTGTCGGTCCGCCTTCGCACACCGGCCACGCCCGAAGAGGCCGCCGAGGCCCTGCGGTCGTGGCGGAGCCCGCTCGCCGAGCTGAACCTGCCGACGGCCCCGGCCCAGCCGCTCCGGATCTACGACGACCCGCGGTACCCGCAGCCCCGGCGCCACGCCTTCGCCGGAGGCGGGATGCAGGTCGGCGTCGGGCGGCTCCAGGCGTGCCCGGTGCTTGGGCTCAAGTTCGTCGTGCTCTCGCACAACACGATCCGGGGGGCCGCCGGTGGCGCCATCCTCAACGCCGAGCTCCTCCATGCCCAGGGGCGGCTCCAGTCCCGGGAGGCGGCCGTCGCCGCCGGGTGATGGGAACCACGGTGGAGATCCGCCGGGCGCGGCCGTCCGACCGAGAGGCCGTCGTCGCACTCTGGAGGGCGCTCCACGCCGAACACGAGGCGCTCGACCCCACCTACCGCCTCGCCCCGGAGGCTGCTCGGCGTTGGGGCAACGACTTCAACGAATGGGTGAGGAGCACTGCCGATCTGCTCCTCGTTGCGGACGCTGCGTCAGAAGACCTCGCCGGATGGCTTACAGCCCATCTGACGTGGCCGCCGCCCATCTACGCGCAGCGCTCCCTGGCGTATGTGGACGACGTCTTCGTGCGGCGGGAGCGGCGTGGAGAGGGGGTTGGGCGCCGGCTGCTGGAGGGGGCGGTGGCTTGGGCACGGGTGAGTGGGGCGGAAGAGCTTCGCGCGGGCGTGCTCGCCGCTAACCCGCAGGCGCGGTCGTTCTGGCAGCAAGTAGGGGCGCGTGATCTTTCCGTGGTCGTCGCCCTCCCGCTCTAGGTTGTTGAGAGAATCGCTCGGCAAGCGTCCAAGGCCCACGCCTCGGGGATGTCGTTGGCTACGCGGCTCCGACCGATCTGGTCGAGGACAACGAAGCGGAGCCGACCGGCCATGCGCTTCTTGTCGGAAGCCATCGCGGAGAGGAGGGTTTCAGGCGTGAGCTCCGAAGGGAGTGAGGGCGTAGGGAGCGTAGCTATCAGGGCGTCGGCACGGGAGAGGTCTGGGGGGATGGAGGCGGAAGGATCGCCGCCGCGTAGGGCAGCCGAGAGTCGGAGCGCGGCCCGCATCCCGAGGGCGACGGCCTCGCCGTGCGTAATGGGGCCGTAACCGGTGGCGTGTTCGAGGGCGTGGGCGAAGGTGTGCCCGAAGTTGAGGAGCGCCCGCCGTCCGCGCTCGTGCTCGTCCTCGGAGACGATAGCAGCTTTGACCGCAGCGGCACGGCCGACGATCTCCGGGAGGAGGGCGGGCTCCGCGTCGAGCACGGCGGGCCACCGCGCATCGAGCCAGTCAAAGAAAGCAGCATCCGCGACGAGGGCGACCTTGACGACCTCCGCAAGCCCGCCGAGATACTCCCGCCGGGGCAGCGTGCGGAGCGCGTTGGGGTCGGCCAGCACGAAATGGGGCTGGTGAAAAGCACCGATGAGGTTTTTCCCACGGGGGTGATTGATCCCCGTCTTCCCGCCGATGGCAGCGTCGGCCTGGGCGACGAGCGTCGTCGGGAGCTGGACGAGCGGCACGCCGCGCAGGAGCGTCGCCGCTGCGAACCCCGTCACGTCGCCGATGACGCCCCCGCCGAGGGCGAGGATGGGGTGCCCCCGCTCGATCCCGTGCCCGAGCGCCCAGTCGTGCAGGAGGGCCAGCGCAGCCGCAGACTTGGTCCCTTCGCCGGGCGGGAGCACCAGCGCCTCCGGTGTCCATCCTGCCTCCTCGATGGTGTGCAGCACGGGCGCTAGGTAGAGGTTGGCCACGTTCGTATCCGTG
>DASPKS010000080.1:0-5146 GCA_035628035.1 Rubricoccaceae bacterium
GGTGCAGGTGGAGGTGCTCGTGGAGGACGTCGCCGCCGAGGTCGCCGTCGGCGGGCACGTGGAGGCGGACCTCGCTGTGCCGCTCCTGAGCGGGCTGCGCGAAGGCGGCCGAAGCTAGCGTGAGGGTGAGGACGAAAAGGAGCGAGCGGGGCATCGGAGTGCGCGGCGATTTGGCGGAAAAGTAAGGGCTCACCCCCCTCCTTCCCTGGCCCGCCCTGTGAACCCTCGGCCAACCCACCACGCCGCCGCGATGAGGGGGAGCTGGAGCGGGAGGCGAAGCCAGAGCAAAAGGCGGCCGGACGCCCCCTCCAGGCCTATGCCCTCCGCCGCCATGTAGATGTTGGCCGGGAAGACCGCCACGAGGAGGAGCGCGAGCCCGTAGGCGGCCCACCGGCGCACGCGGCGGTCGGGCCAGAGGAGGCCCGCTGCCCCCAGCAGTTCCAGCACCCCGCTCCCGAGGACGAGCACGCGGGGCAAAGGAAAACCAGGCGGAATGATGGCCGCGTACGCGGCTGTGTGTGTGAAGTGCAGCGTGCCCGTTATGAGGAAGAGCGCCGCGAGGAGGTAGCGCGTGAGCCGCCGCGCGCGGGACTCGGAAAAGGCAACAGGCGAGGAGAGGGGCACGGCGCAGCGGGGGGACACATGAAGATCGCCCGGAAAGAGCCCGGCCTTCCAGGCTTCGACGCAGCGGCTTGAAACCGCACCGCCGCCGTCCCGTTGGGCTCTCGCGCCCAGCTCGTCCGCCGGTGCCCGTCTCCTCTCCCTTGCCGCCCGAGGCGCCGCCCGCCCCGACCGACGTCAGCCTCGCGCCGGCGCTCGCCCTGCCAGAGAAACGGTCTCGCGTTCGCGGGCTCACGACGGGCTTCACCACGGGCCTTCGCGCCATCGCCGCGAGTGCGTTCTTCTTCTCGGTGATGAGCCTGCTCGTGAAGCTCGCCGCCGAGGAGGGCATCCCCTCGATGCAGATCGTGCTCGTGCGGTGTGTGGTGATGACGGCGTGCAGCCTCGCGCTGCTCCGGCACGTGGGGGTCTCCCCGCTCGGGCGGGGCCGCGCGACGCTCCTCCTCCGCGGGACCGTTGGCGCGACGGCGCTCAGCCTGCTCTTCTTCGCGCTCGGCCGCCTTCCCCTCGGCGACGCGACGGCCATCCACTACACCGCGCCGCTGTGGACCACGCTCGGCGCCGGGTTCTTCCTCAACGAGCGGATCGGGAAGGCCATCTCGGCCGGGATCGTGCTCAGCCTCGCGGGCGTGGTGCTCGTCGCGAAGCCGTCGGTGCTCTTTGGAGGAGCGTCATTGGAAGCATGGGGCGTGGCGGCGGCGGTGGTGGGCTCGCTCCTCTCGGGGATCTCGCACGTCCTCGTGCGGAAGCTGCGGAAGACCGACCACCCCGTCGTCGTCGTGCTGTGGCTCTCGTGGGTAGGCGTGGCGCTGGCGTTGCCGTTCGTCGCCGTGGAGGGGTGGGCGGCGCCGACGGCGTACGGGTGGGCGCTGCTCATCGGGACCGGGCTGACGACGCAGGTGGCGCAGGTGCTCATGACGCGGGGGTTCCACGAGGTCGAGGCCGGGCGCGCATCGGCGGTGGGGTACCTCCAGGTCGTCTTCGCCTTCGGCTGGAGCGCGCTCGTCTTCGGGGTGCTGCCGGACATGTGGACCCTGGCGGGGGCCGCGCTCATCGTCGCCAGCACCGTCCTGATCGCGCGGCGATCCTGAACCCTTGCGGAACTCCCCCTGCGCACGCTGCTATCTCCGCCTCCCCTTCCCCCGTCCCCGTGCTGAAGCGTCCCATCGAAGAAGCCGCCCGCGAGGCCGGGGCTGAGGCCGTCGCCGTCGGGCTCTACGACTACGAGGGCGGGACGTCGTGGGACCTCCACGGGGACCGCCCCTTCCACGCCGCCTCGACGATGAAGGCCGCCGTCCTCGTCGGCCTCGCCGACGCCATTGAGCGGGGGCGCTTCGCGTGGGAGGACCGCCTCCACGTCCGCAACCGGTTCTTCTCCGCCGCCGACGGGCGGCCGTTCCGCGTGGACCCCCGCAACGACGCGGACGAGGAGGTGCAGGCGCAGGTCGGCCGCACGATGCCGCTCCGCACGCTCGCCGAGCACATGATCCGAACCTCCTCAAACCTCGCGACGAACCTGCTGCTCGACCTCGTCGGCGTCGGGGCCGTTCGGGAGACGCTCACGCGGCACGGCGTGGAGGGCGTCGAGGTCGTCCGCGGCGTGGACGACGAGCGCGCCTTCGATGCGGGGCTGAGCAACACCGCGACCGCCAACGGGCTCGTCCGCCTCTTCCGGCTCGTCGAGGACGGCGACTTGAAAGCGGAGACGCGCGAGGCGATCCGCGACGTGCTGCTCGGGCAGGCGTTTCGGAGCGGGATCCCCGCGGGTCTCCCTGCGAAGGCACGGAAAGAGGCGCGGTTCGCGCACAAGACCGGCGAGATCTCGACGGTGCAGCACGACGCCGGGCTCGTTTACCTCCCCGACCGCGCCCCCTACGCCCTCGCCATCCTCACCGAGTGGGACGCCGACCAGACCGACGGCCGCCGCGACCTCGTCGCGGAGATCTCTGAGCTCGTCTACCACCACCTCACCGATGCCTGAGCGCGCGCTCCCCCTCCGCGTCGTGGACGGGTTCACGCTGCCCGAGGCCATCCGCGCGGCGCTACGTCCTGACGAGGTCGTAAAGGACGACGATGGCCGCGAGGTCCGCCTGCCGCGGTACTTCTACGAGGTGCCGTCGTGGGCGCGCGCGCAGGAGGTGCTGCTCGCGCCGCACTTCGGACTGTGGGAGTTCGTCAATACCGACGTGCGGGAGGCGGAGGCGCTGCGGGGGTGGCCCCGGTATGTCCCGTGCGCCGTCACGCTCCTTGCCGCGCACCTCGAAGTGCTCCGCGACAAGGTAGGCGCGTTCCTCCGCGTCGCCGCCAACGGCGGGTACCGCTCTCCCGCGCACGCCCTCGATGCCGGGCGCGTCTCCCCCCACCACTGGGGCACTGCCGCCAACATCGTCCGCACGGGTGATGCGTGGATGGACGACGAGAAGGCCATCGAGACCGTGCGCGAGGCCGCGCGCGACGTGCTCCCCGGCGTGTGGACGCGGCCCTTCGGCGAGGCGCCCGGGACGACGTTCGACCACCTCCACCTCGACCTCGGCTACGTCGTCCTCGTCCCCCCTGGAGCCGACGATGCGCCGACCGACACCGATGGGGACGCCTGATCCCACCCGCCTCCCGAAGGGCGGGAAGGGCGAGCGCGGGCCCGCGCCGCCGCTTCGCCTCGCCGCCATCGGGATGGAGGCCGAGTTCGAGCTCTGGGTGGACGGGCGGCGCGCCCGCCCCGAGCGCGTCTTCCGCGACCCGCGCGACTTCCTCGGCCCGCTCATGCACCGGACGGGACGGAGCTACGCGCTCCCCAACGGCGCGGCGGTCTACTTCGACACCGGGGTGATCGAGGTGGCCACGCCTGCGATGGAGGTGGCGCGCGGCGTGGCGGCGCGGGCGGGCCGCTCGCTGTGGGAGGCCATCCACGCCGTCCGCGCCGGGCTCGACGACTGGGAGCGGCGGACGGGCCGCGCGGCACAGCTCGTCGGGTTCTCGGCGCACTACAACGTCTCGTTCAACGAGCCCGCCGCGCCGGGGCCGCGCCACACCGTCGAGGACCTCGCGTGGGTGCTCGTCCACCTCCTCCCGTTTCCGCTCGCGCTCGTCGCCGCCAACAAGCGCTCGACGGGGGTCGGCGTGCGCCCGCGCGGCGAGCGCGTGGAGATCACGGTGGACTTCACGCCGAGCCCGTCGCTCACCATCGCCGCGGGCGCGCTCATCGCGGGCGTGGTGCGCGCGGTGATGGCGTGGCCCGCGTACACGCTCGCCGAGGCGCAGCAGCGCGGGCTGCCGGTGCTGGCCGACCTCCACCCGAAGCCGCACACCTCGCGGCAGGGGTGGCTTGCCCACGCGTCCTGTTTCCCCCGCAACCCCTTTGAGGCCGACCCCGACGCGCCGGTGTGGCGCGTGCGGGGGCGCGAGGAGCGGGCGTCGCTCCGCGAGATGGCGGCGGAGGTCTTTTACGGCTTCCGCCCCGGCGTGCGCGCGGTGGCGAACCCGTTCACGTACCGGCTGCTCCGGCTCCTCTTCGCCGGGCATGCCCCGGCGCTGCTCGACCTCCCCGACCGGCCCGAGGCGTACGCGCACGTCGGGCGGCTGTGCGCGTGGGACGACCTCTTCCCCGAGCGGATGCTCCGGCGGTCGCAGTACGAGCGCGTGCTGATCCGCGCCGTGGCCGGGCGGCGGCTCCGCGTCGGCGGGCGGGTGTACCGCCCGGTGGGGCTGCGGGGCTGGAGCGCCGTGCGGTTCCGCCGCGACGACGGCGCCCTCGTCACGCTCTCCGTCGACGCCCTCCTTCGCCACCTCGACAGGTGGTGACATCGCCCTCGTCATTGCCGGCACGCCACTGGTCGCAAGACGGGCTGAGCGGCGACGTATCCTTGCCCCATGTGGCGGCCCTTTTCTCTTGCACTTGGCGCTGCGCTTCTTGGCAGCGTGCCTTCGGCGCAGACCGTGTTCGAGGGGCGACTCGTTCATACCGACCCCCAGGGGTTCGACGAGTTCGGCATCGCCGTGGCGGCCTCCCAGGGGAGCGACGGCGCGTGGAGGCTCCTCGTGGGCGCCTTCGACCGAGGCCCCAACGACGAGGGTGCCGCCTACGTCTACCGCCGCGACACCGTAGCGGGCGCGTGGGCGCTCGAAGCCGAGCTCCTCTCCCCTACCACGAGTTTCTGGTTCGGGCGGAACGTCTCGCTCCTCGGCGACCTCGCCCTCCCGGGCGACTACGCCGACCGCTTCACCCCCTTCCTCCGCAACGCCGCGACGGGGGCGTGGGAGGCCGACACCGTGATCGCGGGGTTCCGCGACCGCACGGGGAACGAGTCGTGGGCGGCGGCCCTCCCCGGCGGCGCGTACGTCGCCGTGACGACCGGCGCCACCGGCCCGCAGACGCAGCCGGGCACCCACCAAGGCGCCCTCTTCGTCTTCCGCCGCGGCGCGTCCGGGCAGTGGGCGCGCGAGGACACCCTCGTCGTGCCGCCCGTCCCACCCCTCGTTGAGTGGATCCTCGGCGCGTGCGGGATGGAAGCGCTCTCCACCGGGGAGG
>DASPKS010000081.1:0-2680 GCA_035628035.1 Rubricoccaceae bacterium
GCCACGCGGTCGAGGAACCACCGGTCGTGGGTGATCACGACGGCGCACCCGCCGAAGTGGAGGAGGGCCTCCTCGAGCGCGCGGAGCGTGTTCACGTCGAGGTCGTTCGTCGGCTCGTCGAGGAGGAGGAGGTTGGCGCCCTCGCGGAGGGTCTTGGCGAGGTGGAGCCGCCCGCGCTCGCCGCCGGAGAGCTGCGCCGTCTTCTTCTGCTGGTCGCCGCCGGTAAAGCTGAACCGCCCCACGTAGGCTCGGCTGTTCACCTCACGCGTGCCGAGCTTGATGAAGTCGGTGCCGCCGGTGATCTCCTCCCAGACGCTCTTGTTCGGGTCGAGCGGGCGATTCTGGTCCACGTACCCGAGCACGACCGTCTCGCCGATCCGGATGGTCCCGGCGTCGGGCGTCTCCTGCCCGGTGATGAGCTTGAACAGCGTCGTCTTGCCCGCGCCGTTGGGCCCGATCACGCCGACGATGCCGCCGGGCGGGAGGCTGAACGTGAGGTCCTCGAACAAGAGCCGGTCGCCGAACGCCTTCGCCACGCCCTCCATCTCGACGACGACGTTGCCGAGGCGCGGGCCGGGCGGGATGTAGATCTCGAGCTCCTCGCGGCGCTGCTCGGGCAGCCCGGCGGCGAGCTCCTCGTAGGCGGCCAGGCGCGCCTTGCTCTTGGCCTGCCGCCCCTTCGGGTTCTGCCGCACCCACTCCAGCTCGCGCTCCATCGTCTTCCGCCGCTGGCTCGCCTGCTTCTCCTCGACGGCCAGTCGGGCGTGCTTCTGTTCCAGCCACGACGAGTAGTTGCCCTCGAACGGGATGCCGCGCCCGCGATCCAGCTCCAGGATCCACCCCGCCACGTTGTCGAGGAAGTAGCGGTCGTGCGTGACGGCGAGCACGGTGCCGGGGTAGCGCTCGAGGTGCTGCTCCAGCCACGCCACGCTCTCGGCGTCGAGGTGGTTGGTGGGCTCGTCGAGGAGGAGCACGTCGGGCTGCTGGAGGAGGAGGCGGACGAGCGCCACGCGCCGCTTCTCGCCGCCGGAGAGGACGCCGACGGGGGTGTCGCCGGGGGGGCAGCGGAGGGCGTCCATCGCCTGCTCCAGCTTGGCGTCGAGGTCCCACGCGCCGAGGCGGTCGATCTCGTCCTGGAGCTTCGCCTGCTCCTCCATGATCGCGTCGTAGTCGGCGTCGGGCTCGGCGTACTTCTCGCCGACGGCCTCGTAGGCCTTGAGGAGGTCGACGGTCGCCTGCATCCCCTCCTCCACCGTCTCGCGGACGGTCTTGGCGGGGTCGAGCTGGGGCTCCTGCGCGAGGTAGCCGAACTTCAGCCCGGGCTGCGCCTGGATCGTCCCCTCGTAGTGGGGGTCCTCGCCGGCGATGATCCTCAGCAGCGTGCTCTTCCCGGCGCCGTTGAGCCCGAGCACGCCGATCTTGGCGCCGTAGAAGAACGAGAGGTAGATGTCCTTGAGGACCTCGACGTCGGGGCCGTGCCGCTTCCCGACGCCGACCATGGAGAAGATGATCTTCTGATCGCTCACGCGCGCTCCTGCTGGGTGGAAGCCCAAGCTATCGCGGCGGCGGGGGCGGGGCCCGCAAGGGCGCGTGAAGACGGCGGCCCGTCAGTGCGTCTCCCAGAACGATTCGGCCTCGCCCTGGAGCGCGGCGTAGCGGCGGGCCCAGTCCACCATCCACATCCACTCGTCCTCGGCGACGGGGAAGGCCGCGGCCACCCGGCGGACGACGGCGTACTCCCGCTCGTCGAGGGCACCATCGGCGAGGGCGACGAGGAGGAGGTTGAGGAGGGCGAGCGTGCGCGCCTTCGGCGTCTCGAAGAGGTAGTTCGCGTCGGCGACGGCGTCGGGCGCGTCGGCCGGGAGGTCGGAGAGCCCCATCTCGCGGCCGAGGAGGTCGAGCCGCTCGACTTCCTGGAGGGCGAGGCGGTCGTCGGCGGTGACGACCTGGCGGGCGAGGATGAGGAACGCGCGCTGCTGCTCGCGCGACAGCTCGTGCAGGCGCATCGAGGGGAAGGGAGAGGGGCGGCGGCAAGATAGGCGCCTGCCCCTTCTGAACCACGCCGCCCTCAGTTGTAGGGCAGCTCGCTCACGGCGTCCTCGCGGAGCGCCTCGCGGATGTAGTTGAACAGCGCCTCGCGCCCGGCGCCGTAGCGGTAGAGCCGGTCGGCGTCGGCCCGCATGCGGATGTGGCACACGGGGAGGGCGGGCAGCGCGATGGAGCCCTCGATGACGGCGCGGCCGTCGTCCTCGTGCGCGGTGATGCGGACGAAGTCGAACGCGGCATCGCGCGGGGCGTCGGGGCGCGGAGCGGGGCCTTCGGAGGGCATGTTCCGGCGAAGCGGTCGGGTGCCTCGCCGGTATCGGCCTCTCGCTCGGGGAGGTTAAGGCGCCTGGTGCCGGGGCGGCCCTACCGGAGCACCGTAAGCGGGCGCGTGACCAGGACGCCTCCGGCCTCGGCGCGGACGAAGTACACCCCGGGCGCGAGCGCCGAAGCGTCGAACGTCGCCTCGTGGCGGCCCGCCCCGCGCGCGCCCGAGAGCACGACCGCGAAGGGCTTCCCGAGCGCGTCGAACACCGACACGCGCACGGCGCCGGGGCGGGCGAGCGTGAGCGTGATTGCCGCCGCGCCACGCACCGGGTTCGGCGATACGGCGAGCGCGAGGGGCGCCGCGGGCGCA
>DASPKS010000082.1:0-5108 GCA_035628035.1 Rubricoccaceae bacterium
GCCTTGTCGTGGAAGAACACCCAGTACTTCGTGACGGCGGGCTGGGCGGAAGCGCTCGATGCAACGATGGTCAGCGCTAAGAGAAGAAGGGCAGGGCGCAGCATGGCAGGCGCGAGAGGGGCACCCGCTCTCACTCCACAGACCGGAGCAGGTTGCCGCTGAACGCGCCGGGGAGAAGGGCCTCCGGCGTGGTCGTCTCCGGCGCCGCCGCGCCGCGACCGATCACGAGGGGGACACCCGGGGCGAGTTCGGCAAGCACCTGCCGGCACGACCCGCAGGGCGTCGCGCCGGGCGCACGCGGGCAGACCACGGTGATCCGTCGAAAGGCATCGTAGCCGAGGGCGCGGGCGGTGGCGAGGGCCACGCGCTCGGCGCAGAGGCCGCGCGTCCAGTCGGGGTGCTCGACGTTGGCGCCGGGGAGCACCCGCCCGTCAGCGGTCTCGACGACGCAGCCGACGGGGAAGTCGGAGTAGGGGGCGTGGGCACGTCGGGCAGCGATCTCCGCGAGGGCGACGGCCTCGGCGTCGGACGCGGGCGCCGGGAAGGGAAGGGCCGGGTCGAGGGGATCGGACGGCGCAGGGAGGGCGGCCTCGCCGGTCACGAGGGCGTCGGCGGCGACGGGCTGCCAGTCCACCTCGAAGGCCGAGAGGAGGAAGGCGATCTCGCCGGGCTCGAAGGGGCGCGTGAGCACGGCCGCGCGCACGTCGGTGCGGCCCGTCGCGCGCGCCATCGTGGCGGCGGCGACGAGGGCGGGGATGAGGAGGGGGAACGCGGCATTCTCGGTCCGCACGCCCGGCACCCACACCCCGTCCGAGAGCAGGAGGGCGGCGGCCTCCGGCTGGCGCGTGTAGGGGACGTAGGCGCGCGGCGCGACGGCGCGGGCGTGGGCCCGGAGCGCGTCGAGGGGGTCGGCAGGCATCGGCGCGAGGCGTTTCCACGGAAGATCGCCACAGGCCAGCGGGGCGGGCCCGTACCTTTCCGGCACAGCCGGGATGGCGGAACGGTAGACGCAGCGGACTTAAAATCCGCTGGGGGGTAACCCCCGTGTGGGTTCGAGTCCCACTCCCGGCACGAGGCGCTATTGAGCCCGATGCGCTGTGCATCGGTTGAGCGCAGCGGGCGCAAGTCTTCAGCGTTTGCGCCGGGTTCGGTACGTTATCTCGAAGTTGTGCAGTAGAAACACAGGTTAGGCCGTTCCACCAGCCCTGCGCTGCCCTCTCCAAAACCACCCCGCCCCTCATGGCAGAGCTCGCGGAGTTCCTCGCCGTCATCGCGTGCGCGCTCTTTGCTGGCGCCGCCGTCTACATCAACCTCGTCGAGCACCCCGCCCGTCTCTCGTTCGGGACGGCGATCGCCGCGACCCAGTGGGCCCCGAGCTACAAGCGGGCGACGGTGATGCAAGTGCCGCTCGCCGTGCTCGCCGCTGTTGGCGGTGCGCTCCGGTGGGCTGTCGGCGGCGACGTGTGGTGGCTCGTCGGGGCCCTCCTCATCCTCGCCGTCATCCCGTTCACGGTACTCATCATCCTCCCGACGAACAACCGGCTGCTTGAGCCGCAACGCGACCGGGCCTCGGCGGAGACTCAGCGGCTCCTCGAGGGGTGGGGGAGGCTCCACGCGGTGCGGAGCGTGATGAGCGTGGCGGCGCTGGGCCTGTTCGTGTGGCTCCTCGTGCGGACCTAGGTGCCGCCTAACCCGCCGCTGGCCCCGAGAAGGGTCCCACCACTTGCGGCACTAACCACCGACCTGAGAAGACCGGTGAGCATGGACCAGACCCTCCAGAACACGCGCCAGAAACTGAAGGTGCACGCCATCCTGTCGGCGACCCTCACCGTGGCCGGCGCCATCCTTCTGGTCTACATGATCACGGTAGAGAGCGAACCGGGGGCTATCCCACTCCTGCTAATCGTTCTCGGCGTCGGGTGGTATCTCCTCACGCGCGCCCGCATGCGGTCGCAGCGCCAGCAACTCCACTAGGCAAGCGGCTTCCGGGATGAAGCCTGCTCAGGGGGCACCGCCTGCCGATGGCGCACTCGGTGCCCGCGCGAGGGCCACGCGCTCGGCGTCGGCGCGTGCGACAGCCTGGTAGAACGCGCGGACCCCCTCGTACGCCTCGGGCGGGAGCCGTGCCCCGGCGACCTCGAACCGCCGGACGTAGACGAGCGCGCGGCCACCGGCGCTCACGGCGAGCCGCCGCGCGTACCGCCCGAAGTCCGTCGTGATCTCCAGGTCGCGCGGGGCCGCTTCCACCACGAATCCCTCGGGGAGGTCGAAACGGACGGAGTCGATCTCGACGGCGGGCGGACGGAGGTGCACGGGCTGGGTGCGCGCCTCTGCCGCCGGGGGGATCGTGGCGGGGGGCGCGAGGAGGTGCGGCGTGAGGAGGAGGCGGGCGCCGGCCCGCGCGGCGAGCCGCGGCGCCGTCCATACCGCCGAGAGGCGGACCTCCGCGGCCGGGTGGTCGGCCTCGCCCACGTCGTAGCTCATGACGTCGAATCCGGTGGAGCCGGTGGCCGTCCGGAACCACGCCTCGCGCTCGGCCGGGGGCCGCCCGCCCAGCGCGTGGACGGCCTCGTCGCGCGGCGCGCCAAGGAGCGCCCACGACGCGCGGACCTCGGCGGCGCCCGCCGCGTCGAGGCGGATCTCGGCCGTGCGCGCGCTCCGGTTGTCGTCGGGCCGCGCGGTCGGCGTCGGGACGAGGCGCCCGCCGGTCTCGGTGACGAGGAGGGCGAGGCGGTCTTCGGTGAACGGGCCGAGCCGCCCGAACGGCGCCGTCGTGCTCGTGCTCTCCAGCCACAGCGGGCCGTCAGCCAGCGGGACGTGCACGATGACGTGGTTGAACACGTTCGCGGTGAACGTGGAGTCCAGCGCGGGCGCGTGGTGCCCGGCGCGGATGAGGGCGGGGTACGCCCGCACGCCCGCCTCGGCGAGGAGCGCGACGAGGTAGTTCGAGAGCGCCTTGCAGTCGCCGTAGCCGCGCGTGAACACGGTCTCAGCCGGGTCGGGCTGCCACCCCCCGAGGCCGAGCTGGACGCTCACGTACCGCGTCGTCCGCTGGACGTACTCGTAGATGCGGCGGGCCTTCTCGCGGTCGGTGTCGGCGCCCGCGATGAGCCGGGCGACCTCCGTGCGCGCGGCCTCCGGCAGCGTCGTCCGTCCCGCGCTCAGCGAAGCGTACCACGCGCCGAACGCCTCCCACGTGTCGAGCCGCCCCGGCACCCCGCCGATCTCGAACCGCGTGGTGCCGAGGAAGAGCGCCGGCGCCTGCTCCTGCCACGCCGGCCCGAGGGGCTCGACCTCAAGGGCCGCCCGCCCTGCGACCACCCACGTGTAGGTCGTCCGTCCGCGGACTTCCCCCTGCACCGGCTCCGCGTCGAGCCGCTGCGCGCGGTAGCGGACGGGCGTCCCGGTCGGCACGTCGAGGGTGAACGAGGCGCGCTCGACGGGATGCCCGTTGCGCTGGGGGTACCACGTAGGCCACCCCAGCACGCCGCGATGCTCCACCTCGTAGGTCCACTCCACCGTGAACGGGTACCCGGCGCCTGAGAGCTCGGCGGTGCGGAGGCGGAGGTCGTCGTAGAACGACTCGCCCGCGGCAGGGTAGTCCTCGACGTCGTCGCGCCGGAGGCGGCGGACCACCCGCCCGTCGACGTCGCGGAGCACGCCCGAGAGCGACTCCACCCGCCGGAACACGTCGTGGGGAACGACGAGCCGGACCACGTCCTCGTGCCCCGCCGGCGCCAGCGCGGTCATCACGAGGCGGACGTGCTCGCGGGCGCGGCCGGGGCCCTCCACCACGTAGCGCGTCTCGTAGGCCCGCACGACGGCCGGGGCCCCGCGGCCCAGCGCGAGCGTGGCCGGCGTGACGGCGTAGCCGACGTCTTGCGCCCGCGGCGCGGCCGCCGCCGCCACGGCGAGGAGCACGGCGGCGTGCCGCCGAACCGTGGGGCCCCTCACGGCCGGCCCCCCGCGTCGGCGGACGGCGCGGCCTCCGCCGCGATGGGGCGGAGCACGATGGGCTCCGCGTCGGCGGCCACCATCTCGTCGAAGAGCGCGCGCAGTGCGGGGTACGCCGCCGGCTCGAACGTGGGCGTGCGCACCTCGAACCGCATCTGGACGTGGAGCGCGCGGCCGACCACGGTCACGGAGCGGGCATACCGCGCCGACTGCCCCGGCAGGTTCCGCGAGAGCGCGGGCGGGAGCGCCTCGACCTCGTACCCCTCGGGGAGCTCGATCTGCGCCGAGTACGTCTGCGAGAACGGGTGCCCGAACTCGACGGGGTACGTCCGCTCGACGAGCCCGAAGGGGCTCTCGCGGTGGCGCCCGAACAGGACGGGGGTGAGGTAGAGCCGGTCACCGATGGACTCGGCCGCCCCCTGCAGGCGGAACGAGGCGCTGAGGTCGACGGGCTCGTAGACGTCGTCGGCCTGCACCACCGCCACGCTGTCGATCTCCGCCCCGTCCGGCGCTTCGACCAGCTCCGCCACAGGGGCGGCAGGTCCATCGGTGGCGGTCTCCCGGAGGCGGGCCCGCGCCTTGCCTGCGGCGTAGCCCGTGAGGCGGAAGGAGAGCGTGCCGCTGGCCGTGCCGTCGGGCGCGAGGGCGCCGGTCACCTGGGCGACCGTGCCCGTCCGGTCGAGCGGCTGGAACGTGATCCACGAGGGATCCGAGTGGTCCACGCGCCAGCCCATCCCCGCCAGCGCTTCGACGGGAAGGAGGCCGGCCGGGAGGTCGCGGTCCGTCGCATCGAGGAGAACGGGCGACCCACCCGCGGCCGCGAGGACGACGACGTGGTTGAACTGCGAGAGGAGGGGGTAGAGGGGGAGCGGGCGTCCGTTGCTCCGGGTGGAGAGGAGGATGGGGGTGGCCTCGAGGCCCATCGCGCGGAGGACCGCGAGGAGCAGGAGGTTCACCTCTGCGCTGCTGCCCCGCCCCGCCGCCAGTACGTCGTCCGCCGACCGGTCCGCAAACACATCGTAATGGCGGTCCCACACGACGGTGGTGCGGACGAAGTCGTAAGCGGCGCGGAGCCGCTCGGCCGGGGTGGCGTGCGCCGCGGCGAGCCGCTCAGCCTCTTGGCGAACGCGCCGCCCCCCTTCGAGGCGCCGCCC
>DASPKS010000083.1:0-11779 GCA_035628035.1 Rubricoccaceae bacterium
GTCCTCCCCCGCCGTGAGGTGCTCGCGGTAGCCGCCGACGGCCTCGAAGAGGTCCCGCCGGATCGCGTGGCACTCCCCGCGTCCCATCCCGCGCCCGACCCTGTTCCACGCCCAGAACACGGCGTTGCACCCGCTGAGCACGAGGCGGTCGGCCAGGGTGGCTTCGTCGGGGTGGACGACCACGCGGCACGTTGCCGCGCCGTGCTGCTGCGCCGACGCGATCAGATCGGCGAGGAACGGCGCGACGGGCTCGGGGAGGCGGACGTCGGCGTTGAAGAAGAGGAGGACGTCGGCCGAGGCGAGGCGGGCGCCCGCGTTCCGCCCGGCGGCGATGGTCTGGCGGCCGGGTCCCTCGTGGACCGCTACCTGATCGGCCAGCTTGGCGGCGAGGGTGAGGGTGGTATCGGTCGAGCCGCCGTCGGAGACGACCAGCTCCAGCCCGAGCGCGCCGGCCGCCGCGCGGAGCGGACCGAGCAGCGCCGCGAGCGTCTTCTCCTCGTTGAGCGTGGGCACGACGACACTCGCCGCGAACGGGCGGGCAGGGGTCGGGCGGGCGGGCCGCACCGCGGCGGCGGGTGCTAGATTCGACATGGCGGAAGTTAGCCCGAGGTCCGCCGACCCTTCTGCCCGCTCGCCGCCCCTCCCCATCCGCGTGACGAACAAGGCCATCGCCCGGCACCTCCGCCTCGCGGCCGACCTCATCGAGCTCACGGGCGGCAACGCGTTCCGCGCCCGTGCCTTCGGGAGCGCCGCGCGCACCATCGAGCGGATGGACGAGCCGGCCGCAGCCCTCGCTGCCGAGGGCTCGCTCACCGAGGTGGCCGGCATCGGGAAGGGGCTGGCCGACGAGATCGCCGCGCTCGTCGAGACGGGAAGGCTGGGCGTCGTCGCGGAGATCCTCGCCGTCCTCCCGCCGGGCCTCCTCGACGTGCTCCGCGTGAAGGGGCTCGGCCCAAAGAAGGTCCGCGTGCTTTGGCAGGAGCTCGACGTGACCTCCCTCGACGCGCTCGAAGGGGCCGCCGTGTCCGGCCGGATCGCCGCGCTCTCCGGCTTCGGCAAGAAGACCCAGCAGAACATCCTGGAGCAGGTCGAGCGCCTCCGCACCTACGCCGGCAAGGCCCGCTACGCCGACGTGTACGACGAGGTAGACGCCCTCCTCCGCGCCGTCCGCGCGCTCCCGGCCGTCGCCCGTGCCGACGTGGCAGGCGCGTTCCGCCGGCAGATGGAGGTCGTCGAGGAGATCGTCGTCGTCGCGGCGGGCGAGGCGCCGGCCCTCCGCGAGGCCCTCGCGCACCTCGGCCTGCGCGTCGAGACGGACGGCGAGGTCGTCGCGCGGGGGCACCTCCCGGCCGGGCTCCCCGTCCGCGTGCTCCACGCCGCGCCCGAGGGCTACGGCCGCACCCTCTGGGCGGCGACGGGCTCGGACCAGCACGTCGAGCAGTTCGTCCACCACGCCGGGATGCCGGGGGCGGCGAGGGATGAGGTGACGATCTACGCCGCCGCGGGCCTCCCCTTCATCCCGCCCCCCCTCCGCGAGGGCGACGGCGAGGTGGAGGCCGCCGCGAAGAACGCGCTTCCCCGGCTCCTCACCGTCGAGGACCTCAAGGGCTCGCTCCACAACCATACGACGGCCAGCGACGGCACCGACACCCTCGAAGAGATGGTGCGCGCGGCGCGGGCGCGCGGGTTCGAGTACCTCGGCGTCTGCGACCACAGCCAGAGCCTCAAGATCGCGAGCGGGCTGTCGGTGGATCGGCTCCTCGCGCAGATCGAGGAGATCCATACTCTCAACGCAAGGCTGGAAGCCGAGGGCGTCCGCTTCCGCGTCCTCACCGGCACCGAGTGCGACATCCTCGCCGACGGCGAACTCGACTACCCCGACGAAGTCCTGGAAAAACTCGACCACGTCGTCGCCAGCATCCACTCCCTCTTCAAGCTGGGGATCGCCGAGCAGACGCGGCGGCTCGTCCGCGCCGTCGAGAGCGGGAGGGTGGACATCATGGGCCACCTCACGGGGCGCCTCCTCCTCCGCCGCGACGGGTACCGGGTGGACCACGAGGAGGTCCTCGCCGCCTGCGCTGCCCACGGCGTCGCCGTGGAGGTGAACGCGAACCCGTACCGGCTCGACCTCGACTGGCGGTGGGTCCGCCGCGCCGCCGAGCAGGGCATCCTCATCTCGATCAACCCCGACGCCCACTCGACGGGTGAGCTGGACAACGACCGGTGGGGCGTGGCGGTCGCGCAGAAGGGGTGGCTCACCCCCGCGCAGTGCCTCAACGCGAAGTCGGCCGACGACCTCCTCGCGTGGCTGCGAGCCCGCCGCGCCCGCTCCTGATCCCCCATGGCGTCCCGCGTCCTCCTCGTGCTCGCCAGCCTGCTCGTCCTCCTCATCGGGGTGGCCGCGCTCGTGAGCGCGCTCGCCTACGGGCCCGACGCGAAGCGCGCAGGGTCGATGGCACTGGAGGGGCTCTCGGCGCCGGCTTCCCTCTCGTGGGACGACGGGCGACTCGTCATCGAAGCCTCCACCGAGGCCGACCTCTTCGCCGCGCTCGGGTATGCCCACGCGGCCGACCGGGCGTGGGCCATGACGCTGTGGCGGCAGGCAGCCCTCGGCGAGCTGGCCGGCTGGTTCGGCGCCGAGCAGCGCGGGCTCGACCACCACGCCCGGCGCCTCGGCTTCGCGGCCCTCGCCCGCCAGAGCTACGACAGCCTCGCCCCGCCGGCGCGCGCCCTCCTCGACGCCTATGCGCGCGGCGTGAGCCTGGCCCTGAGTGAGAACGCCGTCGCTGAGCGCGACGAGTTCGTGCTGTTCGACGTGCGGCCGGAGCCGTGGGCGCCCTGGCACACGCTGGCCGTCGAGCGCCTCGTCGCGTGGCTCGGCACGCCGGCTCCCGCCACCGACTCAGCCTTCGTCGCTGCCGCGCGGGTTGACCGAGCCCTGCGCGCCTTCGCCGCCGCCGACTCCTCGTTCCGGGCGTTCCTCTTGCTCGGGGGGATGGAGCACGCGCGGGCGTGGATCGCGCCGGACGGCCGGGGCCACGCGCTCGTACAGACCCACCCCTACGGCGCCTCCGCCCTCCCCCTCTTCCAGGACGCCACGCTGCGCGTGGGCGGGCGCTCGGTCGTCGCGGCGACCGTGCCGGGGACGCTCCTCCTCCCCGGGGGGCAGGACGACACCCGCGCGTGGGCCGTCTTCCTCACGAGCGCCCTCGCGCTCGAGCGAACGCTCGACACCGCGCCGCCCCCCGTCTTCGACCGGCTCACCGACCGCGACGGACGCGAGACCCTCCTCGCGTTCACGCGCTCCGGCGAGGGGCTCTACCTCGCTGCCGATCCTATTCCCCCGCCGCCGCCCCCCCGTCCGCCGCTGGCGCCCCGCCCCGTCGCACCCGATTCGCTCCGCCGGGACTCGGCCCAATCAGACGCGACGCCGGCCGACACCGCCCCACCGCGCCCTCTCTCCGCTCCGGCACAACCCCCGAGGGCAGGGCCGCCTACACCGGACTCCCTCGCGCGCCCAGCACCCCCGCGCGGAGGCTGGCGCATCCGGTGGCCCGGCTTCCGCGTGGGCACCGACCTCGCCGCGTGGCACGCGCTCCTGATGGGCCTCGCCCCCCGGCCTTTCCGCTTCTTCCGCGGCGATGGACTGGCACTCACTGAAGGGGGGCAGACCACCGTGCTCGGCGCCCCTCCCGTCCGGCAGCCGCTTCCGGGCGGCGTCTTCGTCGGCGCGGCGGCGCCGGCACGGTACGCGGCCGAGCGGCTGGGCTGGCTCCTCGCCCGCGCGGACTCCATCGGGGGGTCGTTCCTGCACCCGGCCGTCCTCGCGGCCGACACGTACAGCCCCTGGGCCGCCGAGACGCTCCCCCCGCTCCTCATCGCGCTCGGCCCGCGCCGCCTGCTCCCCGACTCGCTCCGCGACGCCTACGCCTTCCTCCGGGGGTGGGACTACCGCTACGCCGACGACGCCATCGGCGCTTCCATCTTCGAGGCATGGCTCGCCGTGTACCGCACAGAGGCGGGGCGCTTCCCGACGGGCACTCCCGCCGAACGTCCGGCGCTGCTGTGGAGCCTCGGCCAGGCTACCTCGCGGCTGAAGCGACGATACGGGGCGGCGGCAGCGGGATGGCGATGGGCGCTCGTACAGCCCGGCCCTCCCGTATTCCCCGTCTGGTCCGGCCTCGCGGCGGACGCGCGCCTGGCCCGGACCCGCTACGCCCCCCCCGGAGGCAGCTACGGCGGCCACCCGACGACGCTCCAGGCCGCCTCGTCGCCGCTGTTCCCCGGCGTCGACGCACCGCTCTCATGGACGGCGTGGACCTCGACGGCACGATGGGACCACGTGATTGTCCGGCATCCCGTCCTCCAGACGCGCGGCTTCCTCGCGCGTCTCGGCGACGAGACCGCCGCCCGGCCCTACGTCCTCCGCCGCGACGCCCCGCTCGGCGACGTCCTCACGCTGCGACCTAGACGAGCGCGTCGGGCGGAAACTCCGCCGGGTTGAAGTCGGGCGCGGGGTATAGTGGATCCATCGCCTCCAGCGTCTCGCGAAGGAGCTGGGCCACGACGAGGTCACGGAACCACCGCTTCTCCGCCGGGACGACGTACCACGGCGCCTGCTCCGTCGAGCACCGCTCGAACGCGATCTCGAAGGCCCTCATGTAGTCGTCCCAGCGCTCGCGCTCCTTGAGGTCGCCGGGGTTGAACTTCCAGTGCTTGTCGGGTCGCTCCAGCCGGCGCCGCATCCGCTCGAGCTGGTAGGCCTTCGAGACGTGGAGGTAGAGCTTGACGATGCGCGTGTGGCTGTCGAGGAGGAGCCGCTCGAAGGCGTTGATGTGGTCGTAGCGCCGCTCGATCACGCCGGGCGGCGCCCACCCGTGCACGCGCACGATGAGGACGTCCTCGTAGTGCGAGCGGTTGAACACGACGAGTTCCCCCTTCCGCGGCGCCTGCGCGTGGACGCGCCAGAGGAAGTCGTGCGCGAGCTCCTCCTCGGTCGGCGCCTTGAACGGGGCCACGCGGACGCCCTGCGGGTCGAGCGGCCCGAACACGCTCCGGATCGTCGAGTCCTTCCCGCCGCCGTCCATCGCCTGGAGGACGACGAGGAGCGACTGCTGGCCCTCGGCGTAGAGGCGCTCCTGCAGCGCGTCCATCGCCTCGACGTGGGCTTCGAACAGCTCCTTCGCGTCGTCCTTGCCGTCATCGGCGTCCATCCCCTGCGTGTCGGCGGGGTCGAAGTCGGCGAGGCGAACGGGCTGGCCGGGGTGGACACGGTAGCGGTCGAGGTCGAGGCGCATCGGGGCTGCGGGAGAAGGGACGGGAAGGTAGACCCTGCTCGCTATCGGAGGTGGGCCGCGAAGAGCCCACGCACGGCGTTCGAGAGGTAGAGGCCCTCGGCCGCCTGGAGGTCATCCACGCGCAGCACGGCCTCGGCAGCGTCCGGATGCGTGTCAAGGAGGTGCGCCCGCTGCACCCCGGCCAGGCCCCCCACCGACGACAGGGGCGGCGTGAGCATACGCCCGGCCTGCTCGATCCACACGTTCGCCCGCGTCGTCTCGACCACCTCTCCTTGCGGGTTGACGAGGAGCGCGTCGTCAGCGCCCTGCGCACGCGCCCACGCGAGCGCGGCATCGTAGACGGCTCGTTGCGTCGTCTTGTGCTGGAAGAAGGGGCCGCGTGCCTCGACGGCCTCGGGGTAAACACGCACGGTCCACGGCCGTGCATCGTCTAGTGGAGCTGTTTCCACGGAGGGGTCACCGGCGCGACCGAGCGAGAGGCGGACCCGCCAGGGACCATCGTCGTCGAGCCCATCGGTCGCCGCGGCCAGCGCATCCAGCACGGCCACCTCGTCCAGGAGAAATCCAAAGTAAGTGGCACTCCGGCGGAGCCGGTCGAGGTGGCGCGGCCAGAGGGCGATGCGCCCGTCCTCCCAGCGCATCGTCTCCAGCAAGCGGAACGGCGTCTCTTCCATCACCCCGTGAGGAAGCGCGCCTTCAGGAGGCACTCGGCGTACTCCTCGGCGGGGCTGGAGTCCCACACGATGCCGCCCCCGACGCCGAACGTCCCGGCGAAGCGGTCGTTGCCTTCGGACTCTAGCACGAGCGTGCGGATGGGCACGTTGAACACGGCGCCATCCGGGCCCGCGTACCCGATGGCGCCGCAGTAGACCCCACGCGGCGCAGTCTCCAGCTCCCGGATGCGCTGCATGGCGCGGAGCTTCGGGGCGCCCGTCACCGACCCACACGGGAACAGCGCGCGGACCACGGCGCCGACGGTCGTCCCAGGCCGAAGGTCGGCTTCGACGGTCGATGTCATCTGGATGAGCGTCTCGTACCGCTCCGTCTCGAACAGCCTCGGCACGCGTACGCTCCCCGGCACGGACACCCGCGCGAGGTCGTTCCGGAGGAGGTCCACGATCATCAGGTTCTCGGCGCGGCCTTTCTCATCGGCGGCGAGCCCGGCAGCGAGGCGGTCGTCTTCTTCCGGCGTGGCGCCCCGCCGAACCGTCCCCTTCATAGGACGTGCTGTAATCCTCCGCCCGTCGAGGCGAAAAAAAAGCTCGGGCGAGAGCGAGAGGACGTGGCGCCCGACGGCGCAGAGGTAGGCACTATAGGCGACACGCTGCCGCCGCCGGAGGTGCCCATACAACGCGAGGGGGTCGCCCTCGACCGCGAAGCGGAACGGCGCGGTGAGGTTGATCTGGTATACGTCGCCGTCCCGGATGAGCGCCCGAATGCGGTCGACGCAGGCGGCGTGGGCTCCTTCGTTGAGCGTGAGGCGGGGGGCTTCCATCGAAACGGGACCGGCCGCTTCGAGCGCCCCTTCCACTTCCTCTGAGGGCACCTGCTCGGGCGGGTCGTAGACGCCGAACCACGCGAGTGTCCCGGCTGGAGGCTCGGCAAAGAGACCAGGCTCGAAAGCGTAGGCCGCTTCGTAGGCAAGGTAGCCGGCGACGTAGTGATCCTTCGCGATCTCGGCATCGAGCGCGTCGAGGAGGTCGAGTACCTCGTCGACCGTGTGCGCGGTCAGGACCGTGTGCGGCGCCGAGAAAAAAAACGCGCCGGTGTGGCCCGTATCCGGATCGGGCCGCGCCGCGTCGAGAAGGATGGCCCCGTCGCAGCGGAGGAGGTCGGGCGAGAGGCGAGCGCGGGCGGGCGCGGCGGGCACGGAAGGCCGGGCGAGGTCGCCGGGGCTACGCGCCGCCTACCGCGGGGATCCTTACAGCCCCCCGTCGCCCGAGGGGAAAGGCGTGTGTCCGTCGGAGGCCTCGCCGAGGTTGGCGAGGGCCGGGCCGAGCGCGGCGCGGAAGTCCCGGCGGCGGAGGCGGTCGAGGATGTCGCCGCGGCCGGCGCAGTAGCCGAGCATCGCGTGGGGGCGCTGGAGGTGCTTGAGCCCCTCGCGGACGACCCACATGTGCCACGTCCGGCAGTCGTCGGTGTCGAAGGGGCCGAGGAGGCGGCCGTAGAGCCGCGTGGCCGCCGTCTCGACGGCCTCCTCGTGGTCGAGCTCGCCGAGCTCGAGGAGGCGCTGGAGCCCCCCCCAGATGTAGCCCGCGAGGAAGTCGTGCTGGCCGTCGGTGAGGGCGAGGCGGGTGTGGGGGCCGGTGTAGCCCATGTCTTCGAGCGGGCCGCGGATGCACGCCTCGACGTGCGTCACGGCCTCGCGCACCATCGCCTCGACGTATTCGTCGGACTTCTTGTGCGGGGGCATCAGGAGCGAGGAAGGGGTGGGGAAGGGTGCCCGCCCATTTACAAAGGCTGTGCAGCCTTCGCCCGCCCCTCAACACCTGCCCGAGATGACGTGCGGGCGTACCCGATCTCCTCGGCAATGTCCTCGCAGTAAAGAAACCGAGACGGGGCGGCCCGCCCGCTGCTCACATGTTGCGCCGGTACTGGCCGCCGACCTCGAACAGCGCCTCGGTGATCTGCCCGAGCGAGCACACGCGGACGGTCTCCAGCAATTCCGCGAAGAGGTTACCGCCGTCGCGGGCCACCTGCTGGAGCCGCGCGAGGGCGGCCGGGGCCTCGTCGGCGTGGCGGCGGTGGAACCGGCGGAGGCCGTCGAGCTGGCGCTGCTTCTCTTCCTCCGTCCCGCGCATCAACTCCACCTTCGGCGGGGCCTCGCCGTCCTTCGAGAGGAACGTGTTGACGCCGATGATCGGCAGCTCGCCCGTGTGCTTCTTGTGCTCGTAGTAGAGGCTCTCCTCCTGGATTTTCCCTCGCTGGTACATCGTCTCCATCGCGCCGAGGACGCCGCCGCGGTCGCTGATCCGCTCGAACTCCATCAGCACGGCTTCCTCGACGAGGTCGGTCAGCTCCTCGATGATGAAAGCGCCCTGGAGCGGGTTCTCGTTCTGCGCCAGCCCCAGCTCGCGGTTGATGATGAGCTGGATCGCCATCGCGCGGCGGACGCTCTCCTCCGTCGGCGTCGTGATGGCCTCGTCGTAGGCGTTGGTGTGGAGGGAGTTGCAGTTGTCGTAGATCGCCATCAACGCCTGGAGCGTCGTGCGGATGTCGTTGAACTGGATCTCCTGCGCGTGGAGGCTCCGGCCGGACGTCTGGATGTGGTACTTGAGTTTCTGCGAGCGCTCGTCGGCGCCGTAGAGGTCGCGCATGGCGACGGCCCAGATCCGCCGGGCCACGCGGCCGAGCACGCTGTACTCGGCGTCCATCCCGTTCGAGAAGAAGAACGAGAGGTTCGGCGCGAAGGCGTTCACGTCCATCCCCCGCGCGCGGTACACCTCGACGTAGGTGAACCCGTTCGAGAGCGTGAAGGCAAGCTGCGAGATCGGGTTGGCGCCGGCCTCCGCGATGTGGTAGCCCGAGATCGAGACCGAGTAGAAGTTGCGGACGCGCTCGTCGATGAACACCTGCTGGATGTCGCCCATCATGCGGAGGGCGAACTCGGTCGAGAAGATGCAGGTGTTCTGGGCCTGGTCCTCTTTCAGGATGTCGGCCTGCACCGTCCCGCGCACCGACTGGAGCGCGTGGGCCCGGATCTGCTGGTACTCGTTGTGGCTGAGCACCCCCCACGCGACGAGGTCGGCGGTGGTGCAGCCGAGGAGGCCGAGGCCGGTACCGTCGTGCCCTTCGGGGAGGCCGTCGTCGTTGTAAGGGGTGTAGCGCGGGCGGTCTTCCCCGAGTTGACTTGCAATAACGCGCTCGGCGTCGGCCCACCGCCCCTCGCGCTTCAGGAACGCCTCGGCCTGCTGGTCGATGGCCGTGTTCATGAACATCGCCAGGATCATCGGCGCGGGCCCGTTGATCGTCATGGAGACGCTCGTGCGGGGGTCGCAGAGGTCGAACCCCGAGTAGAGCTTCTTCATGTCGTCGAGCGTGCAGATGCTCACGCCCGAGGTGCCGACCTTCCCGTAGATGTCGGGCCGCTCGTCGGGGTCGCGCCCGTACAACGTCACGGAGTCGAAGGCCGTCGAGAGCCGCTTGGCGGGCATCCCGAGGGAGACGAGGTGGAACCGCTTGTTCGTCCGCTCGGGCGTGCCCTCGCCGGCGAACATTCGCGTGGGGTCCTCCCCCTCCCGCTTGAGCGGGAAGACGCCTGCGGTGTAGGGGAAGAAGCCGGGGAGGTTCTCCAGCAGCGCGAAGCGGAGGCGCTCGCCGGGATCAGCGAAGCGGGGGAGCGCCACGCGCGGCACCTTCGTGCCGGAGAGGGTATGGCGGTAGAGGGGCTGGCGGACTTCGCGCCCGCGCACCTCGTAGACGAGCGCGTCCTGCGTGTACTGGTGGGCGACGGCGTCCCAGTTGTCGAGGATGGCGCGGCAGCGGGGGTCGAGCTTGTCGCGCCAGTGCGCGGCCATCTCGTCGAGGCGCGCGGTGAGCTGGTCGCGGTCCTCGGGGGCCCAGTGCTCCACCTGCTGCTTGGCGCCGACGGCCTGCCCCCACTTCCGCGCATAGCCGACCTGCGCCTCGGCCCACTGCCGGTAGCTTCGGCATGCCTCGGCGATATCGGCGAGGTAGCGCTGGCGGTCGGGCGGGACGAGGAGTTGCTTGCTCGGGTCGGGCGCGGGGAGCGTCTCCGCGTCGAAGAGGTTCGAGCGGCGGTCGAAGCCGTGCGCGTTGAGCTTGTCGAGGAGGGCGAGGTAGAGCCGCGAGACGCCGGGGTCGTTGAAGCGCGAGGCCATCGTCGGGTAGACGGGCATCGCGTCGGGGCTCTCCGAGAACAGCGCGCGGTTGCGCTGGACCTGCTTCCGCACGTCGCGGAGGGCGTCCTCGGAGCCGCGCTTCTCGAACTTGTTGAGGGCGACGAGGTCGGCCACGTCGAGCATCCCGATCTTTTCGAGCTGTGTGGGCGCGCCGAAGTCCTGCGTCATCACGTAGAGGCTCACGTCCACGAGGTCGGCCACCTCGGTGTCGCTTTGCCCGATCCCGGCCGTCTCGACGAGGACGAGGTCGAACCCGGCGGCCTGGCACACGGCGACGGCGTCGCGGAGGGCGGCGGAGGTGGCACGGTTCGCCTCGCGCGTGGCGAAGCTGCGCATGTAGACGCGGCCCGCGTGCTCGCCGTAGAGCGCGTTCATCCGGATGCGGTCGCCGAGGAGCGCGCCGCCCGTCTTCTTCCGCGTGGGGTCTACGGAGAGGACGGCAAGGTGGAGGTCGGGGAAGTCGTTGAGGAAGCGGCGCACCAGCTCGTCGGTGAGCGTGCTCTTGCCCGCCCCGCCGGTCCCGGTGATGCCGACGACGGGCGCGGGCTTCTCGGCGGGCCGCCCGGCGCCGTCGCCGCCGATCCCCTCGCCCACCTGCTGCTCGACGGCCGTGAGCGCCTGCGCGACCGTCTGCACGGCGGTGGCCGTGGGCGCCGTCGTGACCGCCGTTCCGCCGTCGCCGTTGGCCTCCGCGCCGGCCGCTTCGAGCGGGTCGAAGTCGCAGGCGCGGATCATGTGCTCGATCATCCCGTCGAGCCCCATCCGCCTCCCGTCCTCGGGCGAGAAGATCTTGGCGACGCCGTAGGCCTCCAGCTCCGCGATCTCCTCGGGCACGATGACGCCGCCGCCCCCGCCGAACACCTTGATGTGGCCGGCGCCGCGCTCACGGAGGAGGTCCACCATGTACTTGAAGAACTCGACGTGGCCACCCTGATAGCTGGAGACGGCGATCCCCTGCGCGTCCTCCTGGATGGCCGTCTCGACGACGTCCTGCACGGAGCGGTCGTGGCCGAGGTGGATGACCTCGGCGCCCTGCGCCTGGAGGATCCGCCGCATCACGTTGATGGCGGCGTCGTGCCCGTCGAACAGGCTGGCGGCGGTGACGAAGCGGACGGGGTGCTGCGGGGTGTAGGCCATGGGCGGCAGCGGAGCGGCGCGATAGCGGAGGCTTCCTGGAGGGGATGCAAAATAGAGAACGCCCCGCTGCGGGTCGGGGTCCTGCCACGCGAACCACCCGCCCCCCCGCTCGTTCTAGGCACCCCTCTCTCCTCGCCCCTCTTCCCATGCGACTAGGCCAGAGCCGCCGGAGCGGCAACATCGTGGACATGCGCGGCCGGCGCGGCGCGGCCGGCGTGGGCCTCGGCCTCGGCACGGTGGTCCTCCTCCTCGTCGGCGCCCTCCTTGGCGTGGACCCCAACGACCTCGCGCAGGTGGCCGAAGGCCCTGCCCCGACGACGGAGCCCACCCCCACGGGCACGCCCCAGGATGAGGGGGGCGACTTCGTGGCGGCGCTCCTCGGGAGCATGGAGGACACCTGGCGCACGACAGCGCCGCAGGCGAACATCCGCTACGAGGACCCCCAGCTCGTCCTCTACGACGGCATCGTACAGTCGGCCTGCG
>DASPKS010000084.1:0-6951 GCA_035628035.1 Rubricoccaceae bacterium
GGCCGCTCCTCGCAACCCTGACCCCCTCATGCCCGAGACAGTCACACCGTTGAGGGCCGATCACTCCCCCTTGAACGCGTCGTGCGCGAGCGACGAGGACAGCTCTCGGTAGGCGTCCGCCTGGGCGAGCAGGTCCCGGGCCTTCTGCTCGAACTTCTCGACGGCGTCGGCGCCGGCGGGCCAGCGCAGCGGGGGCTCGTCATGGCTCGCGAGCTGGATCAGCGCCTCGGCCAGCTTGGCGGGGTCACCGCCTTGCTTGCCGTTCATCCCCTTCCAGGCGGCAACGGTCTCCCGGGTCGTCTCGGCGTAGTCCTCGATCGAGGGCTCGGGCCACTTCGTCGACCGCTCCGTGAGCAGCTCGGTGCGGAAGAACCCGGGCTCGACCAGCATCGTGCGGATGCCGAACGGCGCCACCTCGGGCGTCAGCGCCTCCATCCACCCCTCGACGCCGGACTTCGACGCGGAGTAGGCCGAGGCGAACGGGTTCCCGGAGATGCCGGCGGTCGAGGAGATCGTCACGACGAGACCGGATCGCTGGGCGCGCATGACGGGGAGCACGGCGCGGGTGACGTTCACCGGTCCGAACAGGTTCGTCTCGACCTGCGCGCGGAAGTCCTCGGGGGAGAGCTCCTCGAAGAACCCCGCGTAGAAGTTGCCGGCGTTGTTGGCGAGGACGTCGATGCGGCCGAACCGCTCGACGGCGGCGGCGACGGCCGCCTCGGCGTCGTCAGGGCGGGTGACGTCGAGCTTGACGGGGAGCAGGTCGTCGGCCTCGCCCACCGCCTTCCTCACGGCGTCGGGGTTCCGGCCAGTGGCGACGACGGCGTGGCCTGCGGCGAGCGCCGCCCTCGCGATGTCGGCGCCCATGCCCCGGCCGGCCCCGGTAATGAACCACACTTGCTTGTCGGACATGGTGTCCTCGTTGAATCGTAGTTGCTGAGAGCGGGTCTCGCTTCCTCTATGTGACGGGCGCCGGCTTGGACAAACGCCCCGCGGGTCGTGCGCGTCGGAGGCGGATCTCGCTGTTCGAGGGCCATTCTAGGGATTCGCGGGCCCGCGCTGGTATGACGATCCTCCGCGATCGTTGGATCATCCTGCAAGCCTGGGGGATGGAAGGCAGGAAGCGCCTTACCATCCCGCACGCCCTTCGACGGGCAGCCAACTAACGATTAGGAGGAGCGCGCAACGTGGAACCGGTGAGCCACCAGGATTCGGAGCGCGAGGCGCTTCGAGCGCAGGCCGACAGGGCCGAGCTAGTGGAGCGTATCTCCCGTGCCGTCCCTGAAGACGGAGGCGCGGCGCCGCTGGATGGCCTCTCCCTGTACCGCTCCTCCTCACCCACCGAGCCGCTCCACGCCGTATACCACCCCTCCTTCTGCGTGATCGCCCAAGGGAGCAAGGAGGTCGTGGTGGGGGAGCACCGCTACCGGTACGACCCCTACCACTACCTCCTCGTCACGGCCGAGCTGCCCTTCGTGGGCCAGGTGCTTGAGGCGTCGGCGGAGCGCCCGTACCTCACGGTGATCCTCACGCTCGACCCCGCCCTCGTCAGCTCGGTAATGGTCGAGGCCGGGGGCGCCGCCCAGCGGAGCCGCGTCGAGCGGATGGCCCTCGACGTGAGCCCGCTCGGCGCGGACCTGCTCGGCGCCGTGGTGCGGCTCGTGCGGCTCTTGGACGCCCCCGCCGACGCGCCCATCCTCGCGCCGCTGATCTCGCGGGAGATCGTCTACCGGCTCCTCATGGGGGCGCAGGGGGACCGGCTACGCCACATCGCCATCCTGGGAGGTCACAGCCACCGCGTCGCCCGGGCCATCAGGCGGCTCCGCGAGGACTTCGACCAGCCGATCCCGGTCGAGAGCATGGCGGAGGACGTCGGGATGAGCGTCTCCAGCTTCCACCACCACTTCAAGATCGTCACGGGGATGAGCCCGCTGCGATTCCAGAAGCAGCTGCGGCTCCAAGAAGCCCGGCGCCTCATGCTCGGGGGGGGCCTCGACGCCGCGACGGCCGGCTACCGGGTGGGCTACAACGACGCCTCCCACTTCAGCCGGGAGTACAAGCGGCTGTTCGGCGAGCCGCCGATGCACGACGTGGAGCGGCTGCGGGAAGCCGCGAGGGGGCGTGTCATGCCGGTCGCTTGAGGGTCAGGGACTCCCACGTGGTAGACCACCACCCTCGTCGCCTTCGACACGACGGCGACGAGGCTGGAATCGATGCGCCACCGGGGGCTTAGTGGCCTGGAGCGTCAGGCGGGCCGGCTTCGTCTACCCGCACGAGCTCCTCCGGGTGGAACCCCTCCTGCTGGTAGCCCAGCTCCGTGTCCCGCGTGCAGTACACCAGGGGCGGGTCGAGGTGGGACTGGTCCTCCACCACCTCCATCACGGGCCCGCCCACCCGGAGGCGGACGGCCTCTTCCGTCTCGAACGTCGGCATCCGTCGTGGGGTCTGCGCCAGCGGGCCCGCAGGCTCAAGGTAAGTCACCTTCTCTCCCGGGGCCCGTGTTCGTTGCGGCGGCCCGGAGTGCCTGTAGGGGCGTACGCAGGTGCCGTGCCCCCCTTCCTCTCACCTGCTAAAGCGCGAGGGGTCGATGAAGTAGTTGTCGCTGCCGTAGCACGTGCCGACCACCTTGAGACCCGCCGTGTCCCGGACGTAGATCACGTGGCCGGGGTTCACGCACCCGGCCGGCGCCGCGCGCGTCATGTTCGAGACGACGCCGCCCCCCGGGGTGAGCTCGACCTCCGAGATCAAGTGGTTGTTGAACCCGCTCGTGACGAGGGCGATGTTCCCGCCCGGGAGGGCGTGGAGGTCGAGGTCCACCGGCCCGTCGCCGGCGGAGGCGAAGCCCGCGAGCGTGGGGGCCGCCATCCCATCCCACCGGACGAGCGCGACGCGGTCGTTCCCGAACATCGTGACGCCGCAGAGCACGCCGCCCGCGCTGCTCGGCGTACACCGGATCTTTCGGCCGTCAAGGCCCAAGCTGAGCACGCGGGTGGGCGCGCCGCCGCCGCGCTGGCCGAGGAACAGCCCGCTGTCGACGGCCCGCGCGAGGATCAGGACGCGTGCTCCGGGGGCGTCGTCGTACAGGTAGGCCGAGACCATCTCGCCTTCCGTGTCGGGGATGTCGAGCATCTCACTGGTCGGCGCGTAGATGCTCCCGTTGAACGGGATGAACCCCGCGCCCAGGCCCGGCTGCACGAACGAGATCACGTCGGTGGCGACGGTGCCACCGGCGGGGAAGGCGTCGTAGGTCCGGTTCGGGTGCTGGACGGGCGGCTTGAAGGCGCCGGTGTGGTAGTTCTGGAGGACAAACCCGTTGAGGCCGAACGCGACGAACGCGGCCGGGTCGGTAGGGCCGCGCGTCCCGTGGCTGGCGGCGGCCACGCCGAAGAACGGCCCCCCCGTGAGGCCGGCCGGCTGGTGGAGGACCTGATTCGTGAGGAGGTCTAGGACGGCGAAGCCGGGGGTGCCGGCGAAAGCGGCGAGGTAGGTGCCCGTGAGGCCGGCGAAGCCGCCGCCCGCCGCGTTCAGGAGGAGGAGGGCCTCCGGCTCCGTCAGCGGGAGGGTATGGACGCCCGTCGGGAGCTGGCCGCTCGGCGCCGCGACCACCGTCACGTCGAGCGTCGCGGTGGCGAGGGTGCTCACGAACCCCGTGATCGTCGCGGTCCCCACGGCGTGCGCCTGGATGACGGCGTTGAAGCGGTCCCCCGAGGAGCCGGAGGGGAGCACCGAGGCGACAGCGGGGTTGCTACTGGAGAAGGAGACGTTGTTGGACGAGTTGTACCTCGTCGCCTCGACCGAGAGCGCATCCCCGACCTCCATCTCGATTGCCCCCGTCGGGTCCATAATGATCCCTGCCTCAGACGTGGGGGAGTCGGAGTCACAGCCGGACAGCAGCCCGCCGATGAAGACGATGGCGCCGGCCGTTCGCCAGAGTCGCGCGGCGAACGGATGGGGGACGGGATGACCGGAAAGCCGCCGGGCTCCTTCGAACGGACGGAGGGGGGGACGCATGGCTCCTCGGGGTGCACAGACCGGCCGGGGCCAAGCGGGGAGGTCCGCTCGTCTCAGCAGGGCTAAGTATAGGCGTGCCAGGCGCTTAATCCTACGCAGCCTGCGCTCGCTCACGCGACCCTCTCTCGGGATCGCGCCCTATCGCTGCGCGTGGAGCGCCCGCACGCGGTCCATCGTGCTGGCCTCGCGGACGCTCTTGTCCGGGCACGGCAGGTCAGCTCTCCTTAATCGAACCGGGCTCATCGGGGGCGAAGTCGAGCTGCGTGTAAACCAAGACCACTGCCGGGACAACGCGGTGCCTACCGTTGTCGCTGCCTCCGAGTACGTTTACTACCCCTATCCACCCGAGCCCTCAGCCGCGCGGACTGCTCTCACAGTGCTTGCACGACAGCAGGAGGGACGTCAGAATGCCTCAATCTGAGCTGGAATCGCTGCTTTTGGCACGCCCCGCGCACGATTCAGGGTCGTGTGGCCGAAAGGCCGTGCTGGTTCGACTCCAGTCTCGGGCACCCGCGAGGCCCTCAGATCGCCTGCATAGGGCGGCCTGGGGGCCTCGTCGTTGAAGAGAGCCCCGCCTATGGCGCTATCGCCACGCCCCACGGGCCATCCCCGGCCGGGATCGTGGTGGTGACGCGGCCGGCGCGGGTGTCGATGACGGAGACGTCGTTCGAGAGCCCGTTGGCGGCGTAGAGCTTCCGCCCGTCGGGCGTGAGCCCGAGCCCCCAGACCCGGTTGCCGACAGGGATCGTACCGGTCATCACCCGCCGCTCGGCGTCGATCACCGCCACGGCATTGGCGCGGCCGAGGGCGACGTACACGCGCCGCCCGTCCGGGGAGACGACGACCCCGACCGGCTTCACGTTGCCCTCTGCGACGAGGGGGACCGTAGCGACGACGGTATGGGTGCGGGTGTCGACCACCGAGAGCGTCCGCCCGATCTCGGCCGAGACGTAGGCCCACCGGGAATCGGGAGAGAAGGCGGTGTCGCGCGGGCGCGCGCCGACGAGGAACGTGGCCGCGACGGTGTCGGCGCGGGCGTCGATCACGGTGACCGTGTTGCTCGTCTCGGCCGTCACGTACACCCACCGACCATCGGGGCTCGCCGTCACGCCCTCCGGCTCGATCCCGACGACGAGGGTGGCGGTGGGCTGGCCACTCGCGAGGTCGAACACGGTGGCGGTGCCAGCGTCCTCGTTGGAGGTGTAGAGGCGCCGGCCATCCGTGCTCACGGCGAGCTGCTCGGGGTCGGTCCCGGCGACGTATTCGGCCACGACGCGCCCCCTCGCCACGTCCACCGCGACGAGGTGGTTGACGGCGGGGTCGTAGGGCTGTCCCATCGGGGTGCTGCGGGCGACGTAGAGCCGGCGGCCGTCCGGGCTGAGGCGGATGCCGCGCGGCCGCCCCCCGACCTCGATCGACGAGACCACCCGGTCCGTTTCGGTGTCGATCACGGTGATCGTGCCGTCGCGCTCGTTCGTGACGTAGGCGCGGTGCGGAGGCGGCTGGCGCGCACACCCGGTGAGGACCAAGAGCGCGCTGGCTACCCCAAGCCAGGCGCTACGAACGGCCGGAGACGATCTGGGCATGGTTGAGCGCGGCGACGAGGGTGACGCCCCCGAGGACGTTCCCAATGAGCGTGGGCAGGGTGTACCCCAAAAGCACCGCGCCCCACGAGGCGCGCCCGGCCGCGGCCAGCGCGAACGTGTCTACGGAGCCGGCGATGATGTGGCTGAGGTGGGCGACGCCGACGAGGTACGTCACGATGACGATGACGAGCACCCGCGCGGACTCGGCGTACGGGAGGAGCCACACGAGCAGCGCGATGAGCCACCCGGCGAAGATGCCCCGCAGGAGCACCGTGGCGAAGCCCGGCTCCATCGCCCGGCGGCCGATCTCTACGAACGCCGCGCGTACCTCCGGGTCGAAGGCCGTCGTACGCGCGGCGACGAGTGCGAAGACCAGCGCCCCCAGGAGGTTGGCGGCGAGGACGACCCCCCACAGCCGCAGCACGTGCCCGGCCGTCGAGGCGTCCTTCCGCTTCAGGAGCGGGAGGACCGGGGTGAGGGTGTTCTCGGTGAACAGCTGCTGGCGGCCGAGGATCACGAGGAGGAAGCCGATGCTGTAGCCGAGCTTCGCGACGAGAGTCCGCCAGGGCGTGCCCGGGAGCGCCGCCTGCAACAGGCCCTGCGCCACGAGGGAGAACCCCATCGAGAGACCCGCCGCGAGGCCCGACCAGAACAGCGCCGAAGAGGGCCGGGCCAGCTCCTCCTCGCCCTCGATCAGGATCGCCTCGTAGACGACCCTGCCGCCAGGCGCGCTGCGCGAGGCAGCGTCCGCCGCCTCGGCGGCTTGCTTGAGGTGTCCCGCAGAGGGCCCGCCCTCCGGAGGAAGCGGATGGGTCTCCATCGCGTGTGGGGTCAGGGCTGCCGTAGCGTGTAGAGGTAGGCCGCAACGTCGCGGGCCTGCGCCTCGGTGAGCCCCACCGACGGCATCGCCGTGAGGGAGTCCACCGCCTGCGGCGTGAGGAGCCACCGCAGCATGTTCGACGGGGTGTTCTCGAGGCGCCCGGCGAGGTACGTCCGCCCGGCGATCCCGGCCAGCGGCGGGCCCACACGCGCTGCCGCGCCGGGAACGCCCGGGATCGTGTGGCACGAGCCGCACCCGACCTGCTGGATGAGGACGCGCCCGCGGGAGGGGCTACCCCCGGTCATCTGGGCGGCCATCCGCTCGGCCCCGTCGTCGCAGGCGGCGAGGGCGAAGAGGGTCAGCGTGAAGAGCACAGCGCGCATCTCAGACCTCCCCGCTCGGAAGGGGCAGTCGCTCGCGCCGGAGCGCGCGCCGCTCGGCCTCCCGCATCCACCCGGCAAAAAGAAAAAGCCCGGCGGCGACGTACACGAGCCCCGCGGGGATCCACATGATGAGCCCGCCGAGCTGCTGGTC
>DASPKS010000085.1:0-9892 GCA_035628035.1 Rubricoccaceae bacterium
CCCCTTCACGCCACCGATGGCGCGGAAGGTGCTCGGCCACTTCCGGCAGGCCCCCGTCGCCGACGGCCCCGCGCTCACCGAGCGCGAGCGGGAGGTGCTTCGCCTGCTCGCCGACTGCCACACCCAGCGCGGCATCGCCGAGGCGCTCTTCCTCAGCCCGCACACGGTAGACACCCACCTCCGCCGCATCTACGAGAAGCTCCACGTGCGGACGGCCCCCGCGGCCGTCTCGAAGGCGCTCCGCGAGCGGCTCATCCGCTGACGGCTCGGTTCGTCTCGGACAGGATCTAGGTGGACGCAGATTGGCGGAATCGCGGGATGGCGGCGCACGTGGCGCGCCCTCTACGTTCGCGGGTAGCGAACCACGCGCTCGTCTCTCAACGCGAAGGAGGTGCTGCCATGACCCGCTTTGCTACGTCTCTTTTCTTTTCGCCGGCTGGCCGGCTTCTGCTCCTCTTTCCGGCCGTGTGGCTGGTCGGGCTCCCCGCCGCCCGCGCGCAGGTGACGTCGGTCGTCTCGGGGACCGAGCTGACCATCTTCGGCGACGCCGGCAACGACGCGATCACGGTCACCAGCGAGGGCGGACTCGTCAAGATCAATGGGCAGGACCCCACCACCGGACCGTTCCCGAGCAACCAGCTTACGTTCATCCGCGCCGAAGGCGGGGATGGGAACGACGACATCAACCTCTCCGCTGTAACCCCGGCGCACTTCGGGAACGTGGCGACCGTCGAAGTCGCTGGCGAGGGGGGCAATGACGACATCGTCGGCAGTTCGTTGGACGACGAGACGTTCCACTATCCCGGCGACGGCGCCGACACCGTGGACCTCGGAGAAGGCGAGGGCGACCAGGGGTACGTGACGGGGAGCCCCGCGCAGGACTTCTGGATCGTCCACCCGATTCCGGGCCCCGGCGGCGGCTACGTGCTCGAAGTCGACGCCGGGCCGGGAGACCTCGTGCACTTCACGCACGCGGGCGCGGGCGGCACGGTGAGTGGCAACACGGAGGCCGGGAACGACCGGGTAGACATTGAGATGCTCGGGGGGCTGTTCAGCATCTTGCTGGAAGGGGTCGAGCTGGACGGGGACGATGGGCAGGACGAGGTGTTCGTCACGCCCCCGCTCCAGCCGGGCGAGGTCGAGGTGCGCGAGCCGGAGCCGCTCTCCTTCGAATGGGCCATGCGGCTGATCTCGGGCGGCGGCGGGATTCCCCCGGAGGCGCAGGTCGGTGGCGGTGGGCCGGTCTTTCTGGGACGCAACTTCGAGACCCTCCGCTCCCTCTACGCGGGCGTCTTCCGCATCGTCCCGCTGGTGGACGTGGCGCAGAACCACACCGGCATCAGCAGCGCCGACACCCTCGTGGTGGACGTGCTGGGGCTGCCCTACACCCAGAGCGGCAACCAGATCCTCGTGCAGGGCCGCGCGCCCATCACGCACAACGGCTACGAGGTCGTCCTCTTCGTGTCGTGGACGGCGGCGGAGGAGCAGCCCACGTCCTCCGGCAGTGCGCTCTCGGCCGCGTTCCCCAACCCGTTCTCGACCTCGGCCGCGATCACGCTCGCGGTGGCGCGCCCGCAGCGCGTCCGCGTAGCACTGTACGACCTGCTGGGCCGCGAGGTCGCCGTCCTCCACGACGGGCTGCTCCCGGCGGGGGAGCAGACGTTCGAGGTGAGCGGAGCGGGGCTCCCGTCGGGGGTGTACGTCGTCCGCGCCGAGGGGGAGGCGTTCACCGCCGCGCGGCGCGTCGCGCTCGTCCGCTGATCAGCAGGCGAGCGCGGCGTCGGTCCGCTCGAACACCGTGAGGGCGTCGTCGATGAAGCGGCGCGCGGCGCGCTCGGCGTGGGCGGCCGTCCCGAACTGGCCGCCGGAGCGGTGGAGCGGGAGCCCCTGGTGCGCGATGGTGTAGCCCACCGAGCCGTCCCCGAAGCGTCCGTGGCAGGGGCGGACCTCGATGGAGAAGCCGCGGTGGCGGAGGAGCACGCGAAGGGGCTCGCGGAGGAGGGCGGAGGGGGAGGGGAGGGCAGGCATCGAAAGGGAGATCGTCGGGGCGCTGGGCGGACTAAAACAACCCCTGCGCCGCCGGCGGAGAATCCCGCTCTGGGGCGGGTGAATGGCACAGCGCGGCGTCACTCGCCGCGCAGAATGCGTTCGCCGGGCGGAGGCGGGGGCCGCCGATGTCGAACTGAGACGACAGCGATTCCCGCCCTGAGACACCGAAGGCCGCGCTCCGAGTGGGGCGCGGCCTTCGTATTGAGACCCTCGGAGGTCGGTCAGGAGGCGGCGATGGCCGCGCCGTCGGGGGTACCGAGCTGGGCGCGGAGGGCGTCGAGTGCGTGGGCGGCGACGACGCGGAAGCGGCGGGCGTCGGCGTCGACGCGGGCGGCGAGGGGGCCGGCCTCGGCGAGGCGGTTCGTCCGCGCGAGCGCCTCCAGCTCGGCGCACAGCCCCGAGAGCGCGTGCGCCCCGAGGATCCCCGTCGACGACTTCAGCTTGTGCACGGCCTTCGCCACGTCGAGCGCGTTGTTCGCCGCCATGCCGGCGCGGATCTGGTCGAGGAGGAGGAGGTCGGCGCGGAGGTAGCTGGCGAGGACCTCCTCGGCGAAGCCGGGGTCGGCCACGCCCGTCAGCTCCCGGAGGTGGCGCTGGATGGCGGCCGCCTGCGCCTCGGCCTCCTCTGTGGACACGGCCGGCACGGGCTCGGGGGCCGGCGGCGGTGCAGCGGGCGCAGGTTCAGGAACAGGTCGAGAAGGCGGCGCGGCCGCTGCGGCCGGTGCGGGCGGCGGAGCGGCCGGCGGGGGAACCACCGGGGCCGCCGGCGCAGGCGTGGATGGGGCCGCCGGAACGACGGGTGGAGCGGGGGCGACCGGGGCCGGGCGCGATGGAGCGGGCGGGGGGGCCGCCGGCGCTTCCGTCTCCGGGCGCATCGACTTCGGCCCGATGAGCGAGTTGAGGTCGAGCGTCGCCGGGGCGCGCTCGGTGGGCGCCGGCACAGCGGGTCGCTTCGGCTTCTCCTCGGCGGGCCGCCGCGCCACCACGATGCGCACGCACTTCTCCAGCGCGGCGGCGAGGTCCTCGTAGCGGACCGGCTTCGGGATGTAGTCGTCCATCCCCGCCGCGATGCACCGCTCGCGGTCGCCCTGCATCGCGTTCGCCGTCATGGCGACGATGCGGGGGCGCTGTTCGCGGGGGAGGTTCTGGCGGATGCGCCGGCTCGCCTCGATGCCGTCCATCTCCGGCATCTGCACGTCCATCAGGATGACGTCGTAGCCGGTGAGCTCGAGGGCCTTCAGCACCTCCAGCCCGTTGGCTGCCACGTCGGCCTGGTAGCCGAGGCGCTCGAGCATGCGGAGGGCCACCTTCTGGTTGACCGCGTTGTCCTCAGCGAGGAGGATGCGCAGCGGCGGCGCGGCCGTGGGACGCTCGGCTACGGGCGGAGCCACGGATACCGGCGCAGGCGGCGGGGCGCTCGCTGGCGGGTCGGCGGGAGCGGGGACCACCGGCGGCGCGGCCGGCGGCGCGGCCGGGGCTTCGTCCGGAGCAGCGGGCAGGGGGGACGCCGGCGCGGCCTCGGCGGGGCGCTCGCCGGCGGGCAGCGCGCGGAGCCGCTCGGCGAGGCGCTCCTGCGTGGCGGCCACGTTCGAGAGGACCTCGAAGAGCTGCGCCTGCTTGATTGGCTTCGAGAGGACGGCGTCGAGGAGGCCGCCGGCACGGAGGCGGTGCCCGATGGAGGAGAGCATCACGAGGGGGCACTCCCGCGTGGCAGGCCGCGCGCGGAGCGCCTCGGCCAGCGCCATCCCATCCATCTCCGGCATCTGCATGTCGAGCAGCGCCATGTCGTAGCGGTCCCCCGCGTCGAGCCATGCGAGCGCCTCCTCGGCCGACGCGCACACGTGGGGCTTCATCCCCCACTTCCGCGTCTGTGCAACGAGGATCTTCCGGTTCGTCTCGTTGTCGTCGACGATGAGCACGCGCTTCCCTTCGAGCGACGGCTGAACGCCCTCGAACGAGGGGCGGTCCGGAAGCGTGCCCTCCTGCACGAGCGCGGTGAAGTGGAACGCGCTGCCGACGCCGACCTGGCTCTCGACCCACATCGTCCCGCCCATGAGCTCGGCGAGGCGGGAGCTGATGGCGAGGCCGAGGCCGGTCCCCCCGTACTTCCGCGTCGTCGAGGAGTCCACCTGCGAGAACGACTGGAACAGCCGGTCGAGGCGGTCCTCTGGGATGCCGATGCCGGTGTCGCGGACGGTGAAGGCGAGCTCGTGGAGCGCCCGCCCCGGCGACCCCTTCGCCGAGCGCGTCTCGACGGTGACGACGACCTCGCCGCGCTCGGTGAACTTCACGGCGTTGCCGAGGAGGTTCACGAGCACCTGGCGGAGCCGCGTCACGTCGCCCACGATCGCCTCGGGGACGCCGTCGCCGAGGTGGTACGCCATCTCGAGCCCCTTCTCGGCCGCCTTCGGCGCAACGAGGTCGAGCGCCTCCTCGATGCACTGCCGGAGCTCGAATGGCTGCTCCTCCAGCTCGATCTTGTCGGCCTCGATCTTCGAGAAGTCGAGGATGTCGTTGATGATGGTGAGGAGGCTGTCGCCGGAGACGCGGATGGTCTCGACGTAGTCCCGCTGCTCCTCGGTGAGGCCGGTCTCGGACAGGAGGCTCGTCATCCCGATGACGCCGTTCATCGGGGTGCGGATCTCGTGGCTCATCGTCGCGAGGAACTCGCTCTTCGCCTTCGCGGCCACCTTCGCCGCCTCCATCGCCGCGCGGAGCTCCTCGACCACCTCCATCCGGCTCCGGAGGATGAAGTAGCCGAGGATGGCGATGGCGCTGAGCGTCGAGAGGTACGTCAGCCGCGACACCTGCGGCTCCTCTACGAGGAAGGCCACCGACGCCGTCGCCGCCACGACGAGGACGGCGTACCACCCCAGGTGCGTCGGCTTCCGGAAGCCGACGGCGCACCCGAAGATGACCAGCATCATCCCGAACGTGGTGTTGACCGAGAGGTCGTTGAGGTACGTGAGCCACACCTGCCACCCCGAGACCACGTAGAACAGCGCGTAGATGCCGAGGAGCGCGTTCCGCCGGAACCACTCGTGGACGAACGTGAGCCCCACGAGGGCGAGGCACGCCAGCCCCACCCCCGCGCGGAGGAACAGCGGGTCGGCGATCCCGGGCTCGGCGATCCGGTACAGCGGCCCGAACGCGAGGATGACGATGCCGCCCACGAGGAGCAGCACGCGGTAGAGCTTGAGGTTCAGCGGGGGCGACGGATCGGCGGACATCGAGGGGCGGTCTTGGCGGGGGAGACAGGCGCCGCCGGCGGGTAGATTCGAACCGGGGCGGGGGCGCTTGCGTATCGGCCGCCCCCCGCGCTGGCTCGATTTGACGGGCCGGACGGGCGCGCCCGCGTTCCCTTCAAAAGCCGCGCCCGCACGGGCGCGCGTTCTGGCTCTCGCCCCGCTCGCCATGCCCGATTCCGCCGTGCCGACCCCGGCCCTGCCCGCGCCCGCCGACGCCGTCCGCGGGGCCGTGCTGGAGCTGCGGCTGGAGAAGTTCGCCGACCGGGGGAAGAGCCTCGCCCGCCTCGGCGGGGCGGACGGCCAGGGCGGGTTCGTCGTGTTCGTCGAGGGGGGGGTGCCGGGCGACCTCGTCCGCGCGCAGGTGCGGAAGCGGAAGGGGAGCTACGCCGAGGCGCGCATCGTCGAGGTCGTCGAGCCGAGCGCGCTCCGGGCGGTCCCACGCTGCCCGTACTTCGGCCCCTGCGGCGGGTGCAAGTGGCAGCACGTGGCCTACGGCGCCCAGCTCGAAATGAAGCGGCAGGCTGTCGAGGAGGCGCTCACGCACACGGGAGGGTTCGACCTGGACAAGCTCGGCGTGGCGGTGCGCCCCACGCTCGGGGCCGAGGAGCCGTGGTATTACCGCAACAAGATGGAGTTCTCGTTCTCGGCCGACCGCTGGCTCACCGAGGCCGAGATCGGCTCGGGCGGCGCGTTCGACCGCGACTTCGCCCTCGGCCTCCACATCCCTGGCCGGTTCGACAAGGTGCTCGACCTCGACACGTGCTTCCTCCAGAGCGCGTGGAGCGCGCGCCTCGTCAACGGCGTCCGCGCGTTCTGCAAGGCCGAGGGGTGGACGCCCTGGGATACCCGCCGCCAGCGCGGCTACCTCCGCCACCTCGTCGTCCGCACGCCCGAGCACACCGACGAGCGGATGGTTGTCCTCGTGACGAGCCACGCCGACGCGGAGCGGATGGACGCCTTCGCCGCGTTCCTCCGCCGCGACTTCCCGGAGGTGACCACGCTCGTCAACGCGATCAACGGCGGCGTGGCGCAGACGGCCTTCGGCGGAGAGTTGATCACCGTGTTCGGGCCGGGCATCGTCCACGACCGGATCGGGGGGCTCACGTTCGAGATCGCCCCCAACGCGTTCTTCCAGACGAACACCCTCCAGGCGGAGCGGCTCTACGAAGTCGCCGCCGCCTTCGCCGACCTCCGCCCCGACGACCTGCTCTATGACCTCTACTGCGGCGCCGGGACGATCTCGCTGTTCGTCGCGCCGCGCGTGCGGTACGTCGTCGGTGTGGAGCTGATCGAGGCCGCCGTCGCCAACGCGCGCGTCAACATGGTGGAGAGCGGCGTGGACAACTGCACGTTCGTCGCGGGCGACATGCTCAAGCTGTTCACGCCCGCCTTCGTCGAGGAGTTCGGCCGGCCCGACGTGGTCATCGTGGACCCGCCCCGCGCGGGGATGCACCCGAAGGTGGTCGAGGAAGTGGGGCGGCTCCGGCCCGAGCGGCTCGTGTACGTCTCGTGCAACCCCCAGACGCAGGCGCGCGACCTCGCCCTCCTCGGCGACCGCTACCGGATCGAGGCCATCCAGCCGGTGGACCTCTTCCCGCACACGCACCACATCGAGAACGTCGTCGCGCTGCGGGCGGCGTGAGGATCCGGGGCGGGCGGGCGGCGTCCCACGGTGCCTTTCGTTCAAAAAAAGCCCTTCTGCCGATGGAGCCGACCACGACGCCGAACGACTCGGGCACCACGCGCTCCGTGTGGATGTTCGTCGAGCCCCCCGCCTTTGAGCCCCTCCGCGAGGACACCCGCGCCGACGTGTGCGTCGTCGGTGCCGGCATCACGGGGCTCACGACGGCCTACCTCCTCGCGAAGGCCGGCAAGTCCGTCGTCGTCCTCGACGACGGGCCCGTCGCGGGCGGCGAGACGGGCCGCACGACGGCCCACATCGTCAACGCGCTCGACGACCGGTACTACGAGATCGAGCGGCTCCACGGCGAGAAGGGCGCGCGGCTCTCGGCCGAGAGCCACACGGCCGCCATCGCGCAGGTTGAGCGCATCGTGCACGAGGAGGGGATCGACTGCGACTTCGAGCGGCTCGCCGGCTACCTCTTCGTCCCGCCCGGTGACGATACCGACGAGCTCCAGCGGGAGCTGGAGGCAGGGCGCCGCGCAGGGCTGACCAACCTGGAGCTCGTTCCTCGCCTCCCGTACGAGCCGTTCGATTTCGGCCCGGCGCTCCGCTTCCCGCAGCAGGCCACGTTCCACCCGGTGAAGTACCTCGCCGGGCTCGTCCGCTGCATCACGCGCGACGGCGGGCGGATCTACACCGGTACCCACGCCGACGACATCGAGGGGGGCGCGCCCGCTCGCGTGACGACCGAGGGCGGCGCCGTCGTTACCGCCGACGCCGTCGTCGTGGCGACGAACACGCCGGTCAACAACCGCTTCGTGATCCACACCAAGCAGGCGCCGTACCGGACGTACGTCGTGGGCCTCCGCGTGCCAGAGGGCTCCGTGCCGACGATGCTCCTCTGGGACACCCCCGACCCGTACCACTACGTCCGCCTTGCGAAGAACCTCGGGCCAGAGGCTCCTGGCGAGTGGCTCATCGTCGGTGGGGAGGACCACAAGACGGGCCAGGCCGACGATCCCGAGGCCCGCTTCGCCCACCTCGAAGCGTGGACGCGCGAGCGCTTCCCGATGGCACAGGAGGTCGGCTTCCGCTGGTCCGGCCAGGTGATGGAGCCCGTCGACGCGATGGGGTTCATCGGGCGCAATCCGATGGACGCCGAGAACGTCTACATCGCCACGGGCGACTCCGGGAACGGGATGACGCATGGGACCATCGCGGGGATGCTCCTCACCGACCTCATCCGCGGCCGCGAGAACGAGTGGGCCACGCTCTACGACCCTGGCCGCATCACGCTCGCCGCCGCGGGCGAGTTCACGAAGGAGAACGTGAACGTAGCCGCGCAGTACACCGACCTCGTGACGGGCGGCGACGTGGCGTCCGTCGAGGAGATCAGGCCCGGCACGGGCGCCGTCCTCCGGCGCGGCGCCACGAAGGTGGCCGTGTACCGCGCCGACGACGGCGCGCTCCACGAGCGGTCGGCCATCTGCACCCACCTCGGCTGCGTGGTCATGTGGAACCCCGGCGAGAAGACGTGGGACTGCCCCTGCCACGGCTCGCGGTTCGACCCCTACGGCCGCGTCGTCAACGGCCCGGCCATCGCCGACCTCAACCCGGCCGAGGGCGGGTCGTGAAGCCCAACGACGAGAACGGCAAACGGTCCGTCGAGGAGCGGCCCTTCCGCGTGCTCCTCGTCGCCGGGAGCCAGCGCCGCCAGTACAACTGCCCCGGCGTGGACTCGAAGGCGCGCGCCCTCATGCTCCGCATGGAGCGGCGGCTCCCGCAGGAGTGGGAAATCGACGTGGAGGACCTCGGCAACGTCTACGCCCGCGACCGCATCCAGCCATGCAACGCGTGCGTCTCCACGTCGATGGCGCTCTGCTGCTGGCCGTGCAACTGCTACGAGAAGGGGTCGAAGAGCGAGCCCGACCTGATGTGGGATCTCGACCTCTACGCCCGCCTCGACCTCGCCGACGCATGGGCCGTCATCGGACCCGTCAACTGGTACGCCCCCTCGACGAACCTCAAGGCGATGTTCGACCGGCTCGTGTGCATGAACGGCGGCAACCCCGACGAGACGCTCATCGACCACAAGGACCCCGAGAAGGCGATGGCGCTGGAGAAGTCGCCGCAGTGGGAGGCGCTCTCCCAGAACCACCTCGAAGGGCGCACCGCCGCCTTCTTCTGCTACTCCGATGCCGGCGCGAACGAGAAGGGAGAGGACGACCGCCCGAAGCAACTCCGCCACAAGGCCTACTTCGACCCCGAGCAGGAGCCGTTCGAGGACGACCGCGAGGCGTACGCCCCGCTCGTGTGGCAGTGCAGGTGGAGCGGGATCGAGGTGCCCGATCACCTGTGGGTGCACGCCCACACGGGCGTCGGCCTCCCGTACGCCGACAACCAGGCCGAGGACATGGTCCGCGAGGACGAAATCATGGCGGCCTTCGACGCGTGGACCGACCGCTTCGCCGCGTTCGTCGCGCAGAAGGGGAAGGTGCGGCCGGGCGCGCACCGCGCCTACGGCTACGAGCCGCCCGGTCACCTCCTCGAAGAGGCGAAGCTGGCCTGGCGCGACATCCGCATGCGCTTCGGTCGCCCCCGCGAGGGCTCCTCGCCGGAGGTCCAGCAGGCGCTCGGTCTCAACGAGGACGTGACGCTCTTCCCGAAGAAAGGGGAAGGGGAGAGGCGCCGCGACTGAGCGGGTACCGGTTTACTTCCGGCAGCCGCCCGGCGCGCTGTCGCGCCAGAGCGTCCAGCTCCCGGTGCTCGACGCCTGCCGGTAGGAGCCGTTCAAGAGCTTGCCGTCGGACGACAACTCCCAGTGGGCGGTCCCCTCCTGGCCGTCCCACGTCTGGCGATAGGAGACCTCGATCCGGCACGCCGCCGGGTCGTAGGTGCCGGTGAGGGTCCCTTCCCCCGCGCCGGGCTGGCTCCACGATCCGGACACACTCCGCTCCGACACGTTCAGGGT
>DASPKS010000086.1:0-2150 GCA_035628035.1 Rubricoccaceae bacterium
GGCGGCATCCGGTCCTGCCGCTTCCGCCAGAGGAAGACAGCGAGCACGACGAGGGCGGCCGCGAGCAGCCCCAGCAGGAGCCAGGGCCCGATGGCGACGGGGAAGGGGTCGGGCGGCGCGGGCGGCCGGGGCTCTTGCGTGCCCGTCGGCACCGTCGAGCGGACGCGGAGCGGGACAACGGGCGAGACGAGCGTGGTCGTGTCGCGCGCACTCGAAAGGCGCACCGTGACCGGCCCGACGAGGGCGGAGTCCAGCGCGAACGTGGCCGCTTCGTAGACCACGCTGTCGGTGCGCGCGCGGTCGTCGAGGCGGGGTGGGAGGCGGCGCATCGAAAGAATCTCGGCGTCGCCGAAGGCGAGGAGGGGACCGGCTTCGGGATCGCCGGCCGGCACCTCGGGGAAGGCGACGGTCGTTCCATCGAGGTGGTCTACCGAGACGGCCAGCGAGAACCGCTCGCCGACGAACACGCTGTCCGCGAGGACGTGCAGCCGCACCGCCTGCGCGTGTGCAGGCCCGGCCGCGAGCGCGAGCAGCAGCACGAGCCGCCTCATCGGTCCTCGCGGTTGCGGCGGCGGAAGAAGGCGGCGAGCGGCACGGCGTAGTCCTCGCCCGTGCGCACGGTCACGGTGTCGACGCGAGCGCGGCGGAGGGCGGCGTGCAGGCTCCGCTCGCGGACGGCGGCGCGGTCGGCGAACGCCTCGCGGACGCGCGGGCTGCTCGTATCCACGAGCACGGGGCGGCCCGTCTCGGCGTCGGTGAGGGCGAGGAGGCCCACGGGCGGGAGCGCCGTTTCGCGCTCGTCGAGGAGGCGGACGGCCACGACATCGTGCTTCTGGGCGAGCGCGCGGAGCGGCTGCTCGAAGGTGAACGCGCCCGTGAGGAGCTGCGCGTCGAGGAAGTCGCTCACGACGACGACGATGGCGCGGCGGCGGAGGACGCGACGGGCGTGGTCGAGCGCGGAGCCGAGCCGCGTGCCCCGGTGCGCCGGGCGGTGCGCGAAGAGGTCGCGCACGAGGCGGAGCGCGTGGCGCCGCCCCTTCTTCGGCGGGACGAACCGCTCGACGCGGTCGGTGAAGAGGAGGAGCCCCACCTTGTCGTTGTTGCGGAGGGCCGAGAACGCCAGGAGCGCGCACACCTCGGCGGCGAGGTCGCGCTTCACGGCGCCGTGCGAGCCGAAGTCCTCCGAGCCCGAGACGTCCACGACGAGGAGGAGGGTCTGCTCGCGCTCCTCCTCGAACAGCTTCACGTAGGGCTCGCCCGTCCGCGCCGTCACGTTCCAGTCGATGGCGCGCACGTCGTCGCCGACCTGGTAGGGGCGGACCTCGGCGAACTCGATCCCCCGCCCCCGGAACGCCGAGTGGTACTCCCCCCCGAAGAGGTTCTCGACGAGGCCCTTCGTGCGGACCTCGACGCGGCGGATCTTTTTGAAGAGCTCGCGGGGGATCACCGGGGACGGATCGGCGGGGAAGATGGGGCGTCGAAGATAGCCGGACCCCGGCGCGGTCCTCTATCTTCTCTCGCCGCCCCCTGTAACGCCCGCCATGGCCGATTTCCTGCGCGACCCCGAGGCCCCCGTCACCTTCGCCGTCGTCGTCTTCCCCGGCTCGAACTGCGACCACGACGCCTACCACGCCGCCGGCCACGTGCTCGGGCAGGAGGCCCGGTTCGTCTGGCACAAGGAGGAGACCGTCGGCGACGCCGACGTGGTCCTCGTCCCCGGCGGGTTCTCCTACGGCGACTATCTCCGCGCGGGCGCCATCGCGCGGTTCTCGCCGGTGATGAAGGACGTCGTGCGGTTCGCCCGCGACGGCGGCCTCGTGATGGGGATCTGCAACGGGTTCCAGGTGCTCTGCGAGGCGGGGCTCCTCCCCGGCGCGCTCGCGCGGAACGCCTCGCTCCGGTTCGCCTGCAAGGACACCCACCTCCGCGTCGAGAACGCCGCGACGCCGTTCACCAACCAGATCGAGGAGGGCCGCGTGCTCCGCGTGCCCATCGCCCACGGTGAGGGGAACTACACCGCCGACGAGGCCACGCTCGACATGCTGGAGGCCGCGCGCCGCGTGGTCTTCCGCTACGTCACCGAGGATGGCCGCGTCACGCCGGAGGCGAACCCGAACGGGTCGGCGCGCCACATCGCCGGCATCGTGAGA
>DASPKS010000087.1:0-2304 GCA_035628035.1 Rubricoccaceae bacterium
GCGGTCCATGGGGCGGGGAGCGTGAGAGGATGAGCGCGTGGAGGGTGGGGCGTCGGTCGATATTACCAACGACGCTCCCCCAGTGTAATCCTGAGGAGCGTAGCGACGAAGGATCTATGCTGTATGACTTGGTGCTTCACCCAATCCACCGAGCGGCGTGGAGTAGATCCTTCGCTATCGCTCAGGATGACACTGGAGAGAGGGCGGGGCCATCCCTCACGGTACGAACAGCCGGACGTCGCCGAAGGCGAGGTCGAGCGTGTGGGTGGTGCGGGCGGGGCCGCCGGTCTCGTCGCGCAGGGGGAAGGGGAACGTGACGGTGAAGGGGCCGGGCCGGGGCCGGGCCGTGTCGCCCGTGGGCGCCCCGTAGGGCGTGGCCGGGTCGGTGCAGACGACCATCGCCCCGGCGCGCGTCCCGACGGCGATGGCCGGCCGGTCCGTCCACAGCCGCACGCCGGCGTCCTGCGCGAACCGCCGCAGGAGCTCGGTCGGGACTGGCGGGGCGCCGGCGTAGATGCTCGTCCACCCGTCCATCCGGCGCCGGGCGAGGGCGATGCGCGGGTCGTTGCCACGCGGTTCGGCCATCGTCCAGTGCCCCAGGTTCTCGACTCCCTCGCCGGGCTCGACGCTGTAGCGGGGCGCGTAGTAGTGGGGGCTCTTGACGCCGAACGTCCGCTCCCCGACGCCCGGCACGTTCGAGGCGATCATGAGCGGGCCGGGGTCGCCGACCTCGTAGAACCGGAAGCCGGTGAGCCGCTCCATCTGCCGGAGGTCCACGCCGCCGGGCTGCCCGTCGATCTCGGGCCGGAGCAGGCCGGGGGCGTAGAGCCAGAGCACCGTGCAGCCGCTTCCGCGCAGGCGGGCGTGCATCTCGTCCACCTGCGCCGGCGTGAGCAGGAACGCGTTGGGCACGAGCACCAGCCGGTATTTCCGGTAGTCCTCGGCCGCGAGGTCGTCGCGGTAGAGGAGGTCGAGCGGGGCGCCGGCGCGGTAGAGGGCGCGGGCCTGCGCGTTGAAGAACCAGTGGTTGAAGAAGTCGGTGTAGCGGATGCCCTGGCCGGGCCACGGCCGCTCCTTCAGCCAGTGCTGCGAGACGAGGAAGCCCTCGGGGTCGCCCGCCACGGCGATCTCGGCCACCGGCGAGACGTCGGCCGTGAACCGGGCCCGCATCATCCGGATCACGCGGCCCACCGCCTCGATAATCTCGGGGCTTCCGTACCAGCCGCCGGGCGTGGTCGGCTCGTCGAGGCTCCAGTCGGAGAAGTTGTAGGGGCCGAAGTCGTAGAGCCAGCCGCCCGTGTTGGCCGCCAGCACGTTGCCGAAGTCGCGCCGGAGGATGTTCACCGTCCCCTCGGGGGTCATCGATCCGGAGCCGCCGATCTCCTTCCAGAGCCGGGCCTGGTGGCGGTACGAGCCCGGGTCGATCTCGGAGATGTAGAGCTTCCCCCGCCGCCGGTACGACTCGACCATCGAGCGGAAGCCGCCGTCGCCGCCGACGCCGCGCGCCCGGCCGATCCACTGGTCGGCGCCGTCGTAGAGGTCGCTCTCCCAGCGGGCCTTGGCGGGGTCGTTCGTGGCGGTGTAGGTGTAGGGGCAGGCGATGACGTCGACGTGCGGGCTCTCCAGCACCGCCTTCGGGGCGAGGTGGCTGCTCTCCTGCATCCGCGGCGTCTCCATGAGGTAGCCGAAGAACGTGCCGGTCACGACGGGCCGGCTCGTGGCCTCCTTCACGGCCTTCGCCAGGTGGGCGACGGTCTCGGCGCGGACCTCGTGGAAGCGCCGGTAGAAGTGGATGACGTCGGCCTCCCGGGCCGGGTCGCGCAGCAGGCCGTACGACGAGTCGAGCCGGGCCATCGGCGAGGGGACCGGGCCGGCCGCGCGCTGCATGGGCGCCTCGTAGCCGGGCATCCAGTTGTCGCCGCCCACGTTCCACTCCTCCGTGTTGCCGTGGACGAAGAAGTACCCCATCATCCGGGCGGCGAGCGGGCTCCGGTCGATGAACCGGACGAGCGCCTGGAGCATGTCGCCCGTGTCGCGCCGCCAGACCTCCGAGGCGTACGACGTCTCCCAGGCCTCGCCGTAGAAGTTGGTGAACTGGTGGAAGCCCTCGCGCATCGGGTTGTCCTGCGGGCGGGTCCGCCAGCCGTCCCAGTACCGCGCCGGCACCTCCCACCCGAACTTCTGGGTCTCCTCCGGGTGCGCCTCCTTCCACCAGACTGGGGTCAGGAGCTGGACGCGCGGGAAGAGGAAGGCGTCGGGCGCGAGGGTGAGGATGCGAAGCAGGTACGCCTCCAGCTGCCGGAA
>DASPKS010000088.1:0-14989 GCA_035628035.1 Rubricoccaceae bacterium
GTCGTCATCCCCGCCGCGCTGGAGCAGCCGGCCCACGAGGAAGATCACGGCGAGCATGGCAGCGAACACGACGACGGGGTTGACGCCCGTCGGGCGCGCTGCCGGGAGCGCCTCGTATTCGCCGCGCGTGGCCGCCATCAGCGCGGTCACGCCCGCGTCGATGCCCTCGTAAAAACGACCCTCGCGGAAGCGCGGCACCATCACGTTCCGCACGATGCGGCCGGCGACGACGTCGGGCACGGCCCCTTCGAGCCCGTACCCCGGCGCGATGAACAGCTGCCGGTCCTCGACGGAGACGAGCACGACGATCCCGTTGTCGCGCTGGCCCTGCCCGACGCCCCACCGCTGCCCCAGCTCCGTCGCGTACTGCCCCGCGTCGGCCCCGTTCAGCGTGGGGAGGATGACGACGACGATCTGGTTCGAGGTGGAGTCCTCGAAGGCGTCGAGGCGGGCCGAGAGGGCCGTGCGCTGCGTGGGCGTGAGGAGGTCCGCCCGGTCGGTCACCCACTCGCCCGACGCAGGGAGCACGTCGAGCGACTGGGCGCGGACCGACGCGGCGGCGAGCGCGACCGCGAGGGCCGCGCCCGCCATCCGAACCGTCCAGCGCGAAGGGGCGATCAGGCGCACCGGCTGTTTACTGCGCGCCCTCGGCGTCGTTGTCGAAGTCGAAGTTGACGTCGGGCGCGCGCTCGGCGCCGGGGTCCGCCTCGAAGGGGGTCCGCCGCTCGAAGCCGAGCACGCCCGCGAAGAGGCTCGTCGGGAAGGTGCGGACCTCCTGGTTGTAGTCGCGCACGGTCTCGTTGTAGCGGGTCCGCTCGGTGTTGATCCGGTTCTCGGTCCCTTCGAGCTGGACCTGGAGGTCGCGGAACGCCTCGGTGGCGCGGAGCTGCGGGTAGTTCTCGGAGACGACGAGGAGGCGGCTCAGCGCGCCCGAGAGCGCGCGCTGCGCCTCGGCGAACCGCTCGACCGAGGCCGGGTCGTCGGCGTCGACGGTGACGGAGGTGGCGCGGGCGCGCGCCTCGACGACGGCGTCGAGCGTCGAGCGCTCGAAGTCGGCCGCGCCCTGGACCGTGCTGACGAGGTTCGGGATGAGGTCGGCCCGCCGCTGGTAGGCGCTCTCGACGTTCGCCCACGCCTGGTTCACCGCCTCGTCCTTCTGGACGAGCGAGCGCTGCGTCGAGCACCCGTAGCACCCGGCGAACGCGACGAGGAGGACGATCACGAGGAGGACGATGGCCCCGGTGCTTCGCATTTCTGGAGGGGGGAGGGTGAGAGGTCGCCCTCTTACGCGGGATCGCTCGCCCGGATGCACCGCCCGGCGCGGGGAGCCGGAGGTCCGCCCGCGCGTAGCCACACGCCCCTTCCCCGAGCCCCGCGTGTACGAGCAGGACCTCGCCGACTTCAAGGCGCACTACCGCGAGCGCATCCCCGCCATGTTCTCGGCCGTGAGCGACCTCTACGCCGAGTACTGGCACGACTTCTTCCACTTCGCCCTCTTCGAGCGCGACGACGAGCCGTGGGAGGCGGCGTTCGCGCGGACGCACGGGCTCTACTTCGACTACCTGAAGGTGGCGCAGGCTGAGCGCGTGCTGGAGATGGGCTGCGGGCGCGGCGGCTTCTCGAACCTCCTCGCCGACCAGACGCCCGGCTCCGTGCTCGGCATCGACCTCTCGCCGGCGCAGCTCGCCCACGCGCGGCGCTACGAGCGCGCCAACCTCCGCTTCCAGCAGCACGACATCATGGAGGTGGATACCCTCGGCGAGACGTTCGACGCCGTCGTCTGCCTCGACGCGGCGTGCTACCTCCCCGACAAGCGGCTCGCCGTCGAGAAGGTGGGGCGCCTCTTAAGGCCCGGCGGGCGGTTCCTCCTCGTGGACTGGTGCAAGCCCGATGACCTCGGCTCGATCCCAGAGGAGCTCGTGCTCCACCCGTTCATGCGGTACTGGGCCGTGCCGAGCCTGGAGACGCCCGAAGGCTACCGCCGCCACTTCCAGCGCGCCGGCCTCGACGTCCTCCGCGTGGACGACCTCAACGCGCAGGCGCGCCCGAACTGGAACTTCGGCTACGAGCGCGCCCTCGACGGCGTGAAGGAGCTCTCCGAGCGCTCGATGCTCGACCTGATCTGGACGGGGATGAAGCTGGGGCAGGAGGGGGTTCGCCTCATCAAGGAGCAGTTCCACGCCGCGCTCTACATCAAGGCCGGTTTCGACGGGGGCTTCCTCCGCTACACGCTGGTGCTCGGCGAGAAGCCGGCAGGTCCTGGAAGGGAGCCCGGGCGGCCTCCTTCACTGGCGGGGTATCGCCTGGGCTAGCACTTCCGCCGGATGGTGCGCCGCCCGCCCGGTGATATGGGCGATCTGCGCGCGGCAGCTCGTCCCCGCCGCGACGATGAGCGTATGGGAAGGAGCAGCGCGTACGGCCGGCGCCAGCCGGTCCTCGGCGATGGCCAGGGAGACCCCGTAGTGGTCGGCCTCATACCCGAACGCACCTGCGAGCCCGCAGCACCCCGCGCCCGTCTCGCGGTAGTCGAACCCCAACGCCTCGAACATCGCGCGGCTGTGCGTGAGGGAGGAGAGCGCCTTCTGGTGGCAGTGGCCGTGCACGAGCACGTCGCGCGGCGCGACGCGTTGGCTCGGCGTAGCGAGACGATCCACGTGTGCGGCAGCCCACTCCTCGAAGAGCCGCGCCTGCTTGGCGACGAGGGCGGCGTGAGGATCGTCCGGTAGGAGCGCGCGGAGTTCGTCGCGGAGGGTGAGCAGGCAGCTCGGCTCCAGCCCGACGATTTCGGCACCCGCCTCCGCGTAGGGCGCGAGCGTCTCCGCGAGCCGTCCCGCCCGCCGCCGCGCCTCGTCTATGAACCCCTCCGAGAACAGCGTCCGCCCGCAGCACACGTACGGCGGCACGACGACGGCAGCGCCTGTCCCCTCTATCACGCGAAGGGCCGCCCGCGCGATCTCCGGTTCAAAGAACCGGGTGAATGTGTCGGCGAAGAGGACCACCTGGCCGCTCGCGGGGGGCACCGCCGCCCCCTCGCGGAACGGATGCCGTACGAAGGCAGGAAGGGGCCGTTCGGGCGCGAGGCCGAGGGCGGCGAGGCGCCGCCGCATCGTGCGGCTCCGCACGAGCCGGTTGGCGGCTGGCGCGAGTGTGCCCGAGATCCGCGGCGCAAAGCGAGGCAAATGAGCAAAAAGGCGCGTGCGGAAGGGCGGGCGCTCGCGCCGCCACCGCTCGGCGAGCCAGGCCGCCTTGAGGGCGGCGAGGTCCACCCCGGCCGGGCACTCCGCCTTGCACGCCTTACACGACAGGCAGAGGTCCATCGCGGCCGCGACCTCGGGGCCGGTGAGGGAGGGGAGGTGGCCGTAGAGCGCTTCGCGGAGCGCGTTCGCGCGACCCCGCGTGGAGTCCTTCTCCTCGCGCGTCGCCATGAACGAGGGGCACATCGTGCCCACGTGGCGCTGGCGGCAGACGGCCGAGCCGTTGCACGCCTCGGCCGCGCTGGCGAACCCGGCGTCGCGGCCGGCCGCGTCGGTGAAGGGGAGGGCGGCGTAGTAAGGGCGGGCGCGTGGCGCGGGGTCGTACCGGAGGTGCGCGGTCATCGGCGGGGCGTCCACCACCTTGCCGGGGTTGAAGACGCCCTTCGGGTCGAAGGCGTGCTTGACCGCGCGGTAGGCCGCGTAGAGCGGCGCGCCGTAGAAGTCGGGCGCAAGCCACGAGCGGGCCAGGCCGTCGCCGTGCTCGGAGGCGAGGGCGCCGCCGGCCGCCTTCACCAGCTCGGCCGACGCCCGCGCGAGGCGCGGCATGGCCTCGACGTGCCGTTTTTCTTTCAGATCCAGAAACGGCCGGATGTGCAGGCAGCCGGCCGAGGCGTGCGCGTAGACGACCGCCTCCAGCCCTTCCTCCGCGAGCGCCGCCTCCAGCGCCTCGACGTATCGCGGCAGGCGCTCGACCGGCACCGCGGCGTCCTCGACGAACGCCACCGCCTGCACGGGGAGCCGCGCGCTCATCGCGAGCCCGAGCCCCACCTTCCGCACCGCCCACACGTCGGCGATGGGCGCGCCTTCGAGGGCCTCGGTGAGCGCGGCCGAAGGGCCGAGCGCTCTCCGCAGGCGCCCGAGGCCCTCGCGCACCTCCGCAGGAGTCGCGCCCTCGTACTCCACAACGAGCAGCGCGGCCGGGTCGCCCCGGACGAAGTGGAGCCGGGGGACGTACTCGGCCACGGCCCGCGCGCGCAGCAGCAGCGGCCGGTCGAGCAGCTCGACGGCCGACGGCGCCGTTTCGAGGATCGGCGCGACCGCGTCGAGCGCGGCGCGGCGCGAAGGGAAATGGACCACGCCCAGCGCGGCGTGCGGCGGCTTCGCGACGAGGCGGACGGTGAGGCGCGTGACGAAGGCGAGGGTGCCTTCGCTCCCGCAGAGGAGGTGCGCCACGTTCCGCGTCCCGTCCCACGCGCGTCCGGGGCCGCGCGCGATCTCGGGAGCATCCAGGAGGCGTTCGAGGCGGTAGCCGCCCGCGCGGCGCCAGTGCTGCGGGGTGTCGCGCCGGATGGCCGGGCCGTGCACGCTCAGGAGCGCGCCCAGGCGGCGGTAGAGGTCTCCCTCGGTGTTCGGCATCCGCCCCTTCGCGGTCCACGCCGCGTCGTCGAGTGCCTCGAAGCGCACGCGCGTGCCGTCGGCGAGGATGGCCTCAGCGCTTTCGGCGTGGTCGACGACCGATCCGTAGCGGATGGACCGCGCGCCGGTCGCGTTGGTCGCGAGCATCCCGCCGAGGGTAGCGCGCGACGACGAGGCGGGGTCGGGCCCCACGCGCAGCCCGTGGGGGGCGAGCCGCCGGTTGAGGTCGTCGAGCACGACGCCCGGCTCCACCGTCGCCGTTTTTTGCTCCGGGTCGATTGCGACGATCCCATCGAGCCAGCGCGTGGTGTCGACGGCGAGGGCGTCGGCGACGGCGCTGCCGGCGAGGCTCGTCCCGCTCCCGCGGGGGAGCACCGGCACGCCGATCCGCCCCGCTTCCTCGATGGCCGCCTGGGCGTCGTCGGGGTGGCGGGGGAGGAGGACGGCGCGCGGGGGGAGCCGGTACATCGAGCCGTCCGTCGCGTAGAGCGCACGATGGAGGGCGTCGAGCCGGAGGTCGCCTGCGACGCGGGGGCGGAGCGCGGCGGCCAGGTCCTTGAGCGGGGTGTCGTCGGCCACGGTCAAAAAAAGGCGGGAGCGCGTCCACGATAACGCGCTCCCGCCAGAACTCGGCGACCGGGCCGGTCAGTCGTCCCGTCCGCCCCGGCTGCGCGAGGGGCGCGGGCGGTCCTCGCCGCGCGACTCGCGGCGCGGCTCGGGCCGGCTGGCCTCCCGGCGGGGCTCCGGACGGGGCTCGGCGCGCGGCGGATCGTACCGGGGCGCGGGCCGCTCCTCCCGCCGGGGCTCCACGCGCGGGACGTCGTTCCGCGGCGGGTCGTAGCGGGGTCGCGGCTCCTCCCGGGGCGTCTCGTACCGCGGCGTCGGGCGTGGCTCCTCGCGTGGGCGCTCGTACCGGGGGCGCGGCGTCTCCGCCGGACGCGACGTGTCGTACCGGGGACGAGGCCGGACCTCCTCCCGCGGGGTGTCGTCCCGCGGGGTCGACCGGTCCGCCCGCGGCGGCGTGTAGCGCGGGCGGGGCTCCGCACGGTCGCGGCTGTCCCCGCGCGGGCGGTCGAAGCGGGGCGTCGGACGCGCGTCCTCGGACCCGTCACGGGTCGGCGTGAGGCGGGGCCGCGGGGTGGGCCGGATCGGCTCGGTTTCCGGCGGCTTCGTGTCGGCCGGCTGGGCGCGGTCGTCGCGCGGCCGGATCGGGGGACGCTCGTCGCGCGAGCGCGGCGTGATCGTCCCCCGGTCGTCGCGGGGGACGAGCGTGGGCCGCTCGGACCGCGGCGTCAGGGTGGGGCGGTCGTCGCGGGTCGCGCTCACCCCGCCGGGGCTCTGCGGCCGCGTGCGCGGGGCGATCGTGGGCCGCGCCGCGCGCGGGGTCGTGCTCGCCCCATCCGTGCGGGAGGGCGTGCGCGCCGCGACGCTCGGCCGCGTCGGGCTCGGCGTGTCGTCCCGGCGGGGGACGCTCACCCCACCCACGCGGGGGCGGCGCTCGGCGCGGCTGGCGACGGGGTTCCGGCGGGGGGTGACGCCGATAGGGCTGGCGACCCCGAGGTCGCGGTCGGGGAAGATCCGGCGGCCCCCGACGGGCTCGACGGCCCCGCGATCCCCATCGCGGTCGTAGTCGTAGGCGAAGGGGTCATCGCGGTGGCCGCGCCAGCGCCGCCAGTGGTAGGGGCGGTAGTCGTCGTAGTACCCGGTGTAGTACCCCCCGTGGTAGCTGCCATCGTAGTACCCGTCGTAATAGCCGTCATGGTACCCCGCGTAGTAGTCGTCGTAGTAGCCTACGCGCCACGGCCCCCACCCGAAGGAGATGTAGAAGCCGGGGCGGTAGCAGGGCGCCCAGGGGTCATAGAACGACGGCCCGTAGTAGAACGGGTCGTAGTAGGCGGCGTAGGCGTAGTACGGGCGGTACCAGCGCCAGGGGTGGCGGTAGTACGACGCGTGGTGCCAGCGGTAGCGGCCCCACGGCCCCCACGCCCGGTACGGGCGGTAGTACGTGTAGTACGTCGGGTAGTCATCGTACCCGTACCGGTAGTAGTCGGCGTAGTAGCCGCCGTAGTAGAGGTCGCCGAGGTCGCTGTCGATGCCGTAGTCGTCATACTCCGCGTCGGTGCCGTCCTCGTAGTAGACCGAGCGGTCGTCGTAGTAGTAGCGGGTGACGGAGACGTCCTCGGGGTCGGTCCCGTTGTAGGCGTGGTAGGTCGCCCCGCCGGGGGCGACGCTCCAGCCGGGCGTTTCGGTGTCGGGCGCCGCCGCGGCTTCGGCCGGCGCAGCGGCCTCCGATGGCGTTGCCACCGTCGGGTCCTCGACGGGGCCGGCGGTGAGGCCCACGCGCGGGGCCACGCGGTCGGCGGTGACGGTGGAGGTCCGCGCCGTCTCCTCGGACGTGGCGCATCCCGCGAGCGCGACGAGAACCCCGAAGGGCAGCGCGAAGCGAAGGGCGGCGGCAAGGGGGTAGAGAGAGCGGGAACGGGTGGGGCTCATGGCAGCGAAAGAGAGAGGAGGGGCGAGCCGGTGATCCCGGAATCCACCGGTTCTTGGACGGGCGCGCCGCGCAAGAACCCGTAAACCGCCGGGTATATTCGCCGACCCTATCGGGCTAGCCGCTGCGCTCACTCCCCGAGTAACACGGAGTTACGCGCCGCGACGGCCGCCCGACGGCCCGGTGCTGGAACACCGGAGTGTACGCCACGCCGCGCCCCGCCGGTCCGGCCCCCCCGCCTCTTCGCATGGCCGACAAGATCACCCCCCGCTCCGAGGACTACGCCCAGTGGTACGTCGACGTCGTCCGCGCCGCCGGGCTGGCCGACTACTCCCCCGTCCGGGGGTGCATGACGATCCCCTTCCACGGGTATGCCCTCTGGGAGCACATGCGCGACGCGCTCGACGCCATGTTCAAGGCGACGGGGCACCGCAACGCGTACTTCCCGCTGTTCATCCCACAGAGCTTCCTCGCCCGCGAGGCCGAGCACGTCGAGGGGTTCGCGAAGGAGTGCGCCGTCGTCACGCACCACCGCCTCAAGGTGCATGAGGACGGCACGCTCGGCGTCGATCCGGAGAGCCAGCTCGAAGAGCCGCTCGTCGTCCGCCCGACGAGTGAGACCATCATCTGGGACACGTACAGCCGGTGGATCCAGTCGTGGCGCGACCTCCCGATCCTGCTGAACCAGTGGGCGAACGTCGTCCGGTGGGAGATGCGGACGCGGCTGTTCCTCCGCACGGCCGAGTTCCTCTGGCAGGAAGGCCACACGGCCCACGCGACCTCCGAGGAGGCCGTGGAAGAAACGCTCCGCATGCTCGGCGTCTACGCCACCTTCGCCGAGGAGTGGATGGCGATGCCGGTCGTGCGCGGAGTCAAGACGCCGGCCGAGCGGTTCGCCGGTGCCGTCGACACCTACTGCATCGAGGCGCTCATGCAGGACGGGAAGGCGCTCCAGGCCGGCACCTCCCACTTCCTCGGGCAGAACTTCGCGAAGGCGTTCAACTGCACGTTCCAGAATCAGAACAACGAGCAGGAGTACGTGTGGGCCACCTCGTGGGGCGTCTCGACGCGGCTCATCGGCGCGCTCGTGCTCACGCACGGCGACGACCGCGGGCTCGTCCTCCCGCCGAGGCTGGCCCCGACGCAGGTGGCCCTCGTCCCCATCTGGAGGACCGACGAGGAGAAGGCGGCCGTCCTCGACGCCGCCGCGCGCATCGAGCAGGAGCTAAAGCAAAAAGACGTGCGCGTGGTACTCGACGCGCGCGAGCAGTACCGGCCGGGGTGGAAGTTCACCGAGTACGAGGTGCAGGGCGTCCCGCTCCGCCTCGCCCTCGGCCCGCGCGACGTGCAGAACGGCACCGTCGAGCTCGCGCGGCGCGACACCTCCGAGAAGCGGAGCGTCGCCCGTGAGGGCCTCGCCGCGACGATCACGGCCGAGCTGGACGCCATCCAGCAGGCGTTGTTCGACCGCGCCCGCGCCTTCCGCGACGCCCACACCCACCGTGTGGACTCCTACGACGCCTTTAAGGAGGCGCTCGAGGGGGAGGGCGGCTTCGTGCTCATGCACTGGGACGGCACGGCCGAGACCGAGGCCCGCATCAAGGAGGAGACGAAGGCGACGATCCGGTGCCTCCCGTTCGCCGGCCAGTTCGAGGGGCTCGACGAGCCGGGCACCGACCCGGTCTCCGGGCAGCCGGCGCCGGGCCGCGCCCTCTTCGCGCGGGCGTACTGAGCCGCCCATGCGTCGGCTGGCCGACGTGCTCTCGTACGTGCTGAACCCGCTGGCGTGGCCGCCCATCGGGTTCGCCCTCGTGCAGGCGCACTTCGGCGCGTCGGGCGCGGAGGTGGCCTTCTCGTTGATCGTGGTCTTCGTGTTCTTCGCCGCGGTGCCGCTGGGCTACCTCGTGTGGCTGTGGCGGCGCGGCGAGGTGGCCTCCCTCGAGGTGCGCGAGCGGCGGCGGCGCCTCCGGCCCCTCGCCGTCGGTATCGCCTCGTACGTCGCCGGGCTCGTCGCCCTCGCCGTCGTGGGGCGCACGGCCGAGCCGCTCGTGCTCGCCCTCGCGCTGCAGTACCCTGTCAACACCCTCGTCGTGCTCCTGATCACGCTGCGGTGGAAGATCTCGATTCACTGCGTCGGCGTGGCGGGGTTCGCCGTGGCGCTGCTCGTCGTGGCGTCGTTGCCGTGGCCCTGGCCGTCCCTGCCCGTGCTGACGCCCGCGAACACGTGGCCGGTCCTGCTCCTCATCCCCCCGGTAATGTGGGCGCGTGTGGCGTCGGGCGCGCACACGCGCGCGCAGGCCGTCGGGGGGGCGCTGTTCGGGCTGCTCGTGCCGGCGGCGGAGCTGGGGCTGTTCCGCCTCGCCGCGCTCTAGGCCTTTCCGGGAAGAGGCGGTAAAGCCCGCGCGGGGCGGCCGATTCCCCCTCCGAGCGGCCCGCTTCTGCCCTATTTTGCGGCCCCTGAGCCCGACGCCTGCCTATTGCCGCTAGGATACCGTTCGACGAATCGCTGACCGAGCCGGCCGCAGGCTGGCCTCCGACGGTACCTATGCGCTGCTTCTTTCCGTTCCGGAACCTTCGGTTTCTCCTGCTCGTCGCGCTCGCCGTGGCTCCGGCCGCCACCGCCCAGGTCTGGGGCGAGGTGGGCGGCCGCATCACCGCCGACGGCCAGCCCGTGCCCGGCGCGACGGTGCTCGTCCGCGGCACCAACTTCGGGACGGCCGCCAACAGCGACGGGCGCTACCGCCTCCGCCTGCCGGCGGGCCGCTACGCCCTCGTCGTCTCTGCCGTTGGCTTCGTCACGCGGAGCGACAGCGTGGCCGTCCGGCGCGACCACCTGACCACGCACGACGTCGTCCTCGCCGCGCAGGACGTGCCGCTGGAGAACGTGAACGTGGAGGGGCAGGTGCCGAACGACGCGGGCGTGGTGACGCTCAGCCCGGAGGAGATCCGCGCCATCCCGAACCCGCTCAACGACGCGCTCGCCTCGGTGAAGGTGCTCCCCGGTGTGACGAGCAACAACGAGACGAGCAACGCCTACTCCGTCCGCGGCGGGGGGTACAACGAGAACCTCTTCTTCGTCGACGGCTTCGAGATCTACCGTCCGTTCCGCACGCGGCAGGGCGAGCAGGAGGGGCTCGGCCTCGTCAACGGGGACCTCGTCGAGCGGATGACGCTCTACGCCGGGGGCTTCCCCGCGCGCTACGGCGGCAAGCTCGCCTCGGCGCTCGACGTGGCGTACCTCCGCCCGTCGGGCCCCCTGGCCGGCACGGCCTACGCCTCCACGCTCGACGGGGGGCTCGCCCTCTCCGGCGGCGTCGGCGAGCGGCTCGGGATCGCCGTGGCGGGGCGCGCCGCCCGGGCCAGCCGCTTCTTCGCCACGCAGGAGCTGGAGGGCGTGTACGACCCCGAGTTCCAAGACGGGCAGGCGCTCCTCCGCTACGCCCTCGCGCCGGGGCACGAGTTCGAGGCGCTCGGCCTCGTGGCCCGCCACCGGTTCCGCCTCGAGCCGGCCCAGCGGTTCACCACGTTCGGCATCTTCCCCAACCACCTCCGCACCGTCGCCTTCGACTTCGACGGGCAGGAGACCGACGGGTACGACGTCCGCTTCGGCGGCGCCCGCCTCACCAACCGCCTCTCCCCCTGGCTCCGCGTCGAGCACGAGGCGAGCTACTTCGAGACGGAGGAGTTCGAGAAGTTCGACGTGACGGGCGAGATCACGCTCTTCCGCAACGAGCCCGACCCGACGCGCCCGCCCGACGACCCCTTCAACCAGATCCAGACGGGGCAGGCCCGCCAGCACGACTTCGCCGACAACCGCGTCCGCGTGGCGACGCTCACCGGCGGCGGGCGCTACCGCTTCGCCGTCGGCCGCCACGCCGCCGAGGTGGGGTGGCAGGCCCGCCGCCTCACCTTCGACGACCGCCTCTTCGAGTACACCACGCTCGACGGCGTCGACTCGACCGGTGCCCCCATCACCGTCACCGTCGACTCGCTCAACGACGCCGCACGGCTCTCGACGTGGCAGGGCGCGCTCTGGGCCGAGGACGCCTTCGACCTCTCCGCCACGCCCGGCCGGTTCGTCGTCACGCCCGGCGTCCGCGCCGACTACTTCGCGTTCAACGGCGAGTGGACGGTGAGCCCGCGCCTCTCGATGCGCTACCGGCTCAACCCGGTGACGACGCTCACGGCGGCGACGGGGCTCTACCACCAGGCCCCTACCTACCGCGAGCTGCGCGGGGAGCCCGACGTGGGTGAGACCATCCTCGGCGCGCTCAACGACAGCCTCCTGAGCCAGCGCGCGCTGCTCTTCACCGTCGGTGGGGAACGGTTCTTCCCGCGGAACCGGTTCGTCCTCCGCGCCGAGGCGTGGTACAAGAAGCTCGACCGGCTGACCTCGTACGACGTCCAGAACGTCCGCGTGCTCTACTCGGGCGAGAACGACAGCGAGGGGTACGCCTACGGGCTCGACCTCCAGTGGCGCGGCGAGTTCGTGCCGGGCCTGGAGAGCTGGGTGACGTACGGCTTCCTCGTCGCGCGCGAGCGGTTCCTCGGGCCGGCCGACACGTCGGCCGCGGCGGCCCTCGAGTTCGAGCGGCGCGGCGGCGGCGAGTACATCCCCCGCCCGACAGACCGCCGCCACAACTTCGCGCTGTTCCTCCAGGACCACGTGCCCGGCGACGAGTCGTGGACGCTCCACCTCCGCACGCTCTTCGGGACGGGCGTCCCCTACACGCCCCCCGCGCGCGGCGACACCATCAACGCCATCGCCGTGCAGGTGCCGGGGTTCCGACACATCGCCCGCTACCCCGAGTACTTCCGGTTCGACCTCGGCGTCGGGAAGCGGATCGAGGTGGGGGCCGGGCTCGGCGGGCGCCCGCTCATGCTCCACCTCACGGGCGAGCTGCTCAACGTGTTCAACATGAAGAACACGATCAGCTACGACTGGATCGGCGGGCCGGGCCAGCGGTGGGAGCGCGTGCCCACGCGGCTCACCCCGCGCACCGTCAACGTCCGATTGCGCGTGGACTTCTAGCGGGGCCCGCTAGTCCTCTCGCTCCAGGCGGATGTTGAGCGTGCCCGGCACGGCGGTGAGGCCGGCGTAGAGCTCGGGGTCGTAGGCATCGAGGTCGGCCGTCGTCGAGAACGCGCCCGAGAGCTCGTCGTCGCTCACGCGGGAGAGCGTGAAGCTCTGGGGGAGGAGGAGGCGGTCGAAGATCTCGGCGTCGAGCTCGGTGCGGGCGGTGATGCGCGCGGTCGTGCGCGTGGCGGTGTAGTCGGCGTCGGCGAGGTCGCCGGCGGACTCGTCGGTGAACCGGAAGCGGACGAGCACGCGGCCACTCCCGATGAGCTCGACGTAGGTGCGCGCCGAGTCGAGCCGGGCGGCGACGTCGGCGTCCTGGATGCCGGAGGCCTCGGGGTCGAAGTAGAGCTCGGTGATGGCGTAGACCCCCTCGAGCTCGTCGAGCGTCGAGCCCGGGCTGTCGGTGTCGCAGCCGGCGACGGCGAGGAGGGGCAGGAGAAGGGTGAGCGAGAAGGGGCGGACGCGGAGCGGCATGGCGGGGGCGGAAAGGAGGGACAGCAACAAAGCCGACGGGCTTCAAGATCCGGTAACGCCCGGCGGGGCACAAGCGTATGCCCGCCGACTCGCCCGATGCCTCAGCGGAGGACGCGCCCGGTGCGCACGTCGAGCCGCTGCCCGTGCGTGAGGAGGTGGAGGACGACCCCCTCCGCGTGGAAGTCGCCGTCGGCGTCGGTGCCGAGGTTCCGGGCGCGGCGGGCGTCGTAGACCGACACGGCGCCCTCGCCGACGACGCGGGCCGTCCCACCCTCCACGACGAGCGCCGTCGCCTCGTCGATCCCGACGCCGAGGACCGCGGGGTGCTCCAGGACGAGGCTGAGCAGGCGGTTGTGGCGGGCCCGCGCCAGGAAGTGCTGGTCGAGGATCGCCCACCCCACGAACGCGAACCCCTCGACGGTCTCCACCCGCCCGGCGCGGACGGCGTCGAAGGGGCGGTCGGGGTCGGGCACCGGCCCTCGCGGGTCGCCCGTGAGCATCCGCGTGCTCAGGGCGGCTGTCCCCGCGCTCGTCCCCGTCACGACGGCCCCCGCCGCGTGGAGCGTGCGGACCTCCTCCAGGAAGCGCGTCCCCCGGAGGCGCGCGACGAGGCGCCGCTGGTCCCCGCCCGTGAAGACGACGGCGGTGGCCCCGTCGAGGAGGGCGAGCGTGCTGTCGGCGTCCGGCGCGCCGAGGGCGACCACGGCGTGCCCCACGCCCGCGCTGTCGAGCCGGGCGCGCATCGCTTCCCCGACCTCCACCGGGATCTCGCTCGCGTACGGCACGATGACCGCCCGGCCGTCCGCCCCGCCCGCTTCCTCCGCGAGGAGGGCGAGCGCAGCCGCTGGCCAGCGTCCACCCCCCATGAGCACGAGCAGTCCTGCGTCTTCGCGGTCGCTCGCCAGGCGTGGCGCCGCGCAGGCGGCGAGCGCGAGGACGAGAACGAGCGGGGAGCGCGCCGCGCGCATCAGGCGGGTCCGGCCGCGGCGTCGGCGTCGCTGGCCTCCTGGAGCGCCTCCTCGCCGCCTTCCTCCTGCGGCGCCGAGATGTCGTGGGGGAGCGAGCCGCGGTGCGAGCGGAGGTACACGAACGGGGTGTACGCGAGGAAGCTCGACACCCGCGCGGTGTAGACGTCGGCGCTCGCTTCCACCTGCCGCGCCAGCAGGCTCTTGTCGTTGCCCGCGCGGAGGAGCGGCCCCCAGTGCGGGTTGACGAGCTGGCCCGCCGCCTGCGCCAGCGGCGCGATCTCGGCGTCGAGCCCGAGGAGCTCCGTGCGGACGGCCTGGATCTCGCGGTCGAGGTCGGGCACGCGGCGCCGCGTGCGCGGGCCGTAGCGCCGCGCGTTCCGCTGCCGCTCCAGCCGGAGCGCGGAGTAGCGCGCCTCCAGCGCCTCCTTCCGCGCCATCAGCGCGGTGAGGCGGTCCTGCTGCGGTTGGAACGCCTCGTGCGCGGCCGTCTCGTCCTCGAGCGCGCGGAGGACGAGCGCCGTCCGCCACCGGTGCACGCTCTTGGACTGCTTCACGTCGGCGAACACGTGGTCGCCGACGTAGAGGATGTCCTCGCCCTTGAGGCCGAGGCTGTCCTCGACGAGCTTCGCGTGGCCGCCGACGTAGGCGTGGCCCTCCTGGAGCGGCCCGCGGTGCTCGCGGAGCAGCCCGTCTTCCGAGACGACGTGGAAGGCGGGCGCGCGCTCGGAGAAGAACTGCGGCTTCCGCGCGCCGACGATGGCGAGGCTGAAGAGGTCGCGCCACGTGGTGCCCTCCGGGAGGAACGGGTCGAACGCGAAGGCGAGCATGGCCGAGGCGTAGTCCCACTCGGAGTTCGTGATGAGGATGACCTTCTTGCCGGCCTCCTTCTGGTCGAGGAGGGTGAGGGGGACCTCCGGGTCGAGGTCGACGAACCGCGCGGGGTCCTGGATGATCTCGGCCTTGAGGAGCCCTTCGAGGTGGGCGTCGTCGAGCGTGCGGCGGACGACGGCGTAGAGGTCGTCGTAGCCGACGCGCTCGGGGAGGCGGCCCGCGTCGAGGAGGTCGACGAGCTGGAGGTAGAGCCCGGCCTCGGAGATCGAGAACAGCGTGTTCATGAACCGCCAGCGGCGGTCGTGGAGGTCCACGAGCGTACGGGCGTACGTCTCGCGGAGGACGTCGTAAGGGAGGGGCCGCGTGCCGTGGAAGGCCCGCTGGACGTACCCGAAGCGGTTGGCCTTGACCACGTTCCCCGTCTTCACGTCCACCACGAGCCCCTGCGTGACGAGGTCGGGGTCGAAGGCGAGCGTGTCCACCGGCCACCCCTGCACCGCGAGCCCGTTCTTGATGTAGGTGTGGGCCCGCTCCT
>DASPKS010000089.1:0-6068 GCA_035628035.1 Rubricoccaceae bacterium
GAAGTAACGAAACCTCCCCCGCCACCCAGGGAGGAGAAAAGCGTTCGGAAGCAAGCGCAGCGCAGCGGGGTTCCGCTTGCAAGGCTCTGCGAGCAGCGCCAAAGACCATGAGCAGGCTATCGGAGAGATCCCGCGGCGGTCTAAGTTCTCCCGAGAGCCAGAGCGCAGCGAGTTCAGCTTCCAACGTGTCTTCACGGCTGAAAGCAACCGGCTGCGCATGTCCCAGCGCCGGAACGAGCATCAGGATGAGAAGGGGGAGACGAAGCATGAGGCGTTTGGCGGACGTCCGTCGGGTGCTGGACGAGGTCTTTGGGACGACATTACAAACCTTTGGTCCCGACCCCAAGGATGATCCCGGTGCGATTTTCCGGTGTTCGCCCGTTGTCCTCCCGATGCGCCGCGCCTCGCTCCTGATTTCCCTCGCCCTCGCCGCCTGTGCCGGTGGCGACGACGCGCCGGCCGGCGCGGAGGATCGCGTGGCTGAGGTGGAGGCCATGCGAGACCGCCTCCGCTGCGAGGTCCACACATGGGCGGTGGGCGACGCCGAGTCGGCCTACGACGCGTGCTTCGACGGCGATGCCCTCGTGCTCATCGACGAGGCGATGGACCTCGGCGAGTACGGCTCGGGCCGGCACGTCTACGTGTTCGAGGGTGGCCGGCTCGCGTACTACCGCGAGGCGCGGCGGCAGGCGCGCCCCGGCTTCAACGGGCCGGAGGAGGACTCCATCCACGTCCGCCTCGCCTTCGACGAGCGCGGGCGCGTGACTGCCTCCGAGAAGACCATCGACGGGACGGCGCTCCCCGTCGAGGACATCCAGGTCGAGGCCGTGCGGAACCACGCGGCCACCCTCCAGCGTGCAGCGACCGATGCGGGCTGATTTTTTCGCTCTCGTTCTCCCGCTGCTGGCCGCCGGAACTGTGCGGGCGCAGGAGGCGCGCGTGCCGCTCGCGCTGGGCGACACCACCGTCGCGCTCGCCGTCCACGAGGGCGTTCCCCGCGAGGGGCCGCGTGGGCTCGACCTCCTCGTCTTACACGACGACGAGAACACGGCCGTCGAGGCCGGAACGGCGTTCGTGGACGAGTACGGTGGGCGGCTCGTCGTGCTGGAGGCGCAGGGCGCGCGCCGTGTGTCGTTCGCCGTCGGGGGCCGCGCGTACAGCGTGGATCCCAACCGCATCTTTACGCCTGTCGGCGCGGCCCTCACGCTCGGCACCGACTCCACCGCCGAGGCCGTCGCCTTCGTGCGCCTCTTCGGCGATGCCATCCTCGGCGTGTACCGGCCCGAGGCCCTCGTCGTCACCCTCCACAACAACACGCCCGACCGGTACTCCGCGCGGAGCTACGCCGAAGGCGGCGAGTACGCCGCCGACGCCGCGGCCGTCCACCTCGCCGACGGCACCGACCCCGACGACTTCTTCTTCGTCACCGACCGGCCTTTGTTCGATGAGCTGGTGCGGATGGGCTTCAACGTGGTCCTCCAGGACAACGCGCGCGTGACCGACGACGGCTCGCTTTCGGTGTGGGCCGCGCGGCAGGGTCTCCGCTACGTCAACGTCGAAGCCGAGCACGGCCACCTCGCCACCCAGCGCGCGATGCTCCACGCCCTCGCCCACGTCCTTGGCCTCGACCTCCGGAACCGATGACGCTCGATCTCGACGAAGCGCTCGCCCTCCTTGAGCGCACCCCGGCCGTCCTCGACGCGTGGCTACGCGGCCTCCCCGATGCGTGGCTCACGCCTACCGAGGGGCCCGACACGTGGAGCCCGTTCGACATCGTCGGGCATCTCCTCCACGGCGAGCGGACGGACTGGCTCCCCCGCCTCCGCCGCGTCCTCGACGACGGCGACACGAAGCCCTTCGAGCCGTTCGACCGCTTCGCGCAGTTCGAGGAGAGCAAGGGCAAGACGCTGCCCGACTTGCTGGATGAGTTCGCCGCCGCGCGCGCTGAGAACCTCGATACCGTCCGCGCGCTCGGCCTCACGGCCGGCGATTTCACCCGGCCGGGGCTGCACCCTGCGCTCGGGCCGGTCACGCTCGGCCACCTCCTCGCCACGTGGGTGGTCCACGACCTCGGACATATCGCGCAGATCGCCCGTGTGATGGCGAAGCGCTACGCCGCCGATGTGGGACCGTGGAGTGCCTACCTCCCGATCCTTTTCGACCGCCCGGCACCCGCTTCGTGATCACGCCGCGCACCGGCTTCGAGGCCGCGTCCGTCGCGCGGCACTACGACGAGCTAGACGTGTTCTACCGCGAGGTGTGGGGGCCGCACGTCCACCACGGCCTCTGGCAGCGCGGCGACGAGTCGGTGGAGGAGGCGACGGAGGCGCTCGCGCTCGCCGTGGCTGAGGCCGCAGGCATCAAATCAGGCCCTCGCGTGTGCGACGTCGGCTGCGGCTACGGCGCGACGGCACGCCTCCTCGCCGAGCGCTTCGGCGCATACGTCACCGGGCTCACGCTCTCGGAGGAGCAGGCGGCGTTCGCGCGCGCGCAGCCCGTCGCCGAAGGGGCACCTAGGCCGGAGATCCTCGTCCGCGACTGGCTCGCCAACGGGCTCCCCGACCGGCACTTCGATGCGGTGATCGCCATCGAGAGCTCGACGCACATGCCGGAGCGGGCGCGGGTGTTCGCCGAGATGCACCGCGTGCTCAGGCCGGGCGGGCGGCTCGTCGCCTGCCTCTGGATGACCGAGGAAAACCCCCGGCCGTGGGCGGTGCGCTGGCTGCTGGAGCCGATTTGCCGCGAGGGCCGGCTCGCGGGAATGGGATCGGCGGCAGAGAACCGCGCGTGGGCGGAGGCCGCCGGCTTCGAGGTCGAGCGGCTGGAGGACTGGTCGAAGCGCGTGCGGCGGACGTGGGGCGTCATCCTGCGCCGCATGCTGATCGGGCTCGTGCGCGAGCCCCGTTATCGGCGCTACCTCCGCGACGCGCAGTTCCGCGAGCGCATTTTCGCCCTCACCGTACCCAGGATCTGGGCCGCGTACGCCACCGGGGCCATGCGGTACGGCTTCCTCGTCGCCCGCAGGCGTGGCCCGAATCCCTTCCAGAATGGAGGGGAGGACGGCTAAACCCGCTGCCTGTGCGGGCCGATACCCACGAGGCCGCCTTCCCGCCCTCGCGGCCTCATGTCTCCCGCTCCCGCCCGCCCGTCCGACTTTCCGTACGCGCCGGTTTCGCTCCGGCGCGCGTGGGCCGGGCGCGCGTGGCGCCCCTGGCGACCGCTCCTCACGGGATGGGCGGCGCTCTCCGTGCCGGTGGCGCTGAGCGGGCTCCTCGCGTTCTCGCTCTCCGGGGTCCCCGTCACCGTCGGGGGGGTGACCCTCACGGCCACGGTGTACCTCCCGCTCATCGCGTGCACGCTGGCGGCGCTGTGGTTCGGGGTCGCGTGGGGGGCCGTGCCCGCGTTCGTCGCCGGGATCGTGGTGGCGCTCGCGGGCGGGCTGCCGGTTCACTGGGCGCTCGTCGTGGGGCTCGTCGACCCGCTCGCGCTCGGCGTGCTCGTCCTCGCCTATCAGGCCGCGCCCGTCTCGACCACGCTCCGCTCGCCGACGGCGCTCGTGTTCTTCCTCGTCGTGGCGTTCGTGACCGTGCTCACCTCATCGGCTGGGGCGTTCGTGTGGGCGCACGCGATGGGGGAGGGAGCCGGCGAGACGCTCGTCCGCTGGCAGGGCTGGTGGGTGGGCGGCTTCCTCCAGCAGGCCCTCGTGACGGCGCCGCTGCTCCTGGTGTGCGGGCCGGCGGTCGAGCGGTGGAAGCGGCAGGCGAGCCTGGAGCCGGAGCGGCCCGAGGCGCTCTCGCCGGCCCGCCTCGGCTTCGCCTTCGGCGTCGTGATCGCGGCGCTGGGGGGGTACGTCCTCCTCGTCCGCTACTTCGGGTGGCTCCAGCTCGACGCCGCGCTCGGCCGGGCCCTGGGCCCCGACGTCCGCGTGGCCCTCGACGGCCTCTCGCTCATCCAGTGGATCACGCTGCTCTTCGTCGCGCTCGTCGCCTTCTTCGGGTGGCAGGTGGCGCGGGGGTGGACGGCGACGGCGGCCCAGCTCGCGCAGGCCAACGCGCGCCTCGAAGAGGCCCTCGCCGACCGCGAGCTCGGGCAGGCCCGCCTCATCGAGTACGCCGGGAAGCTCGAAGAGGCCAACCGCTCGCGCGACCTCTTCTTCTCCATCATCTCCCACGACCTCCGCGGTCCGATGGGTGCGCTCCTCGGGCTGAGCGAGGTGGCCGAGAACCGCCTCGCCGGGGCGCCGGCTACCGAGCGCCACGCCGACCGCGAGCTCGTCGAGCTGGCCGGGCTCATGCACCGCTCGGCCGAGCACCTCTACAGCCTTCTCATCAACCTCCTCGAGTGGGCTCGCCTCCAGACCGGCCAGATGCGGTGCCGCCCCGAGTGGCTCGCGCTCGACGCCCTCGCCGAGCAGGTGACGGGCGTGCTCGCCGGGCCCGCCGCCGAGAAGGGGGTGTGGCTCCGCAGCCGCGTCGCGCCAGGCACCGTGGCGTGGGCCGACCCCGTGATGGTGCGCTCGGTCCTCCTCAACCTCGTGGGGAACGGGCTGAAGTTCACGCGCGAAGGGGGGACCGTGACCGTGCGCGCCGAGCGGGCGGGCGCGGCCGTCGCCGTCGTCGTGGAGGACACCGGCGTCGGGATGGCGCCGGAGGACGTGGCGCAGCTCTTCCGCATCGAGAGCACGCGCTCGCGGACGGGCACCGCCGGCGAGCGCGGCTCGGGGCTGGGGCTGATCCTCTGCCGCGAGATGGTCGAGCGGAACGGCGGCGCCATCGCCGTCGAGAGCGAGCCGGGCGCGGGGAGCCAGTTCCGGTTCACGCTCCCGGCCGTCCCGCATACCGCGAATGGTGCCGCGACGACGCGGGCGGCGGTGGCCGAGGACGCCTGACGCCTCAGCGTACGACGGTGAGGGGGCGCGTGACGACGTGGCCCGCCGTTTCCCTACGGGAACCTTCGGTTTCGGCGCGGACGAAGTAGACCCCGAGGGGGAGCGCGGAGGCGTCGAAGGGGATCGCGTGCCGGCCCGCCGCCCGTGTGCCCGAGAGGAGGACGGCGACCTCCCGCCCGAGCGCGTCGTACACCCCCACGCGCACCGCACCTGCCCGCGACAGCGTGAGCGCGATGGAGGCTGTCCCGCTCGAGGGGTTCGGCGATACCGAGAGCGCGAACGGCACTCCCGGCGCTTCCGGCTCGTTCGCCACCGCCTGCGGGCCGTACGCGAACACCGCCCCCGCCTGCTCTGCCCCGTCGGGGCGGTCCGCCTTGTACGCGCCGACGAACGCCCACGGCCCCACCAGCGCGACGGCGGCCCCGAACCAGTCCGAGGCGAACCCGGTCGCGCCGGTGGCGAACGTAGCGCGGGGCGCCCACGCGCCGGAGGCGGGGTCCCGCTCGAAGAGGTACGCCGCGCCGGGGTGCTCCTCGATCCCGAACGGGAGCGCGCCGACGAGCGCGCGCACGGCGAGGGGGTTGCCCGGCGTGCCGTCCGGATTGGGAAGGCCGCCCGGGGCGAGCGCCGCGCTGTGGCCGAACCCCTCGCCGATCCGGGGGGCCCCGAGGAGGCGGGCCTCCTGCGCCCACGTCCCCCCCGGCGCGCGGCGGAACACGTAGGCCCCCCCGCGGGAGGGCGAGAGCCCCCCGACGATCCCCGCGCCCACTAAGGCGAGCGCCTCGCCGGGGGCGCCGCCGGGGAGGGGGAGGAGGGCAACGGCCTGCCCGAACGTCTCCGGCTGGAAGACGGGGTCGGGCTCGGGGTGGACGATCTCGGCCTCGAAGGCCCACAGCCCGGTGGCGCCGTCGCGGCGGAAGGCGTAGGCGGCCCCCTCGTTGCTCGTGCTCTCGCCGTGGCTGTGGCGGGGGGCCCCGACGAGGGCGAGGGCGTCGCCGGGGTGCCCGCCCGGCAACGGGGTTACGGCGAGCGCCAGCCCGAAGTCGTCCTCGAAGGTGTCGTCGGAGCCGCGGAGGGAGTCCGCGAGGGCCCACGTGCCGGCGCTGGCGTCGCGGCGGTACAGGAAGACGACGCCGGGGAGGGGCGGCTCTTGGGGGAAGCCCGGTCGCATACGGCGAGT
>DASPKS010000090.1:0-7648 GCA_035628035.1 Rubricoccaceae bacterium
CGCCTTCACGCTGGAGCTGGACGCCAGCGACCTCGCGCAGTGGGCGGAGGCCGGCGGGGGGGAGGCGTCCGTAGAGCCGTGGCCCGCGGAGGCGTGGGCGCCGCGCGCCATTCGGCTCGGCGGGCTCGGGGACCTCTCGAAAGCGGAGCGCGGCGTGGTGCAGGCAGCGGTGGACGCCGTCGTGGAGGCGCACGCGCTGCTGGCGCCGGCCGGGCTCGGCGCCGGCTACCGCGCCCGCGATGAGGTGGCGCTGTTCGCGCTCCACGCGAGCGAGACGCCGGACACCTTCCGCACGACCACGGGGGAGCCGGTGGACCCCCTCGACCTCGCGCTGTTCACGAAGCTCTTGCCCCGCCTCGAAGGCGGACGTGCTCCGGTACGCGAGGCGGTCCTGGCCCTCCTCGGCTGGGCAGTGGACGGCACCCCACGCCGCGAGGAGTCACCCGCCACCGCGCTCCTCGACGGGTGGGAGGGCGCCGGCCGCAGCGACGACTTCCCCGGGGCGCGCTTCCCGCGCACGGCGGCCCGCCTCGCCCGCATGGCCGACGCGCTGCTCAGCGAGGGCTTCGCGTCGTTCTGGACCTAGCGCCTGTCTCCCGCGGCGCCGAGCGCGGCTTGGACCTCTTCGAGCCGCGCGCGGAAGCGCACAGCCGATGGGTTGTCGGGCAGGGCGGAGGGGTCGTCGGACACCGGGAGGTCCATCGTGAGGTCGTCCTCGCCGGGGACGGTATGGGCACCGAGGCGGAGGAGCCACTCGACCATCCGCGTGTTGTCGCGGGCGACGACGCCGCGGAGCGTCCGCACGCCGCGCCGGGCGGCGAGGACGTAGAGGAGCGCCATGAGGAGCGTGCCGAGCCCGTGCCCCTGCGCCTCGTCCACGACCGTCACGGCGAACTCAGCGGTGTCGGGTTCGCCGGGCAGACGGATGAAGCGCGCCACACCGAGGCCGTGCGCCTCCTTCTCGTCGCCGGGGGCGCCCCAGGCAACGTGGTTCATCTGGTCCACCTCGGTGAGGTAGTCGAGCTGCGCCTCGCTGAGGTGGGCCAGCGGCGCCAGGAACCGGTACCGCCGCGACGCCTCCGAGAGCTCCTCGAACCCGTGCCGGATGCGCTCGCGGTCCTCGGGCCCGACGGGGCGGAGGACGACCGGCGTGCCGTCGTCGAGGCGGAAGGAGAGCGAAGGCGCGTCGGGCACGGGTGGCGTATGCTGGCGGCCTCATTCTACGCCCGATGCCGACGCTGTTCGCCCTGGAGACCGAGCGCTTCCGCCTGTCGTGGAGCGGCCCCGCCGCTGGCAGCGAGGGGGGCGTGGTCTCGGCGCACGCGCTCCGACGGGGGGCGGACCTTCGGCTTCGGGTGCAGGGGCAGGACGTGCCCGGTGCGAGGGGAACGCTGGCGCTCACGGAGCAGACCGCCTACACCGTCCTCCTCCAGAGTCGAACGGGGGCCCCCGTCGCGCTCGCCACGCGCGACCCGGTGTCACTGGGCGGGCTCGCCCGGAGCGAGGACGGCCGCATCGTCCACGGCCCGGTGGACTTCGGCGACCAGGTCGGCACCGCCGCCTTCACCGTGCGGGCCGGCGGCGTGCCGGAGGTCACGTTCTGTGTCGAGGTCCTCCCGGCGAAGCTCACGCCCGGCGAGGTGGCCACCCTGCGCCAGGAAGTCGAGGCCGTGCTCGCCGACCTCGCCCTCACTTACCTCGCGCCGACGACCACGCGGACCTCCCGGCCCGGAGGACGGCCGGAGCGGCTGGCGTGGCTCACCCTCCTCCGCGACGCGCTGCCGCCGCTCGAACGCGCGCTAGAGACGATCGCCCGCCGCCCACGCGCGGAGATCGTCCGTGCGGAAACCCCGCTCCGGGTTGGGGCCGTCCAGCGGCCGGACAGCGGGGTGCGCCGCGCGCTCCGCCGGGCCCCGACGGGGCCCACGGAGCGGATGCACTTCGTTGACAAAGAGGTCAGCGTGCCGGCGGTGCTCGCGCTGCGGCCGCCCGCGCTTTCGCTCGACACTCCCGCGCACCGGTGGCTCCGGGCCCGCCTCGATGTGGCGCGGCGTCGACTGGCCGCGATCCGCCGAGAGGAGGCCGAGCGCACAACGCCGTTTGCCTCCAGCCCCCGGCAGCCCGTGATCCAGCACGAGCTGGGGGCGATGGGTCGTCGGCTCAGCTCGCTGCTCGGCGTGCCGCCACTGGCGGAGGCTTCGCCGGACCGCCCGCCGCTCGTCGCGCCGCTCCTGCTCCGCCTTGCGCCCGCCTACACCGACGCGTACGAGGCCCTTCGCCTGCTCGACCTCGGGCTTGCGCTCGCCGAGGGCGCGCTCGCGGCCGCGCCGCGTGGGCTCGCCGCGCTCTACGAGACGTGGGCCTACGTCGCCGTCGTCCGCGCTGTGGCGCAGCAGACCGGGCAGCCCGTGCCAGCCGCGCGGTTCTTCGCCGTCACCGCGCGCGGGGTACGCGTGACGCTGCGCGCGGGGCACGCCCACGCCGTCCGCTTCGCGCTCGACGGCGGGGGCCACGTGGAGGTGGCCTACAACCCGCGCTTCCCCGCGCCGCCCGGCCTCCTCGCGCAACGGCCCGACCTCCTCATCACCATCCACCGGCCCGGCCGCGCCACACGTGCGCTCGTGCTCGACGCGAAGTACCGCCGCGACGACAGCGCGGCGTATCGCCGTCGCCACGGCGCGCCGGGTCCCCCTGAGGACGCCCTCGGCGACCTCCACCGCTACCGCGACGCCCTCCTCGTACCTGGGCCGGGCGGCGTCGAGCGGTTCGTCGAGGCGGCCGTGGCGCTCTTCCCCTACCGCGAGGCACCGGCCGGCACGTTTCCCTCGGAATCTCCCTCTGGTCGATTTGGTGAGAGCCGGCTGTGGGCAAGCCTGTCCGAGATCGGCATCGGCGCGATCCCGCTCCTGCCGGGGGAGACGGGCTACCTCGACCGTTGGCTCGGGGCTACGCTCGGCCCGTGAAGAGGTAGCGTCCCAGGTTTTTTCAGCCGTGTGGAGGGGCAGGACCGCTCGATGCACCGGGTAACTTGGCTGCGCCCCTCACCCTGCCCCGATGCGCGTCCTCATTACCGACGACCTCGCCCCGACCTGCCTCCAGCGCCTCGCCGATGCCGGGCTTGAGGCCGACGTCCAGCTCAAGAAGTCGCCGGAGGAGCTGAAGGCGCTCGCGGCCGGCGCGGCGGGCTGGATCATCCGGAGCGGGACCACCATCACGGCCGACCTCCTCGCGGCCGCCGCCGGGCTGAAGGTGATCGGGCGCGCCGGCGTCGGCGTGGACAACGTGGACCTCGAGGCGGCCACGCGGCGCGGTGTCCTCGTCGTCAACGCCCCCGATGGGAACACCGTCTCGACGGCCGAGCACACGTGCGCGATGATCCTCGCGCTGGCCCGGCGGATCCCCCAGGCGCATGCCGCCCTCGCCGCCGGGCGGTGGGAGCGGAAGCCGTTCTCCGGCGCCGAGCTCGATGGGAAGACGCTCGGCGTCGTCGGCGTGGGGAAGGTGGGCCGCGCCGTCGCCGAGCGGATGCGGGCCTTCGGGATGGAGGTGATTGGGTTCGACCCCGTGCTCTCGGTCGAGGCAGCCGAGCGGGCCGGCATCGAGCCGGTCGCGCTGGACGAGATCTGGCGACGGAGCGACGTCATCACGTTCCACTCGCCGCTGAACGACGCCACGCGGGGCCTCCTCAACGCCGACACCCTCGCGCGGTGCAAGGATGGCGTGCGCGTGGTCAACTGCGCGCGCGGCGGGATCGTGGACGAGGCCGATCTCCTCGATGCGCTCCAGAGTGGGAAAGTGGCCGGCGCCGCGCTCGACGTGTTCTCGTCCGAGCCGCCGGGCGACGCGCTCGCGCCGCTGCTCCGCCATCCCAACGTCGTCGTCACGCCGCACATCGCGGCCTCGACCGACGAGGCGCAGGAGAAGGTGGCCGTGCAGATCACCGAGGAGGTGGTACGGGCGCTACGGGGGCAGCCCGTCCTCCACCCCGTCAACGCCGCGGCCATCCGGATGGCCGCGCAGCCGGAGGTGGCGCCGTACCTCGACCTCGCCGTCCGTCTCGGCCGCATCGCGGCCCAGCTCGTCGACGGGCCGGTGGCGCGCGTGGTGGTGGGGTGCGCGGGGGAGACGGCGGGCCGCTACGCCGAGGTGCTGAGCGTGGGCGCGCTCGCGGGCGTGCTCGCCCGCTGGAGCGAGGAGCCCATCAACCTCGTAAACGCGCCGGCCCTCGCCCACGAGATGGGCCTCCGCGTCGAAGAGCAGCGCCGCGCCGATGGGGGGGACTTCGCCAACCTCATCGAGGTGACGCTGGAGACGGCGCACGGCTCGCGGACCGTTCGGGGGACCGTCCTCGGCCGTGAGGACCTCCGCCTCGTGGGCCTCGACGGGTTCCCCTTCGAGGTGCGCCCCGAAGGCCACCTCCTCTTCTATCAGAACGTGGACCGGCCGGGCGTTCTCGCCACCGTGGGGGCGCTCCTCGCGGAGGCGGGGATCAACATCGCCGGGCTCGCGCTCGGGCGCGAGGCCCCCGGCGCGACGGCGCTGACCGTGCTCACGACGGATGAGCCGATCCCGGCGGCCGTCGTCCGCCGCATCGCCGGCGTGGACGAGGTGCACGATGTCCGCGTCGCGACGGTGTAGCCCTGCGGCGAAGGGGCTTCCTTTTTCCCCTAATCCGTATGGAGCCCGCGCCGTAGGTTCGCGTTGAGAGCGGCGATCTGAGCGTTCTCGCCGGCCGCGGGTGTGCTCCCGAGTCCTTGGACGGAGGCATGCCGCGCGCCGCGCAGGGCCCTCAGAGTGCCTTGACTCTCTCGCAGAGGGCCGTCTATATTCGGCCCGCGTGTCACCCTTAACGTCCCCTTCATACCGCGAAGACGCCAGGACGGGTTGCTACAACGTGCCAGTGCCGGATCCCTTTCTCCACTCCGGAGGCCTTCGGGCGCTCCGGGGGAGGGAGCGGCGGGTACGGAGGGAGCCCCGCCCGGTTTCAGTCGCTAGGGATGACGGGGGCTCAACGCGCTGCGGGGCTCGCCCTCCCCTTCTTGAGCACCCCAGTAGATAGAGACGCATCCACCAGCCAAGAGCCGCGCCCTCCCCGGCGCGACCGGCTTCCAAACCCACCATCTCGGAGGAGGTAGCATATGTTTAGCATGAAGGGTACGTGGCTCGTACTCTTGCTGCTGGCCCTGCCCGGCGTGGCACTGGCCCAGGGTACCGGCACGCTGGCCGGCCAGGTCTTGGACGAGGCAGGAGTACCGCTGCCCGGCGCGACCGTGCTCGTCACGGGGACCACGCTCGGGGCAGCCTCGGACGCCGACGGGAACTACCGGATCATCGGGGTGCCCGTCGGGACGTACAACGTGTCGGCCCAGTTCATCGGGTACGAGACGGCCACCGTCGAGAACGTCGAGATCAACTCCGGCTACACGCGGGAGCTGAACTTCACGCTCCAGCCGGAGGACCAGCAGCTTGAGGAGGTCGTCGTCGAGTACGAGCGGCCGATCATCCAGCGCGACGCCATCGGCGCCCCGCGCGTGGTCTCGGGCGAGGACATCCAGAACCTCCCCGTGCGCGGCGTGCAGGCGGTAGCGTCCCTCCAGGGCGGCGTCGTCTCGACCGAGGGCACCAGCAACCTCTTCATCCGCGGTGGCCGCGAGCAGGAGGTGAGCTACTACGTGGACGGCGTCAAGATCACGGGGGCGTCCCCGATCGCCGTGAACCAGGGCGCCGTGCAGGAGCAGGAGATGCTCATCGGGACGATCCCGGCCCGCTACGGCGACGTCCAGTCCGGCGTGATCTCGATCACGACGCGGACCGGCCGCGACGAGTTCTTCGGGACGGCCGAGGCCGTCACGAGCGAGGTCCTCGACGAGTTCGGGTACAACCTCGCGGCGCTCTCGATCGGCGGCCCGATCATGCCCGGTCGCGTGGGCTTCTTCCTCTCCGGGCAGGGCACGTTCGAGGCCGACGCGAGCCCGTACGGCATCGACACCTACCGTCTCTCCGACGAGGCCTACAGCAGCCTCCTCGCCAACCCGCAGGTGATCCGCCTCACGAACGAGGCGGGCGAGGTGCAGTATGTGAACTTCCCCTGGGAGGAGGTCGCCCGCCGCATCGACCAGGGCGAGGTGGTGAACGACTCCGTGCTCACGGCCATCCTCGGGGGCAGCATCCCGGCCGGGTTCTCGATCGACCCGAACCGGCGCCTCGTCAACGCCCCGGAGACCTTCACGGCTGACCGGTTCGAGCTCGCCCGTGGGAAGGACAACCCCGTCGACGACCTCACCTTCAACGGGAACCTCAACTTCGACCTCTCGCGCGCCCTCTCGCTCCGCGTGGGCGGCGGCCTCAACCGCCGCCGCGCCGAGAATTTCACGTTCTCGAACTCCCTCTACAACCGCGACGTCGGCACCAACACCGAAAGCGACAGCTGGCGCGCCTACGCGACGTTCCGCCAGCGCCTCTCCAACACCGCGTTCTACCAGGTGCAGGGCGAGTTCCTCAACGCCGAGGTGTTCAACTACCCCCGCGCGTTCTCGACGGACGTGGAGGATGCCCTCTTCTACGGGGACATCGACCACCCGGCCAACGCGCTCTCGCGGCAGTACTTCGTCTTCGCTGGTGGGCGCTACCGGCGCGTCTTCACCGCCGATGCGGGCACACGGCCCTCGCAGGTGACGATCGGCGGGTTCGGCCTCCCGGGTCGCCCGACGACGGGCTACTCCCACCAGCACGACCAGAACCTCCGGTTCTCGGGGAACGCCACCACCCAGCTCGGCCTCCACCAGATCGAGTTCGGCGGGGAGTGGGAGCGCCTCACGCGGCGGTTCTTCAGCCTGGCCGGCGCGGGCCTGGCCGGCTTCTACGCCGACGAGAACGGGCCCGAGAACAGCGTGCTCGGCCTTCCCGAGGGGGGCGCCACGAGCTACGAGGAGCTCCCCTTCGAGGTGTTCCGCGACCGCGCCGTCTGGTACGGGTATGACTTCCGCGGCCTGAACGAGGTGGACGACCAGGACATCGACGCCTACTTCACGGCCGACCCGACGACGGGCGAGCGCGCCAACCCGAACGTGGCGCCCTACCGGCCGATGTACTACGCGGGCTACATCCAGGACAAGATCGAGTACCGCGACCTCGTCATCAATGTGGGACTCCGGGCCGACGTGTTCGACAACAACACGCCGGTGCTCCGCGACATCTACTCGCCGGTCCCGATCATCCGCGCCGAGAACCTCACGGCCGAGCAGCTCGCTGAGCTGCCGGGCGGCGGGCTCGCCGGCGGGATTGAGGGGGACTTCGCGGTGTACTTCGACGACAGCGGCAACATCGTGGGCTTCCGCGACCTCGACGGCAACTTCTTCGACCCCAGCGGGGCCGAGGCCACGGTCGAGGAGATCACCGAGACCCGCTCCGGGCAGGTCGAGCAGGACCCGACCCAGCCGCGCTCGGCTGCCTTCACGGACTACGAGCCGCAGCTGACGGTGATGCCGCGCGTGGGCGTGAGCTTCCCCGTCACCGACCGTGCGCTGTTCTTCGCCAGCTACAACGTGACGAGCCAGCGCCCGACCGAGTTCGCGTTCACGCCGTTCACGCAGTTCGAGGTCATCACGGGCCAGGACAGCCGTGTGGCAAACCCGAGCCTCGAGCCGGA
>DASPKS010000091.1:0-20113 GCA_035628035.1 Rubricoccaceae bacterium
TCTTTTACAAGTCCGACCCCGACCGGCGGCTCACGAGCGAGGAGATGGTGGACTTCTGGCAGGGCTGGGTGGAGGAGTACCCCATCATCTCGCTCGAGGACGGCCTCGCTGAGAACGACTGGGAGGGGTGGCGGCTCCTCACCCAGCGCGTCGGCGACCGCGTCCAGCTCGTCGGCGACGACCTCTTCGTGACGAACACCGAGCGCCTCCAGCGTGGGCTCGACGAGGACGTGGCCAACGCCATCCTCATCAAGCCGAACCAGATCGGCACCCTCACCGAGACGCTGGAGGCGGTGGAGCTGGCGCACCGCTACGCGTACGCGTCGGTGCTCTCGCACCGCTCGGGCGAGACGGAGGACACGACGATCGCCGACCTCGCGGTGGCGACGGGGTGCGGCCAGATCAAGACGGGCTCGGCCAGCCGCTCCGACCGCACGGCGAAGTACAACCAGCTCCTCCGCATCGAGGAGGCCCTCGGCGCCGCCGCCGTCTACCCCGGCATGGACGCGTTCCGGTTCTGAGGGCCGTCCGGCGCCGGCGGCGTGCACGCCGCGGCGCGGGGACGGCCGTCCGGGGGCACGGACCGTCGTCCGGGCATCCCGAACCGCGGTCCCGTGGATTCGGACGGCCGTCCGGAGGCCGGGACCGCCGTCCGGCGCGCGGGGACGGCCGTCCGGAGGGCGCGGTCAGCAGTCCGCCGGGCGCGGACCGGCCTACCGATTGAAATCGGGCCCTTTTACCGCACCGGGAGGCCGAGCGCGGTGCGGTAGGCGGTGTCGTCGAGGCCGTTGTGCTGCCAGTACGCGAGCTGGATCCGCTCGCGCCGCGTGGCGCGCGTGGTGAGCGGCTCGCCGCCGCGCCCGTCCGGATACGTCTCCTCCCACCCCTCGATCTCGAAGGGGAACGCCGCGCGGAAGCGGATGGCGAGCGTGCGCCGGAGCGCGGGGTACGTGACGGTGTAGACGCGGAGGGCCGCGTCGGCGGAGTCCGCCGTGAGGGTGGCCGTGGCGTCCTGCGCCTCGAAGGGGACGTGCTTGAGGCGGAGGAAGAGCGTGCCCGGCACGAGGCGGAGCGCGCCCGTCGGGAGCGCGTCGGGGTTGAGGCGGAGGAGCGCCCAGAGGTCGTCTTCCAGCCGGGCACCGGTGATGCTGAGGTCCTGGTCGCCCTCGCGCTCGAAGTAGGAGTACGCGCGGAGGCGGTAGCCGTCGGGCGCGCGGTTGAGCTGGGTGTACACCTGCCCGCACCACTCCTGCACGGAGGTCGTCACCTTCAGCGCGGGCGCGGCGTCGACGGGCGTGAAGACGGAGGTCATCGTCGAGTACGGGTACACCCCCGTGATGAAGTTGCGCGTCGCGTTGAGCTTGAGCACGGTCACCGCATCGTCGCCCGCCGCGACATGGTCGTCCACCTTCACGTGCTTCGAGCGCGAGAACGGCTCGGTCACGAACACGAGCACGGCGTCGCCGGGCCGGAGGGCGCCGTAGCGGGCCTGCTCCAGCGTGTAGCTCGTCAGCTCCGCCTGCCCCTGGTACCAGTACGCGCCGAAGGTGTCGGCCGGGACGGCCAGCCCGGGCGGCGGGTCAGGATCGGCCTGGGCGACGGGCGCGGGCGCGTCGGGCGCGCAGGCCGCGCAGAGGAGGAGCAGCGCGAGGACGGAGCGGAACGGCATCGGAGGCGGGCGGCGGGTTCGAGCCGCCTACGTCGCGCCGCCGCCACTGATCCGTCAGCGCGTGGGCGTCGAGGGCACCGGCTCGGCGGGGGCAGGGGCCGGACGGCTGAGCGGCGCAGGGAGCAACGCATTGAGGGCGTCGGCGAGCGCGAGCACGTCCCGCCGCTGCGCTTCGAGGTTCGCGGCCACGGCCACGTTCATCCCGCGCGCCCGCGCCTTCACCCGCGCGAGCGCCGCGGTGTCCACGCCGGCCCCCCCGGCGGCTTCGAGCGCGGCGACGGCGGCCTGGAGGTTCGCGTTGGCCGTCCCGAAGTTGCGCTCGTCGAGGTCGAGCGCCGAACGGTAGGTGAGCGCGAGCGCTTCGAGGAGGCGCGCGTTCGTGGCCGCGCTGTCGCGCGCGACCTCCGCCGCCGTCGCCCGCTCCTCCAGCGCGCCGACCGGCTTGCGCCCGAGCGTCCGCCCGACGAGGAACAGCACCGTCGCGATGATGAGCACGCCGAGCGCCGCGGCGGCGAGCTTCCGGAGGCGCGCGTGCTTCACGGGCGTCGAAGGCGGGGACGAGGGGCCTGGGGGCGGCGGGGTTTCCATGAGCGGAGGGGCGAGGTACACGAAGATAACCGCCCGACCTCACTCGCCCGGGAGCGCTCCCACCCTGCTGCGCCCGCCGAGGGCCTCCACGAGCGCTCCTGCCAGCAAGCGCCGCGGCTCGGCCCGCGCCGGGGCCGCCAGCGTGGGGCAGTGATCGGGAGCGGAAGCCGAGCCCATTCGGCGGGACCTTCACAGGGACCGTGCTGGAAACGCAGCAGGCGCACCGTAACATTCTGAGCAGGCCGCCCGTCTTGGCGGCATCCCCCTGCTGCCTGCCAAGGTATGGTTCGTCGCTACGCCGCCGCGCTTCTGTTCCTTCTCGTTCTCGCTTCTGGCGCACGTGCGCAGGGCGATGAGGCCCCCTCCATCGACCGCTCGGACGGACCCCGCCGCGTGATGACGGCGGCCCCCGCGCAGGGCATCCGCGTGGACGGCGCGCTCGACGAGGCGGCCTGGGCCGCGGCCACGCCCGCCACCGACTTCGTCCAGTTCGAGCCGACGGAAGGGGCGCCCGCTTCTCAGCAAACGGAAGTCCGCGTGCTCTACGGACCCTCCGACCTCTACGTCGGCGCGTACCTCTACGACACCGAGCCCGACCGCATCCGCCGGTTCCTCTCGCGCCGCGACGACGACGGCGATGCCGACTTCTTCATCGTCGGCCTCGACGGCTACAACGACCGGAAGACCGCCTACCTCTTCGGCGTGACGGCGGCGGGCGTCCAGTTCGACGCCTTCCTCGGGAGCAACGGCGACGACGACGAGTCGTGGGACGCCGTGTGGGACTCCGAGGTGCGGATCGTCCCCGACGGGTGGGTGATCGAGATGCGCATCCCGTACTCGCAGCTCCGGTTCTCGGAGGGCGCCGAGGCGTGGGGCATCCAGTTCCTCCGCGACATCCCCCGCACCGGCGAGGAGGCGTTCTGGACGCCGTTCGGACACGACGAGGCCAACAGCGGGATCGTGCAGTTCTTCGGGCGGCTCGACGGGCTCAGCGGCGTCCGCCCCCGCCGCGCCGTGCAGGTGGCCCCCTACTCGCTCGCCCGCGCCCACACCTTCGAGCACGGCGAAGTGCCCGGCACCACCGACTCCGACGTCGGCGCCGACGTCGGGGCCGACCTCAAGCTCGGCCTCGCCTCGAACGTCATCCTCGACGCCACGATCAACCCCGACTTCGGGCAGGTCGAGGCCGACCCCGCCCAGCTCAACCTCTCGACGTTCGAGACCTTCTTCCAGGAGAAGCGGCCGTTCTTCCTCGAAGGCACGCAGATCTTCGACTTCCAGATCGGGAATGGCGACGGGGCCCTCCTCTACACCCGCCGCATCGGCGCGGCTTCCCGGATCATCGGCGCGACGAAGCTCTCGGCGCGGCTCCCGAGCGGGCTCTCCGTGGGCGTCCTCACTGCTGCGACGGGCAACGACTTCGACCCCAGCCAGTTCTTCGGCGTGACCCGCCTCCGCCGCGAGTTCGGCACGCAGAACTACGTGGGCGCTTCCGTCACCGCCTTCGACGACGACGGCGCCCAAGGCGGGACGGCCCGCCGCGCCTTCGCCGGCGCCGCCGACTGGGACCTCCGCCTCGGCGCCGACCGCGCGTACATGTTCTCGGGCGTGCTCGCCGGCTCCCAGCGCCAGTTCACCGGCCCCGACGACCCGGCCCCGACCCAGCGCGGCTACGCGCTCTACGTCGGCTTCGACCGCGTGAAGGGGTACTTCACGCCGGGCAGCGGGCTCCGCATCTACTCGCCCGGATTCGACGTGAACGACGTGGGCCGCTTCCGGCAGAACGACCTCATCCAGGGCCGCCTCGGGATGGGGTACCTCCTCAACCGGGGCGAGCCGATCCGGCCCTTCCGCCGGTTCAACACCTACCTCGTCGGCACCCAGACGTGGCGCTACGCCGATGGCCTCAACCGCGGTCTCGAGCTGCAGGCCGGCGGCGGCGGCCAGCTCCTCAACTTCCACGCGCTCTACTTCGACCTCGGGTTCTCCGGCCTCGGGGGCTACGACGTGCGGGAAACGCGCGGGCTCGGGCCGGTCCGCCACCTCCGCAGCGGCGGCATCAACGTCAACTACGTGACCGACGAGCGGAAGCGGTTCGTCGTCTACCCCGGCTTCAACATGTGGCTCACCGAGGGCGGGGGGCGCTCGACGTCCGGCTGGACCGACGTCTCGTGGAACGCCAGCACGCGCGTCTCCTTCTCCGCCGGTGCCTACCTCAGCGCCGATGAGAACGCGACGGCGTGGGCCGCCAACGAGAGCCTGTTCCGGATGGCCGACGGGCTCTTCATCGGGGACGTCGCGGGAGCACCGGGCGCGTTCGAAGAGGCCGACCTCCACGCGCTCGACCTCGACGAGGCCACCGTGGATGCCCTCCTCGACGGCGTGGCGCCGTTCGAAGGCACCCACGGCATTGAGGGAGCGGCGGCGTTCCACGTGCCGGTGTTCGGGCTCCGCGACACGCGCACGGCCAGCCTTACCGTTCGCACGAACCTCCTCTTCAGCCCCACGCTCTCGCTCCAGCTCTACGGCCAGCTCTTCGGCGCGCGCGGGCGGTATGACGGCTTCCGCCTCCTCGCCAATCCCGACGAGTTCCGCGACTTTGAGGCCTACCCGAAGCGGCGCGACTTCGCCTTCCACTCGCTCAACGCGAACGTCGTCCTCCGCTGGCAGTACCGCCCAGGCTCCACCCTCTTCGTCGTCTGGACGCAGGCGCGAAACGACGGGACGAGCGAGGAGCTTCTCCTCGACGGCTCCACGCCCCCCCGCTCACCGTTCGACGTGACGACGCTCGGCCACCTCGGCGACACGTTCCGGATCTTCCCGGAGAACGTGTTCCTGGTCAAGCTGAACTACCTGCTGATGCGGTAGAGGTCGGAGTCGCTACCCCTCGATCTCCGTGACGAGCTCGATCTCGCGGAGGACGCCCTGCACGCGGAGGCAGTCGAAGAACTCCCCCTCGTAGACGCAGTCCTTCCCCCGGGTGTGGACCGTCCAAGCGTGCTCCTCGGCGCGCGCCTCCGTGCACCCGGTCGCCTTGACGAGTTGGAAGATGACCTCGTCGAAGGTGTGGATGTTGTCGTCGAAGAGGATCACGCGCCAAGGCGTCTCGATCCGCGTCTCCTCGGTCGTCTCCTCCTCGACCGCGACGTCCGGCGTCGCCGGGTCGGCCCCCCACGGAAGCTCCCGCCCGCGCTCGCTCATACGGCCGCCGACGGCTCCAGGACCTCCACGGCGTAGTCCTCCATCACCGGGTTGGCGAGGAGCTTCTCGCACGCCGCGCGTGCGACGGCCTCGGCCTCCTCCGGCGCGTCGGCCTCGATGCGGAGCGCGACGTGCTTCCCGACGCGGACCTCCTCTACCCCCTCGTAGCCGAGCGAGTGGAGCGCGTGGCGAACGGCCCTCCCCTGGGGGTCGAGGATCGACGGGCGGAGTGTGACGGTGACGGCGACGGTGTAGACCACGGCGACGATGGCTCAGAGAGAGGACTCTTCGGCGGGGTCCTCCCGCGCCACGCGAACGGCCCACGCGATGGCCCCGCCGATCCCTACGGCAAGATACACCACCACCGCGATGAGGAGCCCGGCTGCATCCAGGAACAGCACGAGGAGGACGGCCACGAAGAAGGCGATGAACCGCTTGGGGTACTTCCGAAGCGCCGCCCGCGTCGGCTGCGGGAGGGCGATGAACCGGATGGGCGAGACCATCAGGGCCGAGAGCACGACGGTCATCGGGAGGAGGATCGAAAGGCGTCCGCGCTCGAGGCCACTGAACCACGTGTCGTCCTGAAACGTGAGGATGAACGTGACGATGGCGCCGGCCTGCGCAGGGATAGGGAGCCCGACGAAGTAGTCCTTCTTCTCCCCCACCTCGGCGAGCGTGTTGTACCGCGCGAGGCGGAACGCGCCGAAGATGGCGGGCAGCGCCGCGAGGAACGCCCCGTAGGCGAAGTCCTTCAGCCCGAACTCGTAGAGGAGGAACGAGGGCGCCACGCCGAACGAGACCACGTCGCACAGCGAGTCCAGCTCGGTGCCGAACGCGGACGAGGTGCCGGCGAGGCGGGCCACCATCCCATCGAGGAGGTCGAAGAACCCGGCCAGCACGATGAGCCATGCGGCCCCCTCGAGGTTGCCCTGGCTCGCCTGCACGATGGAGAAAAACCCGCTGAGAAGGTTCCCCATCGTGAAGAAGCTCGGGACTGCCGAGCGGGGAACATGGGGGCGAAGCGCGCGGGCCCCCGCCAGCCGGCGGCGGCGGCGGGTGGGTCGGTCTGGGCCGGCGCGACGGCGCAGCTCCATTACCGGGCCTCCACCGCCGCCGCAGCGCGCGCTTCCACCCGCGCCACTGGGAGCCGACCGATGACGGTCTCGCCCGCCACCACGTGGTCCCCCACCGCTACGTCGAGGGGGATGTCCGGCGGGACGACGACGTCCATGCGGGAGCCGAACTTCACGATGCCGTAGCGCTGCCCCGCACGGACGCGCTCGCCCTCCCGCACGTAGAACACGATCCGCCGCGCCACCGCCCCGGCGATCTGCTTGAAGAGCACGCGCGTCCCACTCGGGTGCCGGAGGCCGATCTCACTCCGCTCATTCTTGTCGCTCGCCTTCGGGTGCCACGCCACGAGGTAGTCGCCTGGCACGTACCGGACGAACTCCACGACCCCGTCGGCCGGGATGCGGTTGACGTGGACGTTGAGCGGAGATAGGAAGATGGAGACGCGACGTGCCGGTCCCTGGAGATACAGCGGCTCATGCTCTTCCACGATCTCGATCACCTTCCCATCGGCGGGTGCGAGGAGGAGCGCTTCGGCGCCAGGGGGCGGGGTCCGCTTGGGGTCGCGGAAGAACCACACCGTGAAGGCCAGCGCAAGCAGGCCCACGCCCGCGAGCAGCCGGGCCCATCCGCCCAGGACAAACCCGGCCGCCGACAGGAGCAATGCGAGGCCGACGGCGGCGGCAATGAGGGCGTACCCTTCGCGAGCGAACACGGGAGGTAAGTCGATGAGCGGGCCGTAAACGTCGCAGGGCCATGGGCGCGTTCCACTCGCCCGCGTCCATAAAAAAAGGAAGCCCGCTGCGAGAGCGGGCTTCCCTGTACTCCTCGACGCGAGACCTCTCCACCACCCAGCGTGGGGTTGATGGCGGCGACCCGGGCGCAGAGCACCCTAGAGTCGGCCGCGCGCCCACCTGCGGGCGAGAGGTCGGTTCTCGGCACCGGGCAATAGCCCGCGCGCCTGTGGCGTCGTCGGAACGCGTCGCCTGCGATCCCGAAGGACCGCCGCGTGGTCGTCCCCGATCCGGTCGGCGCGCGCCTCGGTCGCTTGGGGAACCAAGCGCCCGGGTCGCCTTCCGGCCGGACACCAACACAGCCTGTACTTTCAACCGCGCAGTCGTTCCCGGAGGAACGAAAGCTCCCCGAAGGGAGCTGCTCCCGAAGGAGCCCGCTTCCGAAGAAGCAGTGCGCACCGGAGTGCGCGCCCGCGAGACGAATCTCGCGGGGGTGAGGCCGATGCTCTACGGGCATGGTGATGGCCGAAGCCATCCCGCCGCCCGGAGCATGGGCCGAGCCGGGGCGTCTCCCCACGGCCATAGCCGCCGAGGAGGAACCCGCTCGTACCGCCCCGGAGAGCCCAGTGGTAACCGAGACCCTGTATCCGGGTTGGCCTCACCAGCTGCGCGGAAGACCTCATGCAGCCTGGAGAACGCAGTCGCGTCAAGGAGCGCGCCGGCGGCGGGCCGCACGGCGCCGTGCCCTCAGGCACTGGGACCAAGTAAAGGCGCGCCCCGCAAGCTGTCAAGCCGCTCCCCCTTTGGAAATATCCACATGAGCACTCCTTTTATCCACACCACACCACACGCCCCGCGCCCGCATCATGCGCGGCCCAAGAACCAGGTATCCTGACAGCGCATATGCTGAGGCGCCTGACGATGCACGAGCGGCGGTACGCGCCAATAACGTGTGCCCCCTTCTCCCACTCCGCCTGATGAGATGAGGTCGCCTTACAATAACAGCCCCCCCGTGGGACCCACCCGTAAGCCTGCCCGCTTCGCCTACGGATGCCTCCTCAGCTGTACGTTGCTGGCCGGGCTGTTGAGCGCGTGTAAGACGTCGGCGCCTCCCGCACGCGCCGCTTCCTCCCTCGCCCCCCTCCGCACAGCAGCCGACTCTCTCGCGCGGCGGATCACCGCGCATGCGGGCGGCCTTGAGGCCTGGGACGCCCTCCCCCTCCTCCGCTTCGACTGGGCCTCGCTCCGCGACGGCGCGGAAGCCAGCCGGCGGAAGCACCTCTGGGACCGTCGCACGGGCGCCTACCGCGTCGAGTGGCGGCGCGGTGCCGACTCCATCCTCGTTGCCCTCTTCGATGTTGACGCCCCCGACGCGCCGACCGGACGGGTAGGTCTCAACGGCCGGGAGTTGGACACGGCCGCTGCGGCACCCCGCCTCGCGCAGGCGTACGAGCTCTTCATCAACGACACGTACTGGTTGCTCTTCCCGCTGAAGCTGTTCGACCCCGGCGTCCGCCGCGCGCTCGCCCCCGACTCCGCCGACACCACCACCGAGGTGCTCGCGCTCTCGTTCGAGAACGTCGGGCTCACGCCTGGCGACCGGTACTGGCTCCGTGCCGAGCGCGAGACAGGACGCCTCGTCGGGTGGACATACCTCCTCGAAGAGGCCGAGGCGCCCGCGCGGTGGTCCTTCGCCGAGGAGGCCGCCCTGCCCACACCGGCGGGTCCGCTGCGCCTTCCGACGCGAAAGACGCGGAGCGACGGCGCCCGCGTTGTCCTCACCCCGGTTTATCCCGTCGCGGATCTGCCCGCCGACGCCTTCACCTCGTTGCGCCCGCTCCTCTAGCAGCATCCGGCGGCCCAGGGATTCCGGAGCCCCACCTCCTTGCATAGCTTCGGGCCGCTTCTCTGGCGCGGGCCACTCGATCCCGTCTGCGCTTTTCTCCCCCTGCTCTTGCCCGTCAACCCATGGAGAACGTGCACGTCGGTCTGATCTACGGCGGGCTCTCGCCCGAGCACGAGGTGTCCATCAACTCGGCGCGGAACGTGTTCGCGGCGCTCGACCCCGCGCGCTACCGCGTGACGCCCATCTGGATCGACCGCGAGGGACGGTGGCACATCGACGCGTCGCCGTCCCGGCTGATGGAGGGCAACGACGACGCAGCGGAGGACCGCACGGCGCTCTTCTCCCCCGCCGATGCAGAAAGCCCGATCCTCGGCCGCTCCGACGGCGCCACGGCGCTGGAGCCGCTCGCGCTCGACGTGGCCTTTCCCATGCTGCACGGGAAGAACGGCGAGGACGGCCGCGTCCAGGGGCTCCTCGAAACGCTTGGCATCCCGTACGTCGGGCCCGGCGTGCTGAGCTCAGCGGCGTGCATGGACAAGGAGATCACGAAGCGGGTGCTCCGCGACGCGGGCCTCCCCGTCGTCCCCTTCCGCCTCTTCCGGCGCGGCGACCGTCCCACTTTCGAGGACGTCGCGAGCGCCCTCGGTCGGACCCTCTTCGTCAAGCCCGCCAACACCGGCTCTTCGGTCGGCATCTCGAAGGTGGCGGACGCGGCGGCGTTCAACGCGGCCCTCGCCGACGCCTTCGCCTACGATCACAAGGTGCTCGTCGAGGCGGCCGTGACCGGGCGCGAGATCGAGTGCGCCGTGATCGGGAACGAGGAGCCTCGCGCGTCCATCCCCGGTGAGATCGTCTGCACGGCCGAGTTCTACACCTACGACGCCAAGTACCTCGATGCCGACGCCGCGCGCATGGAGGTCCCGGCCGACCTCCCCGACGACGTCGCCGAGCGCGTCCGCGCGCTGGCGGCCGACGCCTACCTGGCGATGGGCTGCGAAGGCATGACGCGCGTCGACTTCTTCGTGACGGCAGACGGCGCGGTCCTCGTCAACGAGCTCAACACGATCCCCGGCTTCACCGAGCGGAGCATGTTCCCCGTGATGTGGGCCCATACGGGGATGCCCATCGGCGAGCTCGTCGACACGCTCATCGCGCTCGCCCTCGACCGGCACGCGCGCGACGCCCGCCTCAAGACGACGCGCTAGATGGCGTACTCGACCGACACGCGAACCCTCCAGCCGGACGATGTCTACGTCGCCATCCGGGGCGAGCGGTACGACGGACACGACTTCATCCCACAGGCCATCGAGAAGGGGGCGTCGGGCATCGTCACCGAGCGGGCGGTGGACGTGCCCGACGGGATTGAGGTCGTCGTCGTGGAGGACTCGGTGGGCTACCTCGTCGGAGAGGCCACCGCCAAGCTTCGCCAGCTCCGCCCCGGCATCGTCGCCATCACGGGGTCGGTGGGCAAGACCACCACGAAGGCGGCCGTGCTCGCGGTGCTCCGTGAGGCGTTCGACGCCGTCGCCTCCGAGGGCAACAAGAACACCCCGCTCGGGCTCTCCCTCTTCCTCCTCAACCGCGAGATCACGCCCGAGACGAAGCTCGTCTTGGAGATGGGCGCGCGACTGGCCGGCGACCTCCGGGAGCTGTGCACCTACTTCCCCCCCACCATCTCCGTCGTCACGAACGTGAAGGGCGTCCACCTCGAGACGTTCGGGAGCCTCGACGGCGTGCAGCGGGAGAAGTCGGAGCTCGTCCGTGCGCTGGGCCGGGCGGGCACCGCGTGCCTCAACGGCGACGACCCTCGCACGCGCGCGATGGCCGAGGTCAACAAGGGGCGCACGCTCCTCTACGGCACCGGCGCCGACTGCGACGTGAGGCCCGACCGCATCACGGCGGACCTCCCGATCCTCGGCGACCCGGCCGTCTATGCGGCCCTCGCGGCGATGAGCGTGGGCCAGTCGCTCGGGATGACGGACGAGCAGATCAACCGGGGGCTCGCGCGCATCGAGCCGGAGAAAGGGCGGCTGAACCGGCTCCGCGGCCGCAACGGCAGCACCCTCCTCGACGACAGCTACAACGCTTCCCCCGAGACGACGATCGCGGCGCTCCGCGTCCTGGGCACGCTGGAAGGCACGCGCCGCATTGCCTTCCTCGGCGACATGCTGGAGCTGGGCCCGACGGAGGTCGAGGAGCACGCGCGCGTCCTCCGGGAGGCCATCGCTTCGGCCGATGTCGTCCACGCCGTCGGCCCGATCATGGGGCGGGCCGTGGCGACGTTGCCACCTGATCTCCAGGGCAGCGTCGTCACGCACCCCACGTCTTCCTCCGTCGTCGAGGGGCTACGGGCGGGCGAGTTCTATGAACCGCAGCCGGGCGACGTGGTGCTCGTGAAGGGCTCGCAGGGCACGCGGATGGAGCGGATCTCGGAGGCCCTCCTCCGCCCGGACCTAGATCCGGCCGACGTGCTCCCGCGACAGGCCGAGAGCTGGAAGCAGATCTGACCGGGCGAAGAGCGCCCACCCTCACGCCTGCACGCGGACACTGACTCGGGAGGATGAGTCCCTCCTACGTCCGAATATCGCGGGCGGCACACCCCCTACGAGCGGCCCTACAAGCGGTCCGTCAACAATCGGCATGTAACGTCCCGCCCCCCGGGTCGCCCGGGGCCTCCTCCCAGCGAACGCTCACGTTATTAGGTTCGCTCCCACTCACATCGCACAGGACCCCATCAATGGTTTGCCCATTCCGTCCCGCAGAGATCGCCAACAAGTCCAAGTCCTCCACCAAGACCTCGCGCTCCCATTCGCGGGTTTCGCCCGGATTGAGGCGGTTATCCGGCCCGTAGTTTTCCATACCATCCGCGATGATGTGAATCGGCAGCGTGTTATCCGCGTCGCTTTCGAATGTGAAAGACACCCGTTCCGTAAGTGGATCGGCAGAATCGCAGCCTATGAAGGGCACGCCGACAAGGAGCAGGAAGGAACCGATGTAGGGGGACCAGCGGGGTAGCATCGTCATGGGAGGCCGGGTGAGGGTTCGCGAGGTCATGCTAGGAACCTAGGAACCGGTGCGGAAATCTGCAACCCCTAGCGGATTGTTCCCAGCGTCCCACCCCTGCGCGGCCCTCGGCTCAGGACAGGTCCTCGACCTCCTCCGGCAGGCAGAAGAACTGGAGGTCGCCGCGCTCCCCTTCCAGCTTCGGCATTGGGGGCGGCTCGCCGAGGCGCTCGGCCCAGGCTTCCGCTTCGGCGAGCGCTTCGGCGTAGCGGGCGCGGCGCTCGGCGTCGGGGCGCGCGGTCGGCCCGGTCGGCTCGGCCCTTAGCGCAGCGCCAAGCGAGAAGGCCGGTTCTGGCACGGTAGCCTCGCGGTGCGTCCACGCACCGCTCTTGAGGTCGAACCGGTAGAGCGGGACGAACTTATAGGCGTGGTGTGCAAGGAAGTCCACCGCCTCGACGACGAAGTCGGCCTCGGCATCGTCCATCGTGTAGTGGAAGCCAACGCGGCACCAGCCCGGTTTGAGGCCGTGCTCGCCCGCGCGGATGGCCGCGCGGTACCGCTCGCTCGTCGTCTCGTCGATGCCGAGGAGGCGGTGGCCGTACGGGCCGGCGCAGGAGCAGCCGGCGCGGCTCTGGATCCCGAAGAGGTCGCTCAGCAGCGCCGTCACCAGCTTCGGGTGGACGAACCCCTCGCGGGGGTCGCGGAGGTTGAACGAGACGATCCCGATGCGCCGCACCGGGTCGGCCGGGCCGAGGATCTCGATGGCCGGGTTCGCGGTCCACCGTGCGAACGCGCGCGCGACGAGTTCGTGCTCACGCGCCTCGATGGCCTCGACACCGAGCGCCGCCTTGACCTCCAGCGCGAGCGCGGCGCGGAGCGTCTGGAAGATCCCCGGCGTCCCCGCCTTCTCGCGCGCCTCGATGTCAGCCGTGAAGTCGTGCGCGTGGGGGCCCACGTAGTCTACCGTGCCGCCGCCGCCGACGCTCGGCGGGAGGTCCTTCGGGTAGTGCCGCTCGTGGAAGACGAGGATGCCGGAGGACCCCGGCCCGCCGAGGAACTTGTGCGGCGAGAGGAAGACGGCGTCGAGGGCGGCGGCGGGATCGCCCGCGGGGTTCATGTCGATCTCGACGTAGGGCGCGGCGGCGGCGTAGTCGAAGCAGGCGAGCGCGCCGTAGCGGTGGAGCAGCCGGGCGATCTCGCGGACGGGCGTCAGGAGCCCCGTCACGTTCGAGGCAGCGGAGAACGACCCGATCTTGAGGCGGCCCTCGAAGGCAGGGTCGGCGAGGAGCCGTTCGAGGTGGGCAAGGCAGAGCTGCCCGTCGGGGTTGAGGTCCACCTCCACGCACGTCGCCATGCCCTCCCGCCACGTCACCTCGTTCGAGTGGTGCTCGTAGGGTCCGACGAACACGACGGGCTGTTTTTGCTGCACGTACCGCGCGAGGCAGTCGTAGGCGGCGGCGCCGAGGGCTTCTTCGGCGAGCCCGAAGAGGAGCCGGCGCGTCGCCGGCGGAATCGCCAGGCCGAGGATCTCCTGGAACTTGTGGATGGCGCCGGTCGAGCCCGTCCCGCAGGCAACGACCTTCCCGCCAGACCCCGCGTTCAGCGCGCGCTTGATGGCGGCCTCGGCCTCGTGGAGGAGCTGCGTCGAGAAGCGCCCGGTGTGGCTGTCCTCGGTGTGGCTGTTGGCGTACTGCTGCGCTACCTCACGGAGATAGTCCTCAACAAACACAAGCCCACGGCCCGACGCGGTGAAGTCGGCGTAGACAAGGAGGCGCTCGCCGAAGGGCGTCCGAAGCGGAAAGTCGGCGCCAAGGGTCTGCGCGCGGAGGAACGGGGCGTCGAGCGCGGGGAGCGGCATCGTCGCAGGGGAGTGATGCCGCAAAGTACGGTGCGCACTACGCGACCTAGTCCCCTTTGCGAGAATCCCTTGTCTCTTCGACCGCCCGCCGGAGGGCCCGCGCGTTGGCCTCGTTGTAGGCCACCAGGAGCACGCGGCGCGGGATGACGTGCGCGGCGAGGAAGGCCCGGATGGTGGGGACAGCGATGGCAGCGGCCTCCTCCGGAGGGTAGCCGTAGGCTCCCGTCGAGATCGCCGGGAAAGCGACGGTGTCGAGGCGGCGGGCGGCGGCGAGGTCGAGCGCGGCGTGGTAGGCCGAGGCGAGGAGGCGCGCCTCGGGGCTGTCGCTCCCCCACCGCCCCTGCCACACGGGGCCGACGGCGTGGATCACCCACCGCGCGCGCAGCCCGAAGCCGGGCGTGATCCGCGCCTCGCCCGTCGGGCAGCGGACGCCCGGGGCAACCTCCTCGATCTGGCGGCACGCGTCGAGGAGCCTGGGCCCTGCCGCACGGTGGATCGCGCCGTCCACGCCGCCGCCGCCGAGGAGCGTGCGGTTGGCCGCGTTCACGAGGGCGTCCACGTCGAGCGCCGTGAGGTCGCCGACGACGACTTCGATCCGGGCTTCGTCGCTCATTCGCCGACCAGCCTGAGGCCTACGATGCCGAGCACGATGAGGGTGACGCAGAACAGGCGCCCCGCCGAGCGCGGCTCGCCGAGCACGAACAGCCCCACGAGTACGGCGCCGACCGCCCCGACGCCTGCCCACACGGCGTAGGCCGTCCCGACGGGGATCGCGCGCACCGCCACCGAGAGCCCGTAGACGCTCACGGCCATCGCGGCGAGCACGCCCACGCTCGGCCAGAGCCGCGTGAACCCGTCGGTGTACTTGAGCCCCACGGCCCAGACCGTCTCGAACAGCCCGGAGGCCAGCAGGATCACCCAGGCCGTCGCGGGCTTCACGGCGCCCTCCTTTCTACGACGTCATCCTGAAAAGCGAAGCGAGGAAGGATCTGCAACCGGAACAGGAAAACGCTCCGACAACGGATTCCCACCGCCGAGCCAGATCCTTCGACTCCGGCTCGCTCCGCTCGCCTCCGCTCAGGATGACACATTGAGAGGAAGGGCTTCACAGCGCGGCCTCGACGAACTGCCCCTTGTTGTAGATGGCCCACGCCCGGCCGACCATCGGCGCGCCGACGAACGGGGTGTTCTTCGACTTCGAGCGGATGTGCGCTTCCTCGAAGGTCCACTCCGTCTCGGCGTCGAAGATGGTCAGGCAGGCCTCGGCCCCCTCGTCGAGCGTGGGCATGGGCAGGCGGAGGATCTCGCGCGGCGCGACGGTGAGCTTGTAGACGGCCTCGGCAACGGTGAGCACGCCCGGCCCGATCAGCTCCCGGCCGACGAGCCCCCAGCACGTTTCCATCCCGAGGATGCCGAAGGGCGCGGCGGCGAACTCGACCTCCTTCTCGAACACCGCGTGCGGCGCGTGGTCGGTGGCGATCGCGTCGATGGTGCCGTCGCGCAGCCCCTCCTTGATGGCCTCCACGTCGGCGGCCGTGCGGAGGGGCGGGTGCATCTTCGCGTGGGTGTCGTACCCCGAGCGCTCCACCTCCTCGTCAGTGAGGGCGAAGTGGTGCGGCGCGGCTTCGGCCGTGATCCGGACGCCCGCCGCCTTCGCGCGCCGGACGAGCTCGACCGCCCCGGCCGTCGAGATGTGGCAGACGTGGACGTGGCCCCCGGTGAAGTCGGCCAGCAGGACGTCGCGCGCGATCATCACCTCCTCGGCGAGGGCGGGGATGCCGGGGAGCCCGAGCCGCGCGGCGACCTCGCCCTCGTGCATGTGCCCGTGCGGGTTGAGGTCGCGGTCCTCCTCATGCGCGAGGATCGGCTTGTCGAGCGTGCGGACGTACTCCAGCGCGCGCCGCATGAGGCCGGCGTGCTGGACCGGCGCCCCATCGTCGGAGAAGGCGACGGCGCCGCCGGCGGCCATGTCGCCCAGCTCGGCCATCTCCTTCCCCTCGCGCCCCTTCGAGACGGCGCCGATGGGGTAGACGTCCACCGGCAGCCCCTCGGCGCGCTTTTTTATGAACTCGACGACGTCGCGCGTGGCGATGGGCGGGTCGGTGTTGGGCATGCACGCGACGGCCGTGAAGCCGCCGAAGGCCGCCGCCCGCGCGCCCGTCTCGATGGTCTCCTTGTGCTCCTGCCCCGGCTCGCGGAGGTGGACATGCATGTCCATCCAGCCCGGCGAGATCAGCTTGCCCGCCGCGTCGTAGGTGCGCACGCCCTCCCCGGCCTGCAGCCCTTCGCCCACGCGGGCCACGCGTCCATCGCGGACGAGGAGGTCGGCGCGGCGCCGTTCGCCCGTACGGGGGTCGAGGAGCACGCCGCCAGCGAGGAGGAGGTCGGGGGCCATCAGGCGGGGGAAAGGAGGCGGCGGAAGTTACCGCCAGCTTCGCGCATGCCCTCCCCCACTCGCCCCCCGGGCAGCGCACTGGCGCCTCAAGGGCTGAGGCCGAACGCCTGCCGCGTCAGGTCCAGCGCGACGAAGCAGCACGCGGTCCAGAGCAGCGCGGCGACGAGGTGGACACGCCGGAATCGCTGCAACTCCTCCATGGTCCCGTGGGGCGATTCGGTATCGTCCGCGCGGTCCTGGCCTTCCTCCATCGGGTGCGGGGACCCGCGGCGGAACGGCGGCAGCCGCCGGGCGCCCACCCTGGCCAGACGACGGTGTGCCCATGCCTTCGCCGTCAGCGCGAGCGTGAGCATCACGAGGGCGACGAGCATCTGCCACATCGAGGACTCCTTCACGCCGAACGGCGGTTGGAAGAGGAGCGCCACCGCTGCGGCGAGGGCGAGGAGCGACGGCACGCCGTACGCCGCCAGCGCGCGGTTGATGATCACCCGATGCGCCCGCGCGAACCGCTCTTCCTCGACGCGGCTGAGGAGCGGGTACGCCACGGCCTGCACCACCCACGCCGCGCCCGTGCAGTAGAGCGTCAGCACGACGGTGAGCGAGAGCCAGAGGAAGCCGATCTCCATGGGAGCGTGCGGTAACGGACGAAGGGCGGAAGGGCGGGCCTTCCCGCGCCGTCCGCCCCTCCCGCTGTACGCTTGGCCCCTTTACCGGCTCCCGACCTCGTCCTCCGCCAGCGCCATGGTCTCGCCCACGAGGTGCTCGCGGAAGAAGTTCGTGAGCATGGTGTAGAGGTGAAGCCGGGTGCGGCCGCCGTAGATGCCGTGGTTCCGGCCGGGATAGAGCATCATCTCGAACTGCTTCCCGGCGGCCTGGAGCGCGTCGGCCATCACGATGGTGTTCTGGACGTGGACGTTGTCGTCGGCGTCGCCGTGCACCATGAGGAGGCGCTGGTCGTCGCGGAGGTTGGCGGCGTAGGTGACGGGCGAGCCCTGGTCGTACCCCTCGGGGTTGTGCTGGGGCGTCGAGAGGTACCGCTCGGTGTAGATGGTGTCGTAGAACCGCCAGTTCGAGACGGGCGCGACGGCCGCGCCCACCTTGAACGTCTCCGGCCCGTCGCCGTACATCATCGCGAGGAGCGTGAGGTAGCCGCCGTAGCTCCACCCCCAGATCCCCATCCGCTCCTCGTCTACGTAGGGGAGCGCGCCGAGGTGCTGCGCCGCGGCGATCTGGTCCTCGGCTTCGATGGGCCCGAGCCGCCGCTGCGTGATCGTCTTGAACGCCTTCCCGCGCCCGCCCGTGCCGCGGTTGTCCACGCCCACCACGAGGATGTCGTATTCCTCGACGAGCATGTGGTGCCAGAGCCGCTCGGTCCCGCCCCAGCGGTTGACGACCTCCTGGCTACCCGGGCCGCCGTAGGTGTGGATGAGGAGCGGGTACGCGCGGCTCGGGTCGAAGTCGCTCGGCTTGATGATGTAGGCGTGGAGCGGGGTCCCGTCGGCGGCCGGGACCTCCATGAACTCCGGCGCGGGGAGGCCGAGCGCCTCGACCTTCGCGCGGAGCGCCGCGTTGTCCTCCAGCACCGTCACGGGCGTACCGTCCGAGCGGAGGAGCTGCGTGACCGACGGCGTCGTCTGCGTGGAGTACGTGTCGAGCACGTACCGGAAGTCGCTCGACAGCTCGACGCCGTGCCAGCCGGCCTCCCGGGTGATCCGCTGCGGCTCCGACATCCGGCGGCGCGCGCGCGTGCCGGGGAGCCCGATCCGGTAGAGGTGCCGCTCGCGGGGGTCGTCCTTCGTCGCGGTGAAGTACACCAGCCCGTTCCGCTCGTCGACGCCGTGAAAGTCGGTCACGTCCCACGCACCCTGGGTGACCTGACCGACGAGGGTGCCGTCGTTCTCGTACAGGTAGAGGTGGGAGTACCCGTCGCGGTCGGAGCGGAGGATGAAGTGCTCGCCGTCGCGGAGGAAGGTGACTGTCCCCATGGCCACGTCGGAGAAGCCGGTCTCGACCTCGAGGTAGGAGTCGTTCTCCTCGTGGAGGATGGTGCGGACCTCCATCGTGCGTGGATCGCCGTAGAGGAGGTCCATCTTGTTCTGGTCGCGGTTGAGGCGGATCATCCACACGTAGCGGCGGCCGTCTACCTCGGGGGTCCACCCCATCCCGGCGATGTACTCGGTCTCCTCGCCGCCCTCTAGCCACGTGTCGGTGTCGAAGAACCGCATCTGGCCGCTCTCCACGTCGATGACGCCGATGCGGATCTCGGAGTTGGCCTCGCCCGCCTTCGGGTAGCGGAACCGTTGGTACTCGGGGTAGAGCGTGCGGAGGTTGGTGACCTGGAAGTCGCGCGTGTTCGTCTCGTCGAGTTGGAAGAAGGCGATCTGCTCGCCATCGGGGCTCCAGCGGAACCCGTCGCGGAGGCCGAACTCCTCCTCGTAGACCCAGTCGAACGTCCCGTTGATGACGCCGCCCTCCGAGCCGGTGTTGGTCAGGCGCGTCTCGCGGCCCGTGGCGAGGTCGACCACGTAGAGGTCGCGGTTGCGCACGAAGGCGACGCGCTCGGCGGCGGGGTCGAACTTCGCAAACATCTGGAAGCCCGCCTCGCGGCCGGCGATGGGCGTCACGCGGCCGGTCTCGCGGTCGTAAACGTAGTAGTACCCCTTCGTGTTGAGCCGCCACACCTGCTCGGAGTCGGTATACAAAAGCACCTTGCTCCCGTCGGCGGAGTAGGCGTAGTCCTCGATCTCGAGCATGGCGCCGCCAGAGGCGTCATCCGTGTCGCTGGCATCGTCACCCGCATCGTCCGAGGTGCCGACCTCCTCGACCACGTCCGGCTTCGTGAGGCGCGCGCCCTCGATGAGCGTCCGCCGCGCATCGGTCTCCAGGTTCATCTCGACGAGGCTCGTCGCGCCGGTCTCTGGGTCGGCCTCGACGTAGAGGAGGACGGGCCCTTCTTCGGCCCACCGCCCGCCCTGGAACGAACGCGGGAAGAACTCCGGCGAGGCGAAGAGCTTCTCAAGCGTGAGCAGGGAGCGGTCCTGCGCGGCGGCCGGCAGCGCGAGGAAGCCAAGGAGGAAGAGGAGGAGAACGGGAGCGCGGCGCATGAGGACGGGGCCGGGTGGGGTTTGCTAACGAAGGAAAGCCGCGTAAAGTACGGTGCCGGTCTCAGCGTGTCTGGGCCTTCCTGCTAATTTCTCCGCACCGCCAATGCCCCTCACCATCCGTCCCCTTCGCCCCGATGAGCACGGCGCCTGGCTGGTGTTTCGCCGGGCGCTCTGGCCCGACGTGGACGAGGCCACGCACGCCTTCGAGATCGCGGAGCACTCCACCCGGGGCGATGCGAACGCCGCCGTGCTCGTGGCCGAGGCCGACGGCGGCGCGCTCGCGGGGTTCGTCGAGCTGAGCGTGCGCGAGCGCGTGGACGGCTCGATGGAGGAGCGCGTCGGCTACCTCGAAGGGTGGTACGTGGCGCCGGAGTGGCGAGGGCACGGGGTCGGGCGCGCGCTCGTCGAGGCGGGTGAGGCGTGGACGCGCGCACGTGGCCTCCGCGAGCTGGCCAGCGACGCCGAGATCGAGAACGAGGGGAGCATCGCGGCGCACCGGGCGCTCGGCTTCCGCGAGACGTTTCGCGTCGTGCAGTTCCTCAAGCGACTGGAGGAGTGGGGAGGGGGATAGCGCGACCTCCCCCGGCGCGCGCTGGCTACTCCGCATGGAAGCGGCCCGCTCCGTCCCCGCGGGGACGGAGCGG